>NZ_CP092483.1:3707500-4031370 GCF_022429625.1 Devosia lacusdianchii | reverse complement strand
CGCCGTGGCGCGGCAATCTGGCGGGCCTCTTGCGAGGCAAATGAAATCAGGCGCCGGCGCTCATCTTGGATGAGCCGTCCCGCGGGCGGCGGCATGGGCATGTACAGAAAAAGAGCGCTCAAAAGCGCTAGGGAACGTCACTGGACTGAGCCCGGAGCCGGGCGCGTATCGATCGGCGGCACACGCGCGATCAATGATGACCGTCTGCAGCGAAGTACCCTTTCCCCCATTGGATTTACGGGCGAACCCTAGAACCAAATCGGATGGGCGACAAGGGATTTGGGACCAAGTTTTCAGAGGGCTTGACGCCTTGCTCCCCGCAGGCGCAAAACCGCCGCCAACAAGGGCCTTGCCGGCCCACAACCGATCAAGAAAAGCGAGCGATCCGATGAGCGCCAAGGCCTATTTGTCCATCAGCCCCGAAGTCAAGAAAGCCCTGGCTGACGGCAAGCCGATCGTGGCGCTGGAATCGACCATCATCACCCATGGCATGCCCTATCCGCAAAATCTGGAGATGGCCAAGAATGTCGAGGCGGTGATCCGCCAGAATGGCGCCGTGCCGGCGACCATCGCCATCATGGATGGCCGCTTCTGCGTCGGCGTCTCGGGCGAGGACCTGGAGCGGTTGGCGCTCGAGGGCGGCAAGGCGGCCAAAGCCAGCCGGCGCGACGTGAGCGCGCTCCTCGTCAAGGGCGCCATCGCCGGCACGACCGTGGCGACCACGATGCAGATCGCGGCGCTGGCCGGCATTCATGTTTTCGCCACCGGCGGCATTGGCGGCGTACATCGCGGCGCTGAAGAGACGTTCGACATCTCGGCCGACCTCGAAGAGCTGAGCCGCACGCCGGTTGCGGTGATCTGCGCCGGCGCCAAGTCGATCCTCGATATCGGCAAGACGCTCGAGGTGCTCGAAACCAATGGCGTACCGGTGCTGGGCTATGGCACCGACGACTTCCCGGCCTTCTGGGCGCGCAAGAGCGGCCACAAGGTCGATCACCGCTTCGATGACGTCGCCGATATTGCCAGGGTCGTGACCATGCAGGCCGATCTGGGCCTGGGTGGCGTGCTGATCGCCAATCCGATTCCCGAAGCAGATGAACTCGACGCCGCCGGCATCGAAGCGCGGATCGCCGAAGCCATTCGCGGTGCCGAACAGGAGGGCGTAAGCCGCAAGGACCTGACGCCGTTCCTGCTCAAGCGCATCTTCGAGTTGACCGAGGGCAAGTCGCTGGTCGCCAATATCGCGCTGGTCGAGAACAACGCCAAGGTCGCAGCACAGATCGCCGTGTCGATGGCCGCCCGCACTGCCCCCAAGCCGGCCGTGCGCCGCGCATGAGCCGGCGCATACTGGTCGTCGGCGATGTGATGACCGATGTCATCGTGGTGCCCGAGGGTCCGATCGTCAAAGGATCAGACCGGCGCGCCACGGTGCGCAGCCGCCCAGGCGGGTCGGGGGCCAATCAGGCGGTGTGGCTCGGCGCCATGGCTGCCGACGTGGTCTTTGCGGCGCGTGTCGGCCACGCCGATAAGGCCATGTACAAGAACTATTTCCGCGGCCTGGGTGTGGTGCCGGCGCTGGCGGCCGATCGCGAGCAGCCGTCCGGCGTGCTGGTGACCATTGTCGATCCCGATGGCGAACGCAGTTTTCTCACCGATCGCGGCGCCAATCTCAATCTTTGCGCCGAGGACCTGCCCGAAAGCCTGCTCGACGATGTCGGGCTGGTGATGGTGTCGGGCTATAGTTTCTTTGCCCCCGGACCTCGGGCCGCAGTGCAGGAGCTGTTCGGCCGGGCCCGGGCGCGCGGCATTCCGGTGGCGGTCGATCCAGCCTCGGTCGGCTTTCTCGTCGAGGTTGGCGTTGCGCAGTTCCTTAGCTGGACCGAGGGTGCGGATTGGATTTTCGCCAATGAAAGCGAAGCCGAGGCCTTGACCGGGGTGGCGGGCTATGAGGCGCAGATGCGCGCGCTGGGCCAGCGTTTCGGCACTGTGGTGATCAAGCGCGGACGCTTGGGGGCGGCGCTGGGCGATCGCGACGGGGTGCGCGTCATGCTGCCTGCTCCGGTCGTGACGGTGCTCGATTCCACCGGTGCGGGCGATGCCTTCGCCGCCGGTTTTGTAGCGGCGCATTTGGCCGGCGACGACGAAACGACTGCGCTTGGCAAGGGCATTGCCGCTGGCGCCAGAGCGGTGCAGTCGATTGGCGGGCAGCCGGGTTGACCCGGTACCGCAGCCGTTCTTGTTGGCGATACAAAGCCGTGGCATGACGGGCGCAAATGGAGACATTCCGATGAATCGCATTCTCACCGCCGCCGTGCTTTGCCTCGGCCTGACCGCGCCTGTTCTGGCTGACGGCAAAATCTATGTGCAACTGCCCGATCTCAGCTCCTATGAAGGCGAGCGCGGCGAAGAGTTCCTCTACCAGTTGGTGCTCGGCAACGTGGTTGCCTCCAACTGCGTCGGTTATGAAATCACCGAGGAGGAATGGTCGCTGATGGTCGACTCGGCGGACCTGCTTACCTACGAGCTTGGTCTCAGCACCGACGATTACATCGACAATTTCGAGACCCCGGCCTTTGCCGCACTGGACCAGCCCGATACCTGCGAAACCGTCGGGCCGGCTGTGCAACCCCTTATTGACGAGCTGGTCAATCTCGGCGGTTCACGCGAGGCCCTGCCGGATCAGGACAAGGCCTATGAGGACTATCAGGCGATGCGGGCTGTCTGGGATGGCGAGGCCGCGGCAGCCGGTGGCAAGACCAAGGTGAACTAAAGATACCTGACGGCATCCCTGCACGGGCCGGGATCCGTGTCGGTGGCGATCCGTACCGTCCAGCGTTGGACAGGCCAAACACCCCCGCTGCCGACATGCCCGCGCTCCCCAACCACCGCCCGCCAAGCCCTGACGTGACGATCGAGTTTGGAACGGGATAGCGCCTCACCCACAGGGCCACACCTCCCCCTCTGATGGGGAGGCCGGGAGGGGGTGGGGCCAAGCACACGAAACTGTGCCCCTTATCCCCGCCCACCAAACCTGTGCCATCCTTCCCCCATCACCCCGGATTGACGGGTGGCGCTGCAGCGAACTGCGGCCGGGGTGGTGCCGGGCCGCGCGTCGCTGCGCGTGCAGGTTCGAGTACTGGCCGGCTGCGGCGAGCGTCCGCAGTCCGCGATCCCCGAGTACTGTCCCAAAAACCGGCAGCCCCGAGGCGACTATCGTCTCATACAAATTCATACACGAGGCGGTAGCCGCCTCGGGGTCCACCTGTACTAGCTCCGACCGGTTGTTGCCGGGCGGCGCCTTGGCATGGCAATATTTGCGCCACGTCCAAGACTAAGAGGATTATTGATGAGAAACCTGTTCGCCGCCGCTGCACTATGCTTGGCTTTTGCCGGCCCGGCTTTTGCCGACGATAAGGTTTACGTGCAATTGCCTGACTTGTCGGATTATTGGAAGCCGGGCGGCATGGATCTGCTCTACCAGCTGGCGCGGGCTCAGACGGCGATTACCAATTGCCCGGGCGTGTCGGTGACGGCGGCTGAAGCGTCACTCCTCAGCGACTCCGCCGATATCCTGATGCATTTGCAGGATATCGACACTGCCGCATATGAAGCAGAATACGCCGAGGTCGCCTTGGCTCAGCTGGACTGTTCCGTCGACGGGCCGGATGTAAGAGATGCCATCGACGAACTGGTGGGGCTGGGCGGATCGCGTGAAGCATTGCCCGATCAGGCGCAGGCGGCCAAAGATTATCAGGCGATGCTGGCCGAACGAGATGCGGCCGCCAACTAGGCCCGGTGTAATCCTTCATGCGATGATCGCAAGCTCTGCCCCGATTTGTATTACGGAGAATTTGATGAACCGCTTTTACGCCGCAACGGCCCTGTGCTTCGCCCTGACCGCCCCGGCGCTGGCCGACGGCAAGATCTATGTGCAATTGCCGGACCTCTCGTCCTACCAGGGGCAGGAAGCCGAGGATTTCCTGCATGAGGTCGTGCTGGCCAATGTCGTCTCGTCCAACTGCACCGGCGCCGAAATCAGCGACGAAGAATGGTCCCTGCTGACCGATTCCGCCGACATCCTGGCGCACCAGCTTGGCCTCAGCACCGACGTTTATGACGAGCAATACTACGGACCGGCCTTCGACGCGCTCGACCAGAACGAGACCTGCTATATCGAAAGCCCGAATGTGCCCGTCATTATCGACAAGCTCGTCGCGCTGGGTGGCTCGACCGTGGCTCTGCCGGACCAGGACCAGGCCTATGAGGACTACCAGGCCATGCGGGCAGCCTGGGACGCCGAGGCAGCGACGGAAGCGCCGTCGACTGGAAAGACCAAGACCAAATGAGCATCGTCGCAAGCGTTCTCGTCGCCCTCGTCGCCTTGCTCCACATCTACATTCTCGTGCTCGAGATGTTTCTGTGGACCGGACCGCGCGGCCAGAAGGCCTTCGGCTTGACGCCCGAATTCGCACAACAGACCAAGGCGCTCGCCGCCAATCAGGGCCTTTATAACGGTTTCCTCGCGGCCGGCCTGATCTGGGGCCTGCTGCATCCGGCGCCCGAATTCGCCTGGCAGATTCAGATGTTCTTCCTCACCTGCGTCGCCGTCGCCGGGCTCTTCGGCGCCGCCACGGCCAGCCGGAAAATCCTGTTCATCCAGACCATTCCTGCCGTCATCGCCATGCTTGCGGTGATGTTCGCCTGACATGGGCACGCCCTCGCTGGACGAGATCGAGGCAACTGTGACGCGTATGGAGCTTCGTTACGCCGCCTCCACTCACTTCAGCGCCTACCGAGCCCTCTGCCAGCGCTTCGAACGCGACCTCGCCGATCGCCGCGACCTGGCTCTGGCCAAGTCTGCGGCGCTCATGCTCATCAAATATCTCGAAGGCGACGCCTAGCCCGCGAACGAAGCCAGCACCCGTACCCAAGAGCGGATGCCGCGGTGGTAGCTTTCGAGGTCATACTTCTCGTTCGGCGAGTGGATAGCGTCGTCCACATGCGCAAAGCCGATCAGCAGCGTGTCGAGACCCAGGATCTTCTTGAAGTCACCCGCCACCGGGATCGACCCGCCCGATCCCGTGATCACGGCCTGCTTGCCCCATTCGCCCGACAGCCCGTCAAGCGCCTGCCGCAGATGCACGCCATCGCTGGGCACGGTGATGGCCGGCGAGCCGCCATGCTCCTTGAACGTCACCGAGCAATCGGCCGGAACGCGATCCTGCACATGCTTGCGGAAGGCGGCGCGGATCTTGTCCGGCTGCATGCCCGAGACCAACCGGAAGCTGATCTTGGCGCTGGCCTTGGCCGGGATTACGGTCTTGAAGCCGTCGCCGGTGTAGCCACCGATCATGCCGTTGATCTCGCAGGTCGGCCGTGCCCATAGCATTTCGAGCACCGAGCGGGACTGCTCGCCGGCCGGGATAGACAAACCTGCCTCGCCGAGGAACTTGGCCTGATCGAACCCCAGGCCCTGCCACTGCGCCTTGAGCTCCGGGCTGATTTCGGCGACGTCGTCGTAGAAGCCGGGTAGGGTGACGCTGCCATCGGGCGCTCGCAGGCTGGCAATGATCTCGGCCAGCACCTGGTTCGGGTTGCGCGCCGCATTGCCGAACATGCCCGAATGCAGATCCTTGTCGGCGCAGGTGATTTCCACCTCTTCGGCTACAAGGCCGCGCAGCATAGTCGTGATCGAGGGGGTCTGGCGGTCCCACATATCGGTGTCGCAGACCAGCGCGATATCAGCGGCGCCGAGCTCGGCCTTGTTGGCCTCCATGAACGGCGGCAGATTCTTGCCACCGCTCTCTTCCTCGCCTTCCAACATCAGCGAGATTCTGACCGGCAGCGAGCCCGTCGCCGCCTTCCAGGCGCGACAGGCTTCGATGAAGGTCATCATCTGGCCTTTGTCATCCGACGCGCCGCGCGCCACGATGATCTTGCGGCCATTGGCGTCGTCCTTGAGCACCGGCTCGAAAGGATCGGTATGCCAGAGGTTCAGCGGATCGACCGGCTGCACGTCGTAATGGGCGTAAAACAGCACATGCGCTCCGGGCTGCTCGGGGCCATGGGCCACCACGACGGGATGCCCCGGCGTCGGACGCGCCGCGGCATCGAAGCCGAGCGCGTTCAGCTCGCCCACGATCCAGTCCGCGGCGCGCTGGCATTCGGCGGCATAGGCCGGGTCGGTCGAAATCGACTTGATGCGCAACAGCGCGTACAGGCGTTCCAGGCTCTGGTCGAGGCTGGCATCGACCTGGGCAAGAACGGCATCGAGATTGGCAGCAGCACTCATGGGGCGAATCCTTTTGCCGCTACACTCGCCAAGCCGGCGCCCGCTGTCCAGCACTGCCGGTCAGGCCGTGTCCAATTCATATTGTAACACTATTGGTCACGTGCTTAGGTCGCCGCCAACAAAAAATGGGGGAATACGATGGCCACGCGAAACGCGCGGGAAAGGACGTCGGGCGATCTGATCGCGTCCATCGCGGGGCGCGTACCAATGCGAAACCTGCATTCGCAGGTGCTCTGGCAATTGGGTGTAGCCATCGTCGCCGGCGATTACCCGGAAGGCACTATCCTGCCCTCGGACACCGAATTGCTGCAGCGTTTCGCGGTCTCCCGCACCGTATTGCGGGAAGCGCTCAAGACGCTCGCCGCCAAGGGCATGATCGAGGCCCGCGCGCGAATCGGCACGCGCGTGCTGCCACGCCGGCGCTGGAACCTTTTCGACGCCGATGTTCTGGCCTGGCATTTCGAGACCGGACCGGACGTCGAATTCCTGCGCAGCCTCTCCGAAATCCGCATCGGCATCGAACTCGAATCGGCCGCGCTCGCGTCCCTGCGCCGCACCGACGAACAGGCCGAGGCGCTGATCGATTGCGCCAACCGCCTTGGCGAGGCAACCACACCCGAGCAGTTCGCCCGGACCGATCTCGAGTTCCACCGCACCGTCGCCGAAGCCTCGGCCAATCCTTTCATGGCCTCGATCAGCGCCCTGGTCGAACTCGCCCTGACGGCCGCCTTCACCATCAGCTCTCCTGTCGAGGACGACGACGCGATGGATGCCACCGTCAAGGCCCACGGCCGCATCGCGGCCGCGATCAAGGCCGGCAACCCCGACGAGGCTCGCGACGCCATGCGTGCCGTGATCAGCGTAGGCTTCGGCCGAGCCGCTGGCCGCATGGCTCAGGCCAAGGGCTACTAGGGCGCCAGCAGCCCGCCAATGGCGATCATGGCCAGTGTGACGCCCATCGCATAACTGAGCAGCAGCGCGAAGGGCGCCGTCCATTCCACCTTGACCGCACGGCCGAGGAACACCAGCAGGATCGGCAACCAGTCCAGCGCATAGCGCTGGGCGCTATACTGCGAAAAGCCATTGGAATGGTAGAACAGGGTCAACCCCATTACGACGCCGCAAGTGGCAAGGCCGAACCAGAAAGCCCTGTCCCATTTGCCCAGAAAGGCCAAAAGGAGTGCCGGCGTTACGAGGAACAACGAGGCCCCGTTGACATCGAAACCCGCCATTTCAGTCATGTAGCGCCCGGCAAACTCCACATGCGGGCCGGCTATGAACATGTAGATGGCGTTGAACAGCAGATAGTCGGGCGAGAAGATACCCAGCTCGCGCACTCGCAGTCGCAAGAAGAGGCCGCCGCTGTCGGCATCCTCCCATTCAAGCGGGAAGATGTAGGAATAGCCCGTCTCGAGCGGCGAGCCGAAACGCGCGTAATTATAGGCGAAATACACCAGCAGCGCGATGATAGGGAACGCCGCCAGCGCCAGCGCGCGCTTAATGGCGTCCATGTCGATCCGGTACCAGGCGGTGTTGGCCTCAAGCAACAGCACGTAGAGCAGCGGCAGGTAGAGAATGGTCATCTGCCGGCAGAGAAACGCCATGCCAATGAACAGGCCCGCCAGCAGCGCATTCCGGCGTACCAGCGCGCAATAGAGTGCGGCGGTGGAGAACAGGAAGCCCCAGCTTTGGGCGAAGAACCAAACCCCGTCGCCGCGCAACACCACAAAGGCCAGCGGTGTCGCAAACAGCGTCAGCAGCACCAGTAGAATTGCTACGTCGCGCGTCGCCGTTTCCCGGCGAAAAATCTGCCACCACAGCCACCCGCTGCCGGCAAAGGCCAGCGCGCCTAGCACCGTGAAGAAACGAAAATCGCTGCCGAATAGTGCCACAAAGGGCAGTGTGATCACCCCGGGCAGGGGCGGGAAGATGATGTAGGTGAGACCGTTGTAGAGCGCGCAATCGCCATCGAAGCAGGTGTCGGTGTCGAACCTGCCGTTGAGCCACCCCTCGGCCAGTACGGCATAGGAATTGCTCCCCGGCGCTTCGCGCAGGATCGCCAGCGCAAGAACCGCTAGAAAGGCGAGCGCGAGGCTGCCAAGCATGGTGGTCATGACAACGCGCTTTGCAGTCACAGCTCAAATCCCCTAGCCAACTTCGGAGTGGGTTAGCGCATTTCTATGAAGATCGGCTTTACTCGGCCGGGCGCGCGGTGGGTGCAAGGCGGAAGGTCAACTGCTTGTGGCCAAAGAAATTGATCACAGCGCCGATGCCGATGGCGATGCCATGAGCGAAGCCTTCCTGTACGACGATAGGCCAATGGCTGGACGCGACCACTTGCAGGAGCAGCGTGGTCAGCGCCAGCACGACGACCGCACCAACGATGTTGACACCAATGAAGGTTGCCGTCTGTTCCACCACAGGCCGGTTCGAACCCGGAAACACGTATTTGCGGTAGAGCCCAAAGCCGGCTGACATGCCGATCATGTAGGCAATGACCACGGCAGCCGGCATCGGCATGATTGCCGCAAGCGGAAAGCGCACGATCCAGTTGATTGCCGCGGCGGTGCCGCCCAACAGCAGGAAGCGAACGACCTGGTTTTCGGTTAGCCGCCGCGCGAGGGCCAGCATCAGAGCAACCAGCCAGCGAGAAACGCAGCCCCCATCAGCCCGCCCAGCGCGATGCTAATACGGTCGCGGATGGCAAAGGCCACCGGGTCGTCGTTGAGCTGCTCGCGATGGCACAACAGCCAAATGCGCGACACCCACATGAACAGCGCGGCCGGAAACACCCAAAGGAAGCCCGGATGGTTGTAAAAGTCGGCGCTATAAACGTCGTTCATGATGTAGAGCACCATGATGGTAATCGCTGCCATGGCGGTCGCGACACCCATAGCCACGACCATGCCCGCATCGGTGCCGAGATAGCCGCGCCCATTGACTGCGGTGCGGCCCTTGGCAACGCTCTTCTGGATCTCCGTCTGGCGCTTGGCGAAAGACAGCGAAGTGAAGAGGAACATCGAGAACACCAGCAGCCACGGCGACGGCACCGCGCCGACGGCGGCAATGCCGATGCCCAGGCGCATGGTGAATAGAGCCGCCAATGTGAACGCGTCCACGATTGGCTGGCGCTTGATGTAAAATGAATAGAGTAGTGTCGTCGCCATGTAGGCAACCAGCAGACCCAGTGTCGGCAACCCGATCACTGCGGCGAGCGCCAGGCCGGACGCGATCAGCCCGACCGACGCGGGAACGCCGTGCTTGATGCGCAGCGCGCCCGAGGCCAGCGGCCGATTGCGCTTGGTCCAGTGCAGGCGATCATCGGTGAGGTCGAAAAGATCGTTGAGCAGGTAGGTGCCCGACGCCATCAGCGAGATGGCGATGAAGGCGCCGAGCGCCGCCACTACGGCGGTCGGCTCCGTAGCCATGCCGGACAGGATCAGCGGCACGAACACCAAGGCGTTCTTGGCCCATTGATGGACGCGCAGCGCCTTGGCCCAGCCGCGCAGGCCGAGCTTCGGACGCTCGAACACCGCCTCGACAGGCTTGCCGAGGGCCCGTGCCTTGTCCGCGGTATCGGAAGACGCCCCGGAAAGGATGATCGACTGTGCCTTGTCCCAGACTTCGAGATCGGAGCGACCGTCGCCAGCATAGGCGAAGCCGTCAGGGAAGCGCTCGACCAGTGCCGCAGCCTTGTTAGCGCCCTTGAGATTGTTTGTCCCATCGCTGCCGATGGTGAAATCGATGAAATCGAACCGGCGCGCCAGACGCAGCGCCAATAGTTCATCGGCCGCCGTCGCCAGTCCTACCGAGCGCCCTTTGTCGTGTTCGGCGCGAGCGAAGGCGACGAGTTCGTCGTTTATCGGCAGCGCGTCCACGTCGAGCGGTACCTGCTCGCTCAGCTTGCGCTTGAGCGTGGCCTTGCCTTGCAACGTCCACAAAACCAGGTTGAACACGCGCAGCGGGTTGGCCCGGAAGTACGCCACTGCCGTCTCGTGCAGCAGATCGGTGCGGATCAGGGTGTCGTCGACGTCGAGGACCAGGGGGGGCGTGGAGCCGCCTACTCGCAGGTCGGCTTCAGCTTGTTGGGAGACGATGCTCATCGGTTCGGTACTCGCGCAACTATTGGTCAGCCATAGCTATCAGCAGCGCGCGAAGAGGCAATCTCGGCCTCAACTTATTGTAAATACGTAAAATTTTACAGAGAAGGTCGGAGCGCCATCGCGCTCCGACTTATGTTGGAATCATTCAATCGTCGCCGGATGGGCCTCAGCCTCATCAGGCGACTTGGGCAGGAACCGCCCGGCAAAGCGCCCGAAGCTGTCGATGTAGGTCAGCATGACCGGCACAACGACGAGCGTCAGCGCCGTTGAGCTGATCAAGCCGCCGATCACCGCATGGGCCATGGGCGCGTTCTGCCCGCTGCCCTCATGCAAGCTCAACGCCAGCGGCAGCATGCCGAAGATCATGGCCAGCGTGGTCATGATGATCGGACGGAAGCGTGTCGCTCCGGCTTCGACCAGCGCATCGAAGAGGTTCCAGCCTTCCTTGACGTGCTGGTTGGCATTATCGACCAGGAGGATGGCGTTCTTGACCACGAGGCCCATCAGCATGATGAAGCCGATGGCCGAGAACATGTTGAGCGTCGATCCGCCGATCAACAGGCCCACCATCACGCCGATCAGAGCCAGCGGCAGCGACACCATGATGGCGATGGGCTGCAGGAAGCTGCCGAACTGGCTGGCCAGCACCAGGTAGATGAAGATCACGGCCAGCAGCAGCGCCGACCCGGCGGCGGCGGCCGTTTCGCCGAGCTGCTCCACGTCGCCACCGGTCGAGATGCGATAGCCGGCCGGCATTTCGATACTGTCAATCGCCGCCTGGATTTGCGTAGTCACATCGCCCAGACCTGCGCCTGAGAGATTGGCCGTGACGCTGACCTGCCGCGACAGGTCCTGCCGCAGAATTTCACCGGGGCCCTGCGACTGTACGATCTGGGCAACCTGGTCCAGCCGGATCATCGCGTTGGAGCCGGTGGCACCACTCTGGGTGATTGGCAGCGAGCCGAGTGTCTCGACATCATCGCGAGCCCATTCCGGTAGACGAACGGCGACGGTGTAATTGTCGCCATTGGGCGCGGTCCAATCGGTGACATCCTGCCCGCCGAGCATCGGCCCCAGGGTGGCGCCGATCTGCGACAGGCTGACGCCGAGGTCGCTGGCGAGGTCGCGGTCGATCCTGACGCCGAGCACGGGCTGCGCGGCATCAAGGCTCGACTCGATGTCTTCGAGACCGTCGATTTCGCGGAACTGCGCAATCAGGCGGTCCGCCAATTGGTCGAGCACGGTGAAGTTGTCGCCATAGATGGTGACCGAGATTGGGGCCGATGTCCCGCCCAGGCCGGACGCGGCGCCGATCGTGAATTCGGCACCCGGAATCTCGGCCAGCGCCGTTCGCACCGGCACAGTCATATCCTGCGGACTGCGATCGCGCAGAGCCTGGTCGACCATGGTGACAACAACACTCGCCCGGTTGTCGCCGGACGTGGTTCCGGCATTGATCGTGGCATAGGTGCCCTCGACCTCCGGGAAGCGCTTGAGTGTGGCGTTGACCTGCCGGACCTTGCTGGCGGTGTAGTCGATCGAGGAGCCGGTCGGCGTTTCGATCGACACCTGAAACTCGCCCGTATCGGTGGCCGGCACGAATTCCACGCCCACCAAAGGGAACAGGAAGAACGTTCCGACAAACGACAGCACCGCCACCGCAAGCGTGGTCTTGCGGAACTTGAGGCACCAGCGCAGCACGCCGCGATAGCCATCATTGATCCACTGGAAGAAGCGGTCGAACTGAGCGATGGCACGACCCACGGGGCCGCGCTTGGCATCGGGATGGGCGGCCGGATCGTACCAGACGCTGCTCATCATCGGATCGAGCGTGAAGGCGACGAAGAGCGAGATCAACACCGCCACCGAAACCGTAACGCCGAACTGCAGGAAGAACCGACCCAGAATGCCGTCCATGAAGGCCACCGGCAGAAACACGGCAACGATGGAGAGCGTCGTCGCCAGCACGGCAAGGCCGATTTCGTTGGTGCCCTCAAGCGCCGCCTGCCGGTGACTCTTGCCCATATGCAGGTGGCGCATGATGTTTTCGCGCACCACGATGGCGTCGTCGATCAGGATGCCGACGGCCAATGACAGCGCCATCAGCGTCATCATGTTGAGCGTGAAACCCAAGAAGTAGAGCACGATCATCGTGCCGATGATCGAGATCGGCAGCGTGAGCCCGGTGATGACGGTCGAGCGCCAGGAGTTGAGGAACACGAAGACGATGAGCACGGCCAGCGCCGCGCCTTCGATCAGCATGTTCTGCACCGCGTGGAACGACTGCTCCACCGGCACGGCATTGTCGGTGACGATCTCGAGATGGACGCTCTCCGGCAACACGTCCGCCTGCAGCGTGGCGATCACCTTGCGCACTTCGGCGGCGACGCCAACCGTGTTGGCGCCCTGCGTCTTGACCACGTCGATAGCCAGTGCCCGCTCGCCGTTGAGCAGCGCCAGGCTTTTGATATCAGCCTGCCCGTCCTCGATGGTCGCGACATCGCGCAGATAGACCGGCTGGCCACCCTGGCGCGCCACCACGATATTGAGGAAGTCGTCGGCATCCTCGATGCGCCCCTCCACCTGGATGGACTGCACCTTGGCGCCATCGGTGATCGAGCCGGCCGGCAGGTTCTGGTTCTCCTGCTGCAGCGACTGGATCACCTGACCCACGCCGACATTGAAGGCATTGAGGCGATCAGGGTCGACCAGCACGTTGAGCTGGCGCGGCACGCCGCCCACTACGGTCGCCCGCCCGACACCGGCAATATTGGATAGCCGGCTGACAATCACATCGTCGGTCAGCGCCGTCAGATCGCGCTGCGACAGCGTGTCCGAGCTGACGGCCAGCGACATGACCGGAAGCTCCGACGGATCGAAGCGCAGCACCTGTGCGTCCCCGGCATTGTCAGGGAAGCCCGCCTCCACCGTCGCCAGGCGATCGCGCACATCCTGCGCGGCCGCCTGCGAATTGACGCTCATATCGAACAGGATGATGACCATCGCCTGGCCGGATTGCGAGGTCGACTGGATGGTATCGAGTCCGCTGATCGTGTTGACCGCCTCCTCGATGGGTCGGACGATGTCATTCTCGACCGCCTCGGGCGAGGCCCCGGGATAGCTGACCACCACGGCGACGACAGGCAGGTCGATATCGGGCAATTGCTCGATCGGCAGACGCTGATACGAGTAGACGCCGAAGACCAGCATCGCCACCATGATCATGGTGGCGAAGACCGGATGATTGACGCTGATGCGGGTCAGAAACATCTAGCCCTCCACCATCGTGACGAGGTCGTCCGGCTGCAGCTGGGTCAGCGGCGCGGTGACCACCACGTCGCCGGCCGTCAGGCCCGATGTGATCTCGACCAGCCGATTGCCGTTCCAGCTATCGCCCTGCTCGATGGCCTGGCGGACCACCTTGCCGTCGGCAAGCTTGAGCACATAGAAGCCCTCGGCATCTTCGCGCAACGCGCCCTGCGGCACGGCCAGGGCGTCGGGCCGGTCCGCAACCACGATCTGCCCGGTGGCAAACATCCCGCCACGCAGTACCCCCTCTTCATTTTCGAGCGAGACATAAACGGGAATCGTGCGCGTACCGGCGACAGCTATGGGGTTGATCCGGTCGACAATGCCCTCGAAGGTCCGGTTTGGAAGACCCTCGATGGTAATCGTTACCACCTGACCCTTGGCGAGCTGGGCGCTTGTGCCAACCGGCGCTGCACCATTGAGCTCGAGGGTGGCCAGATCGACGATGGTGAACAACGACGTCCCCTGCTGGACGGTCTGACCCGGCCGCACATTGCGCTCCGAGATGATGCCATCCATTGGAGCTTTGAGCGTGGCGTTCTGCACGGCGATACGTGCCGCTTCGACCTGCCCTTCGAGAGCCGCCAGATTAGCCCGGAGCGCATTGGCGCTGGATTGAGCCTGTTCAAGAGCCGACGACGACGCCAGACCACGCTCGATCAAGTCGGTGGTGCGCAGCAATTGGCTCTCCGCCAACACCAATTGCGCTCGCGTGGCCTCCGCCGTGCTGGTCTGCTGGTTGAGCTGGATGCGCAGGCTCTCGGTGTCGAGCTGCAAAAGCACATCGCCCTCGCTGACGGCATCGCCCGGCCGCGCCATCACGGCGACCACCCGGCCCGAAACCTGCGAGGCCAGTTGCGTCTGCTGCTGGGGCTCCAGTGACCCGGTGACCTTGACGACCTGCACCAGCGTTTGCGGCTCGATCGTCGAGATTTCCGACGGATTGATCTGCATGACAGGCGCGGCCTCTGCGGTAGGCTCTGCAGGTTCGACGGCCGGCTGCTGGCTCATCAGAAACCAACCCACGATGACAGCGACAACGATCAGGCCGAGCGCGATCCATGGCCAGCGCCGGCGCTTCGGCTTGAGACCCGCCGCAACGCGCGCGACATTGTCCTTCTCCCGCTTCGACTGCGCCCATTCTGGTTTTGCGTTTTCAGAGGTCATCTTGGCCTACCGTAATGGAGATTGGGCATCGTCGGTCGATACCCCAATGTGGGGAGCGGGATGCATGGGCCACCCCGCGAAAAAAGCCGCCAGTCGCTGATAGAATTCCGCCAGCTCCCGAACCCGCTTGCGGGCTTCCCCGCTATCGTCGGGGAACTTCGCTTCGGCTTCGAGGACCAGACGGGCCACTTCCTGCATGCGCGCCGTCACCGTTTCGACGATGCGTGTATAGGGGTCGTCTCCCAGCTCGTAATAATCCTGCCGGTCACCGGCATGCGCGACCTGGCGGATCATACCCGAACTTGCAAGCGACCGGGCGTTGGTGCTGGCGCTTGCCTTGCTGATCTTGAGCCGCTCGGCCATCTCGGCCAGCGAGAACGGACGCCCCTCCACAATCAACAGCCCGACGATGCGACCGGCAATGCGCGGCCCGCCATCTGTCTGGGTAATCAACCCCATCTGCTCGATGAAATTTTCGGCGGCGGATAGCGTCTCTTGCATGCTTCTTGATAATGCAAAGACCAACGTTCAGTCAATACTGAACGAACTGAACGAGATCGAAACGCCATTCTTGCCAAGCCGATTTTCTTGAAGACGCCTCATATGTTTAGGCGCAAGTCGCTGTATTTCTTCGGCAAAATACGTGCGCGTTCTCCGACTATTAACCAAGCGAAACGATAGTTGGCTTGCTGCACCGGTGCTTACAGAAGTGGCCCGGATGAGTCGCCGGCGGATAACCGCCGGCGGGTTATGTCAAGGAACTGAACCCAAATGGCCAAGCTGCCATCACTAACCATCAAAGCGACGTTCATCCTCATTTCAGCGGGAATGGTTGCCGCTATCGCGATGGTTGCAGTTGCTGTGGTCTTGAATTCGCAATCGGAAGAAGAACTCGCCCGATCGCTTCAGACAAAGTACGATTCCTACCTGCTCGCCGACGAATTCCGCCAAGGCTCCGACGACCTCACGAGACTTGCCCGAACATTTGTTGTGACAGGCGACGCCCAGTACAAGCAGATGTACGACGACGTCATTGCTATCCGCGATGGCGTAAAGGCTCGTCCCGATGGAACCACCATTTCCCTGGTGGAGCTGATGCGACGGCTAGAATTCTCGGACGCCGAGTTCGCCGCCCTCGACCGGGCAAAGGCGGAATCCGACGGCCTGGTCCAGCTCGAGACCACGGCGATGAACGTGCCAAGCGACGCCGCCCCTGCCGATCATGAGCGCGCCGTTCAAATGCTGCATTCCCCCGAATATGCGAAGTTCAAGGCTGACATCATGCTGCCGGTTGGCGAGTTCTTCGCGCTGCTCGACCAGCGCATCGAAGACCGTGTCGGAGCGGCCGAGCAGAACGTCTTCCTGTCGCGGATCGCGATGATCGTTGCCGGCGCGCTGCTGCTTGGCATGGCCGTGGCCACGGGTCTGATCATGACTCGCAAGGTCACCCGCCGCATTGGCGGGCTCAATGGCAGCATGCAATCGCTGGTAGCAGGTGATCTGGCGGTCGGCGTGCCCTATCTCGATGACACCGACGAAGTCGGCGCCATGGCTGTGGCCGTTGGTACGTTCCGGGAGAATGCCATCAAGATCGCGGCTCTGTCGGAAGATGAGCGCCGGCGGTCCCAGCAATTGATGGACCGCGCCGCCGTCATGGAATTGCTGCAAAGCTCGGTTGATGACACGGTTGGCGCTGCGGCCGCGGGCGACTTCAGCAAGCGTGTGGATATCGAGGTCGACGATCCCGCACTGGCCAACATGGTTCGCAACGTCAACGGGCTGATCGATACCGTGGGACGCGGATTGCACGAAACCGGCAGCGTCCTGGCAGCGCTCGCGAAACAGGACCTGACCCCGCGTGTGGCCGGCGAGTATCGCGGCGCCTTCCTGCAACTCAAGAACGACACCAATGCCGTGGCCGAGAATCTGACCTCTGTCATGGGCGGCCTGCGCTCGACGTCGTCCGCTCTTAAGGTGGCGACCAGCGAAATCCTGGCCGGCGCCAACGATCTCAGCGAACGCACCACCAGGCAGGCGGCAACGATCGAGGAAACCAGCGCCGCCATGGAGCAGCTAGCCTCCACAGTTTCGCAAAACGCGAAGCGAGCCAAGGATGCCAGTTCCAATGCCGAGCAGGTAACGCGGACGGCCGAGCAGAGTGGTGCAGTGATGCGCGATGCCAACACCGCCATGGAACGGATCACCGACTCGTCGGCCAAGATTTCCAATATCATCGGCCTGATCGACGATATCGCGTTCCAGACCAATCTTCTGGCCCTGAACGCTTCGGTGGAAGCGGCGCGCGCCGGTGACGCCGGCAAGGGCTTTGCTGTGGTGGCGGTTGAAGTGCGCCGACTGGCCCAATCGGCAGCCTCGGCCTCGGCCGAAATCAAACAGCTGATCGAGCAGAGCGTGGGCGAGGTCCTGTCCGGCTCGCGCTTGGTCTCTGACGCCGCCGGCAAGCTGGATGTGGTTCTGGAGAGCATCCGGGACAACACCCTGCTCATGCACGGGATTGCCGAGGACAGCCTCCAGCAGGCATCCGCCATTGGCGAGGTCGTGGTGGCTGTCCGCCAGATGGACGAGATGACCCAGCACAATGCCGCCCTGGTGGAAGAAACCAATGCGGCGATCGAGCAGACAGAGTCGCAGGCCGAGGAGCTCGACCGCGTTGTCGGCAAATTCATCCTGGATGCATCGGGCGAGCCGGTCCGTGCTGCCGAACCGGCCCCGCGCCGCGCCCCCACTTCACAGGCCAAGGCCGCCAAGACCTACCTTTCCCAAGGGAACGCGGCGATCAAGGAAGACTGGGCTGAGTTCTAGGAAAGGTCGCGCTACGCGCCCCCTTTCCCGCAAGCAGATATCGGTGCCGCATCCCCAGGATGCGGCATCGCTCTTATCCGACTTCAGGGTGCTGGCGGCGACTATCCTGAATAACATAGCGTTGGGCTAACCGACTGCGCGGAGGGGAGAAAATGAAAAGATACGCAGCTGTTCTTGGCCTGAAGGGCGACGCCATAGACGAATACAAGCGCCTGCATCGCGCGGTCTGGCCTGATGTCCTCCAGCAGATCGAGCGATCCGGCATCCGGAACTACTCCATCTTCCTCAAGGAGCCGGAAAACCTCCTGTTCGCCTATTACGAATATGACGGGAACGACCACGACGCCGACATGGCGGCGATGGCGGCCGACCCGGTAACGCAGAAATGGTGGGCTATCTGCGATCCCATTCAGGAACCGTTGACCACCCGCAAATCCGAGGAATGGTGGGCCGGCATGGAAGAAGTCTTCCACACCGACTAGGTGCCCTTCGCACCAGAAACGCATATTGCACGCGATATGCGTTTCTGCTAGCCTTCGTTGGTCGGCAAGCGAGGAGGAACCGCGCTGCCGCACCAAGGGAGGACTACATGATCATTCGCCTCGGCGGCTTCATTGCCGCCTCGATTGTTGCCGCCACCGCTTTGACCCCACTCGCCTCCATTGCGTCCGACAATCGGATCGCGCTGATCCCGGGCGGTCCCCACCCATACTTTGCGCCCTGGGAACAGGGTGCGGCCGACGCTGCGCGCGACTTCGGCATCGCTGCCGTCGACTTCAAAGTGCCCTCGGAATGGCGGCTGGAATTGCAGACCGAACTCGTCGAGAGCCTGGCTGCCCAGGGCTACACCGGCTTCGGCATCTTTCCGGGTGACGCGGTGGGCATCAACTCGACCGTCGCCGAATTGAAGGCCAACGGGTTGAACTCGATCGCTCTTGCCGGCTGCGCGCAAGACCCCACGGAAATGGGCTTCTGCTTCGGCACCGACGTCTACCAATCAGCCTATCTGGGCACCAAGGCGCTGATCGAGGCCATGGGCGGCGAAGGCGCCATCGTCCATCTCGCCGGCCTGCTGGTCGATCCGAATACGACGCTGCGCACCCAGGCCGTGCAAAAGGCGGTCGACGAAAGCGACGGCAAGGTAACGTTGCTGCAGACCGTCGCCGATACCGATGCGCAGGAAGCGGCCGACCAAAAGATCAATGCGCTGCTCGCCGCGCAGAAGGACCAGATCAGTGGGATGATCGCCACGGCTTACATCCCGTCGGTAGTCGCCTCCACGGCCCTGCGCAACCTGGGTGACAAGCGCATAAAGTTCGTCGGCATCGATGACGACCCGATCGTGCTCGATGCCATCCGGGATGGCATTGTCGCTGGTACGATGGCGCAAAATCCCTATGGTCAAGCGTATGTCGGCGCCTATGCGCTTGATCTGCTGGCGTCGGGCACCTGCACGGTGAATGCAGATGCTGCCTTCGTCACCACGCCGCAGACCGCGCATTTCATCGACTCCGGCACTTTGCTGATTTCGAGCGCGAACGCCGGCACCTACCAGGACGACCTGAAGGCGCTCACGTCAGAAATCCAGGCCGGCTTCCAGGCCAAGTATCTGACCTGTAACTGAACCCCACTGATCGCGGCCGTCCGCCACACGGGCGGCCGCATTGAAGCGGATCGATCAGCATGACCGACAGCGACAGCGCGCCGATGCGGCGCACACCCGTGCTCGACCTCTTGAACAAGGGTTCGACGCAACTGGGCCTCTTCGTCATCGTATTGGCGTTCTGGATTTTCTTTTCCAGCCTCGCACCGGGCTTTCTGTCCCGGTTCAACCTCAATTCGCTCGGCCGCTCCCTGGCCATCGACATCGTCATCGGCTTTGCCCAGATGGTGGTGCTGGCCACCGGTGGCATGAACCTGTCGGTTGGAGCGATCGGCGTCTGTTCGGTAATGCTGACCGGCTTCCTGGTGCAGACCCTGGGCCTGCCGATACCGCTGGCAATTGCTGGTTCCCTCCTGGGCGGCGCCGCGCTTGGCCTGCTCAACGGCGTCGCCATCGTCAAGACCGGCGTCAACAGCTTCATCGTCACGCTGGCAAGCGCTAGCCTCTTTTCGGGCGGGATGCTGATCCTGACCAAAGCCGTTCCCTATAACGCGCTCCCGGCCAGCATCGGCGAATTCGGCAAATCGAGCGTTGCCGGCATCCCCTCGTTGATCCTGGTCGCCGCAGCAATCGGCGCTGCACTGCTCGTGCTCTATCGCTACACGCGGCTCGGTCGCGAAATACTGGCGGCCGGCGCCAATGCCCGCGCCGCCCAGATGTCGGGCGTCCCGGTGGGCCGCGCCATCATCTTCTCGCATGCCCTGTCCGGAGTTCTCGCGGCAGCGGCGGCGGTCATGCTCACGGCCCGGCTCGGCGCAGCCATGCCGTCGGTGGGTGGCGATGACTGGCTCCTGCCGTCGTTCCTCGCTCCCGTCCTCGGCGGCACGCTCCTGGCCGGCGGCATGGTCTCCGTCATTGGCACCATGCTGGGCGCGGCGCTGGTCAGCACCATTCGCAGTGGGCTGCTGGTGCTGCAGGTCGGCAATTTCTGGCTGCAGCTCTTCCTGGGCATCATTCTGCTCGCGGCCGTTCTGCTTGAGCGTTACCGCGCTGGCCTGGCGCTCAAGCGACAGGCTCGACGCGCATGACCCCGCTCGCCCGCCTTATCCACATCGAATGGTCCGGTATCCTCGTAGCCATTCTCGCCGGCGCGCTGGCGCTAGCTGTGCTCTCGCCAGCTTTCCTCTCCGAGTTCAATCTCTTCGTCTTGCTGCGCAGTTTCTGCGTCGCTCTGCTGGTCGCCTATGCCCAGATGGTGACGCTGGGCGTTGGTCAGCTCAACCTCGCCGTCGGCGCATTGGGCGGGCTCGTCGCCATCGTGGTCGGCGGTATCATGGACGCGCTCGGCCTGCCGGTTTTCGTCGCTATCGGCGCCGGCATCCTGGTTGGCGGACTGGCCGGTTTCCTCAATGGCTGGCTGACAGTGCGCACCGGCATCAATGGCTTCATCGTCACCCTGGCGACCGGCTCGGCCTTTGCCGGTATCAATCTGGGAATTACCCGCTCGGTCCCCTTCTACAACTTAGCACCCGAATTCGTCGTTTTCGGCGCCGGACGAGTGGGCATCCTGCCACTGCTGTTGATCGTGCCCCTCCTGGTAACGGTCGCCCTAGCGCTGTTCTTCTCGCGCACGGTTCCGGGCCGTCACATGCTTGCCGTGGGCGGCAATGCCAATGCCGCGCAACTCTCGGGCGTGTCACTGCCCCGCACCATTATTTCGGCGCATACCCTGTCCGGCCTCTTGGCGGCCATCGCAGCGGTGCTCGCAGTGGCTCAGCTCGGCTCGGCTCAGCCAAGCATCGGCTCAAACTGGCTGATCATTTCGTTTGCCGCTCCCATCATCGGCGGTGCGTCGCTTTCGGGCGGGCACATCTCCATCATTGGCACGCTTCTGGCCGTGGTGCTGATCGCGCTCATCGAAAACGGCATGGTCCTGGTCAATGTTGACCCCTATTGGGTGCAGTTCGTACTGGGCGCGTTGATCCTCGCTGCAGTGTGGGTCAACCGCTTCCGGGCGGTTCGGACGGGGGGCGATTGATATGCCGCTTACCATCCAGGAGGCCAGCAAGTCTTTTCCCGGTGTCAGGGCACTGGACAATGTCTCGCTTGAACTCAGGCCCGGCGAAATCCATGCCCTCATGGGCGAGAACGGCGCCGGGAAGTCGACGCTCATCAAGATCATCACCGGCGTGCACCGGCCCGACAGTGGCCGCATCCTGCTCGACGGGCGCGAGATCGAGCTGCAGTCGCCGCGCGACGCCATCCGCCACGGCATTTCCGCCGTTCACCAGGAGCGCAACCTGATCCCGCGTTTCTCGGTCGCCGAAAACATCATGCTGGAGCAACTCCCGCTGCGGAACGGTCTGGTCGACTATGCCGCCGTCAACGCCGAGGCGCGCAAATATCTCGACATGATCGGCCTGCCGATCGATACGAGGATGCAGGTGCGACGCCTGTCCGTTGCGCAGATGCAGATCGTGGAGATCGCCAAGGCGTTGAGCCATGAGGCCAAGGTCCTGCTGATGGACGAGCCGACGGCCTCCATCACCGAGACCGAGGCGGAAGCCCTGTTCGGCCTGCTGCGCCAATTGCGCGATAGGGGTGCGGCAATCGTCTTCGTCAGCCACAAGCTCGAGGAAGTTTTCGCCATATCGGACCGCGTCACCGTGCTGCGGGACGGGCGTAATGCGGCCATGAGCGAGCCGATGGCGGGCATGACCCGCTCCAAGCTGGTTTCACTGATGATCGGCCGCGAGGAGAAGGCAGCGGCACGCCGTAGTCGCACGCTTGTCGGTGACACGCGCAAGCTCGAATTGCGTAATGTCGCGACATCGTTGGGACATCGCGATATCAGCTTCTTCGCCCGCAAGGGCGAGATACTGGGGCTTTATGGCCTTGTCGGCGCCGGCCGGTCCGAGCTGGCACGCGCCCTGATTGGCGACGCCAGGATCACCGGCGGCGAGGTGCGGATCGACGACCGGCCCGTCCGCATCGGCTCGGTTGCCGAAGCGCTCAAGCGTCACCGCATCGGCTATCTCAGCGAGGATCGTAAGAACGAGGGTCTGATCCTCCTCCATCCCATCCGCACCAACATCGCCATCACCATCTGGCGCCGCATCGGCAAAGCGCTCGGCCTGCTCAATGCACCCATGGAGCTCAAGGCCGCCAAGCCGCTGGCGGAGCGATTGGAAATCCGGGCGCCCAGCTTGGAACAGACAGTCGGCAATCTGTCGGGCGGCAATCAGCAGAAAGTATCGCTGGCCAAGTGGCTGGCTGCCAATGTCGATCTGTTGATCATCGATGAGCCGACCGTTGGCATCGACATCAAGACCAAGGCCTATATCCACGAACTCATCGTCGAACTGGCCGAAGCCGGGATGACGATCCTGCTCATCTCCAGCGACATGCCCGAAATGATCGCCTTGGCCGACCGCATCCTGGTCATGCACGACCTTGCCGTGGTCGATACGATCCACAATGACCACAATTACGAGACCTCCAGCGCCAAGATCATTGCTGCTATCCATGACGCCGGGGATCCCATTACGGAGACAGTTTCATGAGCCGGATCGACCGCGTCGAGATCCTGATGGTCGACCTTGTACCCAAGGTGAAGCGCACGGACGCCATCCAGAGCTTCGTCAGCCAGGAGACGCCGATCGTCCGTATCTTCGCCGACGATGGCGCCGTCGGGACCGGCTACAGCTACACGATCGGCACCGGCGGTCACGCCATTGTCGACCTCATCTCCCGGCATCTGGCGCCTCAATTGATCGGGCGCGATCCTGATATGATCGAGGAGATATGGAAGCATCTGTTCTTCCACACCCATGCCACCGCGGTTGGCGCCATCACCGCTTTGGCGCTGGCAGCGATCGATACGGCCCTGTGGGATATGCGTTGCCGTCGTTCCAATCGGCCGCTCTACAAGGAAGCGGGCGGAGCCCAGCGTTCTGTCCCGCTCTACACGACCGAAGGCGGCTGGTTGCACATCGAAACTGCCGAGCTGGTCGAAGATGCGCTGCGCGCCAAGGCCGCCGGTTTTGGCGGCTCCAAGATCAAGATCGGCCGCCCGCCCAAACAGGACGTTCTGCGCCTCGCCGCCGTGCGCGAGGCGGTTGGCGATGACTTCGAGATCATGGTCGACGGCAATCAAGGTGCCAGCGTCGACGAGGCCATCCGCCGCGCCCGGCTCTATGAACCGTTCGACCTCGCCTGGTACGAGGAGCCGCTGCCGGCCGAGGACCTTGGCGGCCATATCCGCCTGTCAGCGGCTACCACTTTGCCGATCGCGGTTGGCGAATCCATCTACCATCCGTCCCATTTTCGCGAATACCTGCAGCGCGAAGCCTGCTCCGTGATACAGGTCGACGTGGCGCGCATCGGCGGCATCACGCCCTGGCTGAAGGTGGCGCACCTGGCGGAAACGTTCAACGTAGCCGTCAGCCCGCATTTCCTGATGGAGCTCCACGTGTCGCTTTGTGCCGCTATTCCCAATGGCCGTTGGGTCGAATACATCCCCCAGCTTGATGGCCTGACCCATACCGGGATGACGATCGAGAACGGCCGCGCCGTGCCCTCCGAGGCTGCAGGGCTTGGCATCGACTGGAATTGGGACGCCATCACCCGCCAGACTTGCGAAGGCACAATGCGGATCATCCGGTAGCGCGGCGATGCTGGCCCCGACAAAGACGGCGCGGCAACAGGGTGTGCCGCTCTACGAGACCATCTATGTGGTGCTGCGCGAACACATCGAAGCTGGGCGGCTGCCGAATGGCTTGGTGGTGGGGCAGGCCGGCGTCGCGCGCGCCTTCCAGGCGAGCCGCGTGCCTGCCGCGGCGGCGCTCCAACGCCTGCGGGATGAAGGCCTGCTCTCCGACCACGACGGACGCGGATACCTGGTTGGTCAGGGCGACCCGCTCCGCATGGAACTGGAGGAGGCAGGGCTCGATCTGGGTGCCGTCCTCGACGACCGCCAGCAGCGCAACCGGCATGAATGGATTTATCCGGAGGTCGAGCACGCCGTCGCCTCCTGCCTGGCCCATGGCCGGTTCCTGCTCAACGAGAGTGCCTTGGCCGAGCACTACAAGGTCAGCCGCACGGTTGCCCATGAGGTGCTGACCAGGCTCGAGCGCACCGGCATCGTCGTGCAGGAAAGCAACCAGCGCTGGTATGCGGGGCCGCTCACTCCCGATGGCATCCGGCATCATTTCGAGATGCGCTGGCTGCTCGAGCCCGAGGCGTTGCGGCAGGCCTTTCCTCGGCTTCGCCGTGAAGACCTCCTGTCGCGCCGGCAGCATCTCGTCGCGGGGCTCGAAGCCGTTGTGGCGCCGGTCAAGATCGAGCGCCTGGAGCACGACTTGCATTATCGCACGCTGGCCCATTGCGAGAACCCGCTGCTCCTAGCGACAATCCGGCGCAGCCAGCTGCCATTGCTGGCCACGCACTGGACGTTCGAGCATTTTCAGGATCCTGGTGAAATCAGCCATCTCGTGGCCGACCATCTGGCTGTCTTCGATCAATTGATCGACGGCCGGTTGGACACCGCGGCGGCAACGCTGGAGCATCACCTTCGCCGTTCGGTGGATCACAATATCGAACTTTGGCGCCGCCTGGGCGGTCTGCCCGACCACCTGCGGCAGGATTATCTGGTGGCCGCCAGCTAGCGTCGTGTCGGTGATCGTCCCGCGGACTGCCGATGCTGCAAGTCCGACAATCCCGGCCTTGCTCCTCAAGTGGCTAGAGATAGTAGCGTGATCCCAAATCAATACTGGGATTCGCATGGACAATACGGCGCCTCGACAATGGCATTGGTTATTCGCGGCCTGGATGGTCGCTCTAGTGGCGACGCTGGGCGCGTTGTTTGTTGGTGAGGTGATGGGGCAGGCGCCGTGCGTGCTGTGCTGGTATCAGCGCATTGCCATGTTTCCCCTGGTCGTGACGCTCGGGGTCGGCACCTTCCTCAATGACCGGAATGCCGTCCTTTATTCGTTACCTCTGGCTGTCGTTGGCCTGGGCTTTGCGGGCTTCCACACGCTGGTTTTCTATGGTGTCGCGCCCGAGGCGATCCAACCATGCACTGCGTCCGGGCCGTCATGCTCCGACGACGGCATGACGTTGTTCGGCACTGTTCCGCTTCCGCTTCTGTCGTCGGTAGCCTTCGCGCTTATCACCATTTTCTTGATTGTTGTTACCCGGAGGCGTCCATGAACCGCCGCACATTTATGCTTATCGCTGGCGGACTCCCCGTTGCCGCGTTTGGCGCCGGTGCGATTATCTACCCGCAACTCGTCACACGGCAGCCGGCGGAGGGTCTCCCCGAGCCCAGCAATCTGACTCGATTCAATTCGCCGGTAATTGGGCCTCAGGGCGCCCCTGTGACCATCGTCGAATGGTTCGACCCATCCTGCGAGGCCTGCCGCGCATTCTATCCGATCGTGAAACAGGTCATGGATCGGTACCCTGGCCAGGTTCGACTGGTTTTGCGCTATGCACCGCTGCATGAGGGGTCGGACCAAGCGGTGAGAATCCTTGAGGCCGCGCGCAAACAGGATCGCTTTATCCCGGTGCTTGAGGCGCTGCTGGCCGGGCAGCCAAGCTGGGCAGCCCATGGTGCACCTGATGTGGAGATGGCTTGGCAGATCGCCGCCGCGGCGGGGCTGGACCTGACGCGTGCCAAGCCCGAGGCTCAGGGCGACGACGTCACCGCAACTCTGGCGCAGGAAATGGCGGACCTGGAAGCTCTGGGCATTGCACAGACGCCGACCTTTTACGTGGACGGCCTGGAGCTCGTCGACTTCGGGCCGCAGCAGCTCGCCGACATGGTCGCGGCAAGGATTGAGGCGCTGGGCTGACCTTCAGGCATGATCGCCGGCATTGGCTGGCATGTCCATTAGCGATTGTATCTGATCCATGGTCATCTGGAAGCCCTCCATGTTCTGCGCGGACAGAGTGCGGGTTCTCTGGAGCTTGACGTTCAGCTGGTCGGCGATGCTGCCGTTGATCTCGAGTTCGAAATGCAGGTGGTTGCCGTTCGAGCGTCCTGTGGAACCGACATAGCCAATGACCTGACCCTGTCGCACTCGCGTCTTGCGCCGATACGTCGCTGGTCAGTGCCGATGGTCTTCGCCGTGAAACCGGCATTTGCCGTGGTCGGCCAGGATTTCGATGACCTGGCAGTTCTCGACCCGGCCATGGGAACAACCCTTGACCATGCGCTCCAGCTCATGGCGCAGGGCGGTCAGGCTGGCAATCTTTTGCGCGACATCGACCAGGCGCGCCTTGGCGATGAAATCGGCCTCCGCGCAAGGCTGATCCGGCCGGTCCTGAAGTTTGAGCAAGGTGCGTATGGCGTCGATATCGAAGCCGAGTTCGCGCGAATGGCGGATGAAGGTCAGGCGCTCCGCGTCCCTTCGGTCATAGGTACGGCGCCCGCCTTCGGTGCGGGGCGGCGCGGGGAGGAGACCGATCTGCTCATAGTAGCGGATGGTCGGCACCTTGACGCCGGTCGCCTCCGACACCTTCCCGATCGCGATCCCGTGCTTCATTTGCGCTTGCTCCTCTAGTGACTGGAGGATGTACGCCGGCACCAACAGAATGCAAGAAAGTTTGTCTCGATGTCTGCAAAGGCTGAAATCACTCGTTTCCATGTCGAGGGCATGGATTGCGCCAGCTGCGCCTCCAAGGTGGACACAGCCGTGCGGCGATTACCGAATGTCGACGAGGTCTCCGTTTCGGTCGTTGCCGGTACGATGACGGTCAGGCATCACGGCGCCAGCGCAGACGACATCGCCAAGAAGGTGACCAGCCTCGGCTACCGCACCACCGAATCCGCCGGTCGCTCTGCTGACAAGACATCGGTCGTGGAAGGCGCCGATGCGTCGGCGCAAGACTCGCATGACCACGATCACGATCACGACCATCCGCATGATCACGCCAATGACAAAGCAGTCACGACGCCCGCCAAGCTCGAGGGCATGCATGGGCATGACCATTCGCTGGAGGAAGGGCCATGGTGGCGCACGACCAAAGCCCGCCTGACCATTCTCTGTGCGCTGTCGGTTGCTGTAGCTTTCGTCGGCGGACAACTTTTTCCCACCATCGAGCCATGGGCCTTCATCATCGCCATGTTCGTGGGTCTGGTACCAATTGCCCGCCGCGCCTGGATGGGCGCGATCAATGGCAGCCCATTTTCGATCGAAACGCTGATGACGGTCGCGGCGATTGGCGCTGTCTTTATCAACGCCGCCGAAGAGGCCGCCATCGTGGTGCTGCTGTTCCTCATCGGCGAATTGCTGGAAGGCGTGGCCACGGGCCGCGCCCGGGCCAGCATCAAGGCACTGGCCGATCTGGTGCCACGCACCGCGCTGAGAGAAACGGACGGCAAAGTCGTAGAGGTGTCGGCCGAACAACTGGCGGTCGGTGATATCGTCATGGTGCGTCCCGGCGATCGCATGCCCGCAGACGGCATCGTGATTTCGGGCGAGAGTGCCGTGGATGAGGCGCCGGTAACCGGCGAGTCCGTCCCCAAGCGCAAGCAGGCCGAGGATCAGGTCTATGCAGGCACGATCAACCAGGAAGGCGCGTTGCAAGTGCGCGTCACCGCGGCGGCCGCCGACAATACGATCGCCCGCATCGTCGCATTGGTCGAAGAGGCGCAGGAGTCCAAGGCGCCAACCGAACGCTTCATCGACAAATTCTCGAAATATTACACGCCGGGCGTGATGATTGTTGCGGCCCTCATCGCCGTGCTACCGCCCCTGTTCGCGGGCCAGCCCTGGGACGAGTGGGTCTACAAGGGCCTCGCCGTCCTTCTCATCGGCTGCCCTTGCGCCCTGGTCATCTCGACACCGGCAGCCATCGCGGCCGCATTGTCAGCCGGGGCACGGCGCGGTCTGCTGATGAAGGGCGGTGCCGTTCTGGAATCCCTGGGCAAGATCAATATGGTGGCGCTCGACAAGACCGGCACCCTGACTGCCGGCAGGCCGCAGGTCACCGACATCATTGGCGTTTCCAGATCCGAGCGGGACGTGCTCGGTTTTGCGGCGGCCCTGGAGGTCGGCTCGAGCCATCCGCTTGCCACGGCGATCCTTGCAAGGGCAAAGGCGGATGGTATCGAGCCGGCCCGGGTCGAAAAGGCGGGCGCCATTGGTGGCAAGGGTGTCGTCGGCACCGTTGGTGGTGAGGAGATATTCCTCGGCTCGCCCTCGGCTGCAGCGCAGACCGCAGCTCTGGACGAGGCCCTCACCAAGCGCATCGAGCTCTTGAATGACGAGGGCAAGACGGCCTCGGTTCTCCTCGTCGACAATGTCGTCGCCGGCATCATCGCCATGCGCGATGAGCCCAGAGAAGACGCCAGGGAGGGTCTCGCAGAACTCAGACGGCTTGGAGCCGAAGTGGTGATGCTGACCGGCGACAACCGCCGGACGGCAGCCGCCATCGGAGCGAGTCTGGGCATCGAGCCTCGGGCAGAATTGCTGCCGCAGGACAAGCAGCGCATCGTGGGTGAGTTCAAGGCCCAGGGCAAGAAGGTCGCCAAGGTCGGCGACGGCATCAATGATGCGCCGGCCCTGGCCGCCGCCGATATTGGCATCGCCATGGGCGGCGGAACCGATATCGCCCTCGAGACCGCCGATGCCGCCGTTCTGCATGGTCGCGTCATCGACATCGCAAACATGATGGTGCTGTCGCGGACGACCATGGCCAATATCGGTCAGAACATCTCCATCGCACTTGGTCTGAAGGCCTTCTTCCTGGTGACGACCGTGATCGGGGTGACCGGCCTCTGGCCTGCCATCCTGGCCGATACCGGCGCTACCGTATTGGTGACAGCCAACGCCATGCGCCTCCTCGCGTGGAAAGGGATGTCCCCCAAGGCATAGCCCTCCCCCTTCCCGCCGGCGCGACCCTCTACCTCAAGACGAAGTCGGCCAGCAGCTTCACATTTAGCCCGGCGATCAGCAGGGCGATCAGCACCGCCAGGGCTACCAGCCAGGGCGGCGCTACCAGATCGCCCATCTTGCGTCGATCCGCCGTGAACATCACCAGCGGAAAGACCGCAAAGGAGAGCTGCAGGCTGAGCACCACCTGGGTCAGGATCAGCAATTGCGCCGTTCCCGACTGGCCGAACCAGATGGTGACGCCGGCGGCGGGAACAATGGCGATGACACGCGTGATCAGGCGCCGCAGCCAGGGAGCAAGCTGGATATGCAGGAAACCCTCCATCACGATCTGACCGGCTAACGTTGCCGTGACGGTGGAATTGATGCCGCAGCAGAGAAGCGCGATGCCGAACAGTGTCGGCGCTATGGCCAGCCCGAGCATGGGTGCCAAAAGGCTGTGCGCCTCTCCCAGTTCCGCGATTTCGGTGCGGCCGGCGACATTGAAGGTCGCGGCCGCCAAAATCAGGATCGAGGCATTGACCAGAAGCGCGAACATCAGGGCCACCGTGCTGTCGATGGTCGCGAACTTCAGCGCCTCGCGCTTTTCGGGCAGCGTATCGCCGTAATCCCGCGTCTGCACGATGCCGGAATGCAGGTAAAGGTTATGCGGCATGACCGTTGCGCCGAGAATGCCCAGCGCCAGATAGAGCATTTCCGGATTGGTCACGATCTCAGTGGTCGGGGCAAAGCCGCGGACCACGTCGCCCCAGTTCGGATCGGCAAGGACGATCTGGACGGCGAAGCAGGCGGCGATCACGGCGAGCAAAGCCACAATGAGCGCTTCCACCCACCGGAAGCCCAATTTTTGCAGATAGAGGATGAGGAAGACGTCCAGGGCGGTGATAATTACGCCGAGTTCGAGCGGGATGCCGAAGATCAGGTTGAGACCAATAGCGGTGCCGATCACCTCGGCAATGTCGGTGGCGATGATCGCGATCTCGGCCAGAAACCAGAGCACGTATCCCACCGGCTTGGGAAAGGCGTCACGGCAGGCCTGCGCAAGATCACGTCCTGAGGCGATGGCGAGGCGTGCGCAAAGCGATTGAAGCACGATGGCCATGATGTTGGACACCAAGGCAACGACCAGCAATGTGTAGCCGAACCTGGATCCACCAGCGATCGAGGTCGCCCAGTTTCCCGGATCCATGTAGCCGACGGCCACCAGGTACCCCGGTCCAAGAAAGGCTGCAGCGCGGCGCCAGGTTGATGATTTCTGGCGGACGGCGATCGACCGATGCACATCAGAGAGCGAAGCGTCGCCACGCGAGGACCGCCAACCGGAAAACAAACCGCCCGAATCCAAGATCGTCTCCACTTGCACTTGCAAGTCATTTGCATATTGTTGTTGCGAATGATTTGCAAGTTTAAAGCTTGTGCAGTGTCGGGCCGGTCGCTGGCGGTTGCCGGAGGGCGGGGAGCGGAGCGGCGCCTGTTCGGAGGCATTGGGCAATGCCAATGTGCCGAGGGGGCAACCACCCTGCGGCGAGATCGAAGCGCAGTCTCGATCACCTGGTAAACGCTTGGATGGTCGGAATGGTGGAGCTGAGCGGGATCGAACCGCTGACCTCGTCATTGCGAACGACGCGCTCTCCCAACTGAGCTACAGCCCCGTTCCGACGGTGCTGATATGGACAATAATCGAGGTCAGGGCAAGGGGGATAAGTTCGTCCCTTGCCCTGGAGCAGCTCAGGCCAGCCGGTGGGCAACGAGGCTCTCAGCCGTGGCGAGGATCGCGTCCGCTGCCGGGATGAGGGGGCGACCGAGCAGGGCGATGGCGGCCGAAGAGTCGAGGTGCTTGATGTAGCCAAGCTCGCCCATATTGTCCCGCACGTCGCGATCGAACATAGCGTAAAGGCGGACCGCCCAGTCCGGCATTTGCAGCCTGGGAATGCGTCGATCAGGGTAGCGCTGGCGCAGGATATTGGCGGCTTCGATGAAGAAAATGGTGCTCTCGCCCATGGGGAAACGGCGACCGCCGGCGTCCGGCGTCGTCATCGCCGCCACGTGCGCGGCGGCGATGTCGCGAACGTCGATGCTGGTCATCGGGATGCGCGGGGCAGCCGGCACGGAGCCGTTGAGCAGGCGCTGCACGATAACGGCCGATGTGCCCGGATCATCATCGAGCAGGGGTCCGAATATGGCGCTGGGATTGATCACCGCCAGATCGTCATGGCGACCGGCGGCATCCATGATTTCCCAGGCCCGGCGTTCTGCCAGTGTCTTGGACTCCTGATAGAAGTTGACGCCGCGACCGTTGAGGTCGGTCCAGTCGGCGGGGCCGAATGGCGTGTTGCGGCTTTTATCGTGACCATAGGCGATGGCCGCCATCGAGGAGGTCAGCACGATCCGCTCGACGCCTCTGGCATTGGCAGTATTGAGCGCGCGCTCGGTACCCTCGACCGCCGGAGCAATCAACTCCATCTTGTCTTCGGGGATCTTGATGACGAAAGGGGAGGCGGTATGCTGCAGGTAGCGGACCCCATCCATGGCCTCGGACCAGCCCGCGTCCTTCATCAGGTCGAGGGCGACGAATTCCAATCGCGATATGTCGGCACCGGCGCGCTGCAATGTGGCGCGGACCTTGTCGGCCTTGCCGAGGTTGCGCACGCTACCCCGGACAGTGTAGCCAGCATTGAGCAGTTGGAGGGCGACATGGCCGCCAAGAAAGCCGGATATGCCGGTGAGCAGGACACGGTCGGACATGAAACTCTCCCTTACGAATTGAACGATAGATATGTTATTCGTTCAATTAGTTCAAGCATGGAGTCGCCGATTTGAGTGATGCCGTTACGGAAAGGGCCAATGAGAAGCGTCGCCGTATCCTGGATGCGGCGCTTTTCCTGGTCCTGCGCCATGGCCTGCGCGGCACCACCATGGAGGCGATTGCCCGTGAAGCGGGTATCGCCAAGCCGACGCTCTATGCCCAGTTTTCCGACAAGGACGCCATTTTTGCCGGGATCGTCGATACCATGATGGACGACCTACTCGCGGCCTATGATAGCGGCATGACGGGCACCGGGGATATCTCGGAGCGGGTGGGCAATGCGCTGGCCGGCCAATATGCGGTGCTGGCGAGAACCCTGGCCGGATCGCCGCATGCGAGCGAATTGATGAGCGAGCATAAGCGGGTCGGTGCCAAGTTCCGCGAGAAGGACCTGCGCGCCGAGAGCGAGATTGCCGCCACACTGCGGACCGCGGGAGCGGCGGAGCCGGAAATGCTGACCAAGGTCATCGTCTCGGCCGCCTATGGCATCGCCATCAAGACCACTGACGAAGCGGCTATGATTGCCGGCATCAAGCTATTGTGCCGGCGCCTGATCGAGCCCGAGCTGAACTAGACTGAAGCCCAGCCACCGCTCTTCTCGCTCGCGAAGACGGCGTCCAGCACTTTCATCGAGGCGATGGCATCCTCAATGCCCCAGGGCAAAGGCTTCTCGCCCAGCACGGCCAGAGCGAAGGCTTCGGCCTGCTCGGTGTATTGATCGGATTCCGGCAAGACTTCGCGGCGGGCCAGCGAGCCATCGATGGAGCCGCCGGTATCGATGGTGATGGCGGTGCGCTCGCCCTGCGGGGCATTGAAGGGAATGATGATCTCGAGCTTGCCCTTGCTGCCTAGTACCTGCACGCGCTGGTGGCCGATGGTCTGGGTGGAGCAGACGAAGCTGAGCTGCCTGCCTTGGCCGAAATCGGCGAGAACGCTGGCCAGCCGATCGGTGCCAAAACTGGCATCGCGCTCGACCAGCGAGACGACGCGCTTCGGCTCGGCTTCGAACAGGAAGCGGGCGGCAGTGATCGGGTAGCAACCGATGTCCATAATGCCGCCGCCGCCGATATCGACCTGGTTACGGACATTGGCCGGGTCGTCGTTGAAGTAGGTGAAAACAGCATTGATGGCGCGCACCTCGCCCAGCTCGCCGGAGCGGACGATGTCGCGGGCGCGCAACCATTGCGGATGAAATCGTACCATGAAGGCTTCGAGCACGATGCGGTCGGGCGGGCACTGGCGCAGGGCTTGGGCATCGGCGGCGTTGAGCGCGATCGGCTTTTCGCAGAGCACGTGCTTGCCGGACTTGGCAGCGGCGACGGTCATCGGCACGTGCAGATGATTGGGCAGTGGATTGTAGATGGCGTCGATATCGGGATCGGCGAAGAGCTCTTCATAGGAGCCATAGGCTTTGGGGATACCGAGCTTTTCGGCCGCGGCCCGGGCCTTGCCGAGGTCGCGCGAGGCAATGGCGACGACTTCTGAATGGGCCGATTTCTGAATGCCGGGCGTGACCTTGCCCATGCCGATATTGGCCGTAGACAGAATACCCCAGCGAACTTTCTTTTGGCTCATGCATGCCTCCCGTGCTGGCTGAGACTTAACGGCACGCGGCTGCCTTGGCTAGTATGGAAGACGTGCGCAAGCGCCGCCTGAACGCGGTTGTCGAAGAACGAGTGGACGCATGCCAAAGATGGCAGCGAGTGGACCCCAAGGCGTCTGCCGCCTCGTAAGGAAATTTATGTGAGACGGTGTTCGCCTCGGGGTTGCCGGTTTTTGAACAGTACCCGGGGATCGCGGACTGCGGACGCTCGCCGCAGCCGGCCGGTACTCGAACCTACACGCGCAGCGACGCACGGTACGGCACCACCCCGGCCGCAGTCCGCTGCAGCGCCACCCGTCAATCCGGGGTGATGGGGGGAGAATAGTGCAGGATTGGTGGGCGGGGATAAGGGGGAGAGTTTTGTGGTTGTGGCCCCACCCCCTCCCAGCCTCCTCGCCTAAAATCGCTCCACCGGAGCGATTTTCCCTTCGGGACGGTTCGGAGCCCATCAGGGGGGAGGTGTCGACGTTACCTCACCCTCGATCGTCACCCTCGGGCTTGACCCGAGGGGACTGTACTGACCGGGCGGCTCGGCAAGTGTAGAGCCCTTGGGTCAAGCCCAAGGGTGACGGGCGGTGGTGGGGTGAGCTCGTCGAACGCTGGGTGTGGCGGGCGTGTCGGCGGTTGGTGAGGTGGTGTCGGGCCACTGTAGCCGAGGCTTGTCCAAGCGCTTGCGCTCTCAGTGCGGCTCCTGGGCGTCGGCGACGCCCAGGAGCCAGTAGCCGGCGGCTTTGACGTATTCGGGGTTGAAGCCGCGGTCGTCGGTCAGATGGGCGCGGACGGATTTGCTCATGCTGCTTTCGCCCGCAATGTAGGCATAGGCAACACCCTCAGGCAGGGTGGCGGCTTTGATGGCGTCGAGGATGAGGCTGGTGGTGCCGGCAGGCGCACCATTGCGATGGACATAGGTCAATGACAGGTCGGTGCTGGTGACGAAGGTCTGTTCTTCGGCGGCGTCCTCGACTTCGATGATGGCGACGACCTTGGCGCCGGCGGGCAGTTCCTCGATACGGCGCCCGAGGGCGGGTAGGGCGGTTTCGTCGCCGGCCAGGAGATACCAGTCGAAGGCGGCGGGTATGACCAGCGAGCCGCGCGGGCCGCCGATGACGAGCTTGCTGCCAATGGTCGCGCCGGCGGCCCAGCCCGATGCCGGTCCGTCGCCATGCAGCACGAAATCGAGATCGATAATGCCCTTGGCGATATCCCAGGAGCGCGGTGTGTAGTCGCGCATTTCCGGCCGTTCGCCTTCGGCAAATTCGGCGCCGCGTGGACCGATCGGGGCCAGTTTGGGCTCGACGCCTTCGGGGAAGAAGAAGGCCTTGATATGATCGGCATGGCCGGCGGAGGCAAAGCCCTCCATGTCACCCCTGAGGGTGAAGCGGCGCATTTTGGGGGTGATGTCGTTGACGGCGATGACTTCGAGCAGCCGCATGCGCGTTTCGTGGCGGACGCGGATAGGGGCGCGGGGATCGATGCTGTCGGACATGGTCGTTCTCAATAAACCTGAATTGTTTGATCAGGAAATAGAGCGTCACTTCGCCGACCGCAAGCCCTCCGGATCGGAGAAGCTGGCTGTCACATTCAGGCGTGAGAGGAGCCCGGCGAGATCGTCTAGGCCATCGAAGTCTTCGACCGAGGTGAAGGGCACGGGCTCGTCGAGGGCGGTGATATCGAGGATATAATGGCCAGAGGGACGCGGAAAATCAGTGACGAACTGGGTGAGGACGGCTTTGGTTTCAGCCGAAAGTTGGGCTTCGGGCATGGCGGCGATGGTTGATATGATGGCCTGCTGGCCGGCGGCAATCGCCGGGCGCGGGTCCTGGTCATAGGGCAGCGTGCCGACAAACATCGGTGCGATATAGGCTGTGAACAGGCCGCTATTGTCGAAGTCGATGGTCAGCGACTCGAATTCCGCACCCTCAAAGGCCTCGATATTGCCAACCTCGAGCGGCACGGCGGTCAGTCCGGTCAGCCGCCCCGACAGCGCCACGCGACCCAGGCGATGGGTGGAGAAGCTGGCATCGGCGATTTCGAGAATCCCGTCAGTGTCGTTCCAGGACATGGCCAGATGGATGTCGTAGGGCTCCTGCTGCATTTCGAGGATGTAGGCGGTGAGCGGGCTGTGCTCCATCTCCGGCGACAGGCGCATGCCCTTCATTGCAAGGTCGATGCTGGTGGGTCGCTGACCCTGGGCCAGTGATGCCATCAGGTCGGGGCCGGTCAGGGTGATGTCCTCGACGGAGAAACGGGTATAGGGGCCGAAATCGATGATGGTGCCGGAGAAGCGGCAGCCCTGGTCGATCGTCTCGATGGTGCTGTCGGGCGCGCGCTTGAGGAAGCCGGTGGTCTTGAACAAGGTCCGGCAATCAGGAATCGTCATGCCGAGTTCCTGCGCCGGGGCAGGGGCGGCAGCGAGAAGGACGAAGGTGAGGATGAGGGCGGGGCGCATGGAGGACTCCGGCGAGCGGCAAGGATTTTGTAGTATTGTCAAAAGCATATGACGAGCAAGCCGGGCGGCAATGGGGCTGGTGTCACCGGGACACAATCGTGATTGCTGTCGTTGGCTGGCATGGCGTAGCAGCGTCGATGCAGGCGAAGGAGGGCTTCATGGCGCCAGGCGATATGATGCCGGTGGTATTGGGCGTGACATTGCCGTCGGCGGCGACCTGGCTCTTTATCTTCATCGGCCTCTATGCCCTGCATACCGCCGTATCGCTGATTTTCTGGTCCTACTGGAACGGCCTGGGCGATGCGCAACATGCCGATCCGTCTATGCGGGACAAGATGAACCTAGCGGCGCGGCCGAGCATATTGGGGTCACGCATGCGGCCGGCGGCCGAGCGGCTGGCAGAACCGGCCCGGACGACGGCGCTGCGCTGGTGCGACAGGCTCGATATCAGCTTCTGGGTTTTGACTGCGGCCGCGATCCTGATCGTGGGCAGCTATTACCTGCTGCTGCCATCGGCCTAGACGGCTAGACCCAGCATGCGGTCCTGCGCCCGGCGCAGGGCGAAGAGGCGGGTTGAGGTGTCGGGCTGGCTATTGGTCGTGGTCAGAAGCTCGCCCTTCTTGACTGGCGCGGTGACCTTGCCGCCTTCGAGCAGGCCGACGGGTACGGCCTGCTGGGCGCGGCTATCCGCGATGGTCATGGTGTAGGAGCGGTAGCAGGTTTCCCCGATCGCATCGAAAGTCTCGCCGGGCATGAGGTCGCGCTTGGCGACGGCGCAGACTTCGGCGACCGGATTGGGCAGCGGCACCATGTCGGGCTTGCCGTAGAGCATGATGCGGGCGCAGGTCAGCGGCACTTCGAGGCTGGTCAGGTGGTAGGGGCGGAAGAAGCTGTAATAAGGGCCGTGGCCGATATGGAGGTCATCCATGCGCTCGATGATGCGGGGATGTTCGGCCTTGACGATGACGAAGACGCCTGGGGCGACGCCCTTGCCGACGGTGAAATCAACGACGCCCATCTTGTTGAGGATGCCACCATCGGATTTGGGGATCAGCACCTTGGCCATGTCGTCGCGGTCCGCCTTGGGACCGTGCATGCCGGGCACGTCGGGGACGAGGCCGGTGGCATTGGCGATGGCGCACATTTCCACCATGGTCTTACTGCCATCGACGAACTCGACCAGCATGCGCGGGTTCATGTTCCGGCGGGTGGCTTCCTCGCGATAGTCGTCCGGTACTGCATCATGCTTGAGCGGATTGTTCTTGCCCTTGCCGGCGGCGACGATGGGCAGGCCGAGGGCCGAGACGAACTCGATCAGTTCCATGCAGGAGCTGGGCTCGTCGCCGGCGCCGACCGAATAGACGACGCCGAGGCGGTCGGCCTGGGCCTTGAGATAGGGCCCGATGGTGACGTCGGCTTCGACATTCATCATCACCACATGCTTGCCATGCTCCATGGCGGTGAGGTCGTAATCGGCGGCGACGCCGGGCTTGCCTGTCGCGTCGATGACGACGTCGATATTGTCCGTGGTGACCAGGGTTTCGGCCGAGGTGATGGCGATCTTGCCGGCTTCGATGGCAGCCAGCGCCTGGGCCGGGCTATCGGCGACCCGGCCTTTGCTGTCCTCGCCATAGGCGATGGTCATGGCGTCGAGCGCGGTATGGGGGCGGCGGGTGGCGATGGCGGCCATTTCGATGCCACTCATCAGCGACATCTGGGTCACGAGATCGGTGCCCATTTCACCCGAGCCGATGACGCCGACGCGGATCGGCTTGCCGGTTTCTGCACGGGCGGCAAGGTCGCGGGCGAGGCCGGTGAGGGCGATCTGGGTGGTCATGGGCAAGGTCCGGCTCAACATCGGTGCTTGGGGTTACCTCTGCCCCGGCACGCAAGCAAGCAAAAGTGCGGACTGCCAGTCGGGACTGCCATTCGGGCATAGCCCTCATGGCCTTAAACATTGAAATCGCTCCACCGGAGCGATTTCCCCCCAATGGGGGCCATGTTTAAGCTTCTTAAACCGTTCCCGTGGAAACTGCTTAGCGGAGAAGACTCCGGGGGCAATTACTCGTCATGGTCAGCAAAGCCAAGAAATCCGTCGCTTTGCCTGCGATCGTCGATCTGGATTCTCTTGACGGGATCCGGGATGGGCTGGTCGATGCGATCGAAGAGGGGCCCGTGACTGTTTCGGCGGGCGATGTCGAGCGCGTTTCGACCAATGCGTTGTTCATGCTGATCAGCGCTGCCGAGACCGCCCGGAAGAACCAATTCGATTTTGCAATTGAACAGCCGAGCGCAGCCTTGATGGCCGCGATCGAGCGACTGGGCCTGGGCGCCCAGTTTTCAGGGATGATCAGAGGATGACGACTTTGCGGGTTCTGACGGTGGACGATTCCAGGACCATCCTTGCCATGCTGCACCACACCCTCAGCAATGCAGGGTTTGAGGTGCTTCAGGCCGAAGATGGCAAGCAGGGGCTCGATGTGCTGCGCAACGAGGCGGTCGACGTTGTCATCACCGACATCAACATGCCGGTCATGGACGGCATCGAGTTCATCAAGAATGTGCGGGCCACGGGCAACCACCAGAGCCTGCCGATCCTGATCCTCACCACCGAGACCAGCCAGGACAAGCGTGACCAGGGCAAGGCCGCGGGCGGCACGGGCTGGATCGTCAAGCCGTTCGATCCGGAAAAGCTGATCAGCGTCATCCACCGCGTCGTGCACTAACCGATAGACCAAGCCCAGAAGGGTTGGATGAGCCGCAGATGAGTGATCTCGACGACTTCAAGGCCACCTATTTCGACGAATGCTCCGAGCTTCTGACTGAGCTCGAAGAGCAGTTTGCGGCCATCGAGGCGGGCGAACGCGATGCGGACCGGCTCAATGCGGTGTTCCGCGCCATCCATTCGATCAAGGGTGGTGCGGGCGCGTTCGGCTTTTCGGCGCTGGTGGGCTTTGCCCATGCCTATGAAACGCTGCTGGACTATGTGCGCGATGGTCGCATCGAACTCAGCGACGACGTGGTGGTGCTGTGCATCCGCGCCAACGATATCGTGGCCGACCATGTGAAAGCGGCGCAGACCGGGGAAGCGCTGCCGGCCGAGTATGGCATGGACGAAAAAGCGCGATTCGACGCGCTGGCGCGCGGCGAGTCGATCGCCGATGACGATGACATGAGCGGCGAACATGTCGAGGAATTCGACATCGAGTTCACCCCGGTCATGGTCAATCTCGACGCGATGTACGACGACGAGGCTGCGGCCGACGATGCGTTCGACATCGCGCCGATGCAGCTCGACGCCGGCCATTGGGAAATCCGCTTCACGCCGCATCGGGCGCTCTATGCCAGGGCCAATGATCCGCTGCTGCTGTTCCGCGAGCTCGCGGCGCTGGGTGAATTGCATGTGCGGCCGATCCTCGAAGAGATCCCGCCGCTCTCGGACTTCGAGCCCTTTGCGGTCTATTGCAGTTGGGAGATCACCATGGTCTCCGACAATGTGACCGAGACGATGATCCGCGAGGTCTTCGAATTCGTCGAAGGCGACTGCGATATTGCGATAGCTCAGCTCGGCGCCGCGCCGGCTGCGCCCGCCGCCATTCCTGCCACCACCATCGCTGCCCCGGTGCCACCCCCCGCATCTGCGGTTGCGCCCGAGGATGATCTGCTGGCGCTGGCCGATGACGAAGTTGCCCATCTGCTCGACTTCTCCGCTGAGCCGGCGGCACCCGCACCGACTGCGGCACCGGTCGTTGCCCAGGATGCTTTCGAGGAAGCACCCTCGCTGAGCTTTGCCGAGCTGGCCGATACGATCATGCCGGCGGCGCCGGCCGCCAAAGCGGCGCCAGTCAAGCTGGCCGCTGCAGCCGCTGCTCCCGCCGAGGGCGAGGAGAATGGCAATCGCAGTGTCGGTGTCCAGTCGATCCGCGTCGATCTCGACAAGGTCGATCGCGTCGTCAACATGGTGGGCGAACTGGTGATCACCCAGTCGATGCTGACCCAGCAGATGGATGAGACGCTGCGGGCGCGTTACACCGAACTGGTGCGCGGTCTCGAAGTGCTCGCGCAGACGACACGCGGGCTGCAGGATTCGGTGATGGCGATCCGCGCCCAGCCGGTGAAATCGGTGTTCAGCCGCATGCCGCGCCTGGTGCGCGAGCTGGCGACCAAGACCTCAAAGAAGATCAAGCTTGAGACGATCGGTGAAAACACCGAAATCGACAAGACCATCATCGAGCAGCTTTCCGATCCGCTGACCCAAATGATCCGCAACTCGGCCGACCACGGCATCGAGACGCCGGACAAGCGGCTGGCGCGCGGCAAATCCGAGACCGGCACGATCCGCCTCTCGGCCGAACAGGCTGGCGGCAATATCCTCATCATCGTCGAGGACGATGGCGGCGGCATCAACCGCGAACGCGTGCTCCAGGTGGCGCGCGACAAGGGCATCGTGGCGCCGGACGCGCAGCCGACCGACGAGCAGATCGACCAGTTGATCTTCGCCCCCGGTTTTTCGACGGCGGAGGCGCTCAGCGACATTTCCGGCCGCGGCGTGGGCATGGACGTGGTGCTGTCCAACATCAAGAAGATCGGCGGCTCGGTGCATGTCCGCTCGTGGACGGGCAAGGGCTGCCGCATGACCTTGCGCCTGCCGCTGACGCTGGCCGTGCTCGACGTCATGCTGGTCAAGGTTGGCGAGTCGCCGTATGTGGTGCCGCTGTCCTCGATCGTTGAGACCATCCAGTGCTCGCGCGCCAGCTTCGAGCGGGTGCCATCGGGCGGCCAGGTGCTGCAGGTACGGGGCGAGTATGTGCAGGTCATCGACCTGGCGCAGCGCTTCCAGATGACCGGCGAAGCCGAGCCCGAGAACCGGTTCGTGGTGCTGTGCGAGGCCGAGGGCAGCCACAAAGTGGCGTTGATCGTCGATGACATTATCGGCCAGCAGCAGGTGGTCATCAAATCGCTGGAAGAGAATTTCGAGCGCGTCGACGGCATTGCCGGCGGTACGATCCTGGGCGATGACAATGTCGCACTGATCGTGGACGTGCAGGGTCTCAAGACCAGTATCGTTCATAAGAATGCGGCCTAGCGGGTCGCGCAGAGAAGCAGCCTAGCGGCTGAGTAATGCGTAGCCGTCCAGAACGGGCGGCAGAAAGGCGAAGAAATGGAAGCGCTCGGTTTGCGCGACGACATGGGTGGCGACAAATCGGCGGCCGCCGCCCAGAATTCCCTGCAACTGATCGCGTTCTCGATCGGCGAGCAGACCTATGGTGTCGAGATCACCACGGTCCGCGAAATCCGCGCCTGGAACGGGGCGACGCCACTGCCCAATACGCGGGAATTCGTGCGCGGGGTGATCAACCTGCGCGGCACGATCGTGCCGATCTTCGATTTGCGCGCCCGCTTCGGCGACGGCCAGACCTCGCCCACCAAGAACCACGTCGTGGTGGTGATGAGCGTTGGCGACAAATGGGTCGGCATCCTGGTCGATGCGGTCAGCGACATCCTGACCGTCTCGCGCGACGACATCCACAATGTGCCGGAAGGCAATTCGATCGATACCGAATTGCTCAATGGCATCGTGACCCATGACAGCCGCATGGTTGGCCTGATCGATCTGCATGCCGTGGTCAGCGGCGCCAAGATGGACGGCTAGGCCGTTGCCACTTCGCTGAAGTTTGAGGGCGCTTCGGCGCCCTTTTGCTTGTTGGGACCTATCTGTTCCCACAGGTCGCCAAGCGCATCGATCAGCGGCATCAGCTTGAGGCCGATCTCGGTCAGGTCGTACTCGACCCGCAACGGATAACCGTCGAACACCGTGCGCTGCACGATGCCGGCGGTTTCGAGCTTGCGCAGTTCGAGGGTCAGCATGCGGTGCGAGACGGTGGGATTGTCGCGCTGCAGCTCGCTGAAGCGCTTGGTGCCGTCCTTGAGATAGTACATCAGCAGGGTCGGCCAGCGGCCGCCAAGCACCCGCATGACCTCCTCGATGGGGCACCTCGAAACCAAATCCTTCATTGCCCGCTCCGCTGGTGGTTACAAAAACATGCGTAATTTACTTAGGAGCGAGAGTACCTAAGTTCCAGTCTCGCTGCGCAGCGTGATCCCTAGAAATCACGGAGACTGAAATTGGAACCGATCCTTGTTTATGGCTTCCCGGCGGGAAGCTCGATGGGCCTTATCGCGGCCCTCGAATGGCTGGGCCAGCCCTATCGCCTCAGCCGCGTCGACATGCTGGGCGAGATGCGCGACCCCTCCTATGCCCGCATCAATGCCCGGCATGAAACGCCGGCCTTCGTCACTGAAGACGGCAAGATGCTCACCGAAACCATGGCGATCGCGGCCTGGATCGAGGCGCGCGACGCCGAGCACCGTGCCAGCTTCGCGCCCAAGTCGCCGGAAGCGGACCGCATGCATCAGCTGCTGGGTTTCATCAATACCGGCTTCACCGGCGCCTTCTCGCCGCTCTGGGCAGCGCTCGAAATGGAGACGCCTGATCCTGAATTGCAGGCATCGCTGCGCCGCTGGGGTCGGGAAAGCGTGATCGAGCGGCATGACAAGCTCGAAGCCATGATCGGCGAGACGCCGTTTCTGGTCAGTGACCGCCCGACGCTGGCCGACGGCGTGCTGATCGGGGTTGCCCGCTGGCTTGAGTATCACGAGGTTGCCGAGCCAGGGCGCTGGCCCAGGCTCGAAGCGGTGCGACGCCGGATAGAAGCCGACAAGGCGGTGATATTCGCTACTGCGATCGAGAATGGGGAGACCCCAACTGGATCCGGAGCGTTTCTGGGTCATGTGCCACTGGCCGAGGTGATCGACCGGTTCGGCGCGTAATCTGGGGCGCCTTCGGGCGCCCCATCTGCGTCAGGCGGGCAGCCGCACCAGCATCTTGCCGACATTGTTCCCGGAGAACAGGCCAAGAAAGGCGGGGACAGCGTTGTCGAGGCCGTCGACGATGGTTTCGCGGGATTTGACCTGGCCCGCCTCGATCCATGTCGCCATGTCGCGGGCGAAATCCGACCAAAGATGCAGCTGGTTCGGGGTGATGAAACCGCTCAGAACGATGCTTTTCTTGACGGCCGTATAGATGTTGCGCGGGCCGCGTGCTTCCGAATTGTACTGCTCGATCATGCCGCAGAGCACGATGCGGGCAAAGTCATTGGCCACTTCGATGGCCGCTTCGAGGTGGGAACCGCCGACATTGTCGAAGTAGACATCGATCCCTTCGGGAGCGGCCGCCCGCAGGGCAGATGCAAGGTCGGTGGTCTCACGGTAATTGATAACCGCGTCGGCGCCGAGTTCGCGCAGCCAGTTCGCTTTCGCTTCGGAACCAACCGAAGCGACGACACGGGCGCCCTTGAGCTTGGCAATCTGGACGGCGACCGAGCCTACCGCGCCGCTGGCGGCGGAGACGAAGACGGTTTCTCCGGCCTGCGGCTTGCCGAATTGCAGCAGGCCGGCATAGGCGGCAAGGCCGGGGAAGCCGAGCGGGCCGAGATAGGTCTCGGCTGGAATACGGCTCGTATCGACCAGATTGGCACTGGCCGCATCGATGAGGGCGTAGTCGCGCCAGCCGGAAAAGTGCGTGACGGTGCTGCCGACTGGAAAGCGCTCGTCGCCGCTGGCAACCACGGTGCCGATGGAGGCGCCGTCCAGCGGGGCGTCGAGTTCGAAGGGCGCGATATAAGACGGTTCGTCGATCATGCGGCCGCGCATATAGGGGTCGACCGAGACGAAACTGTTGCGGACGATCAGCTGGCCGGCACCCGGTTGGGGGAGTGCGCGTTGAGTAGCGGTGAAGTCCGCGGCGGTCGGCAAGCCATGCGGGCGGCTTTTAAGATGGATTTCCCGTGCGACGATGGACATATATCTCTCCTGAGCACAGTGCTTTTCTGTGTTACTACCATCAGTAACTTACGTATGGTAACAATGACGGTCAAGCGTGACCGGGAAAGAATTGCAATGGCAGCGACGGCTGCACGAAAGCTACCCAAGGCCGACCGGCGAGAGCAATTGCTGGAGACGGCCCATCTCATCGCCCGCGAAGAGGGCACCGATGCGCTGACGCTCGGCCATCTGGCGCAGCGGGCCGGTGTCAGCAAGCCAATTGCCTATGAGCATTTCGTGAGCCGCTCGGGCCTGATGATCGCGCTTTACAAGCGAATCAACGATCGGCAGCTGGAGATATTGGCGGCAGCTCTGGCCTATACGCCGCAAAAGCTTGAGACGGTCGCGGAGGTGATGGGGCAGGCCTATATGTCGTGCTACACCGCTGTCGGACCGGAATGGCACGCCATCGCGGCTGCCCTGCGCGGCGATGCGCAAATGGACGCCTATCAGCAGGAGCTGATCGACGGCCACATCGATTTCTATGCTAAGGCTCTGGGCCCGATGTGCCAATTGAGCGAAACCGACCTGCGACGACGCTGTGTCGGCATTATCGGGGCGGCGGAAGCGATATCGCGAGACATGGTGCGCGGCCGGATCAGCAAGGACGCGGCGGCGGCAGACCTGACGTCACTGATCGTCGATTGGCTGCGTTAGAACAACTCGGCGTCGCCATGGCTCTGGTGGGCCGCAATGCCCGAAAGCGCGGGAACGCGCAATTCATCGAGCGTAAGGCTGGCCCAGATTTCTTCGTAGACGCTGTCGGGCGCCGTTGGCGGCAACAGGGCGAATTGCCGGACGGCAAGCGCCATATTGTGACAACGCTGTTCGATGCGATCCTGGCCCTGCAGGGCCGTCACGATCATCTGCACCGCCGTGTGTACGGAGGCGTCTTTGCTCAGCCGGCTTTCGGCCAGGATTTCCAGCGCTTCCGTGATGCCTTCTAGCATCGATGCCGTCTGGCGCGCCGTCTCATCGAGTTCTCTCGCGAGTTTCTGCAGTGACATTAAAGTCCGTCCCAACCCCGTTGCAGGCACCCTAGCCCAGTATTCCTAAAGCTCTTCTTGCTGAATTGCCTCGTGCGCATTCCCTCATTGGGTTTGGTTAGCGATTGGATAACGAGTTTTCCGCTACGATCGGTACAATTAGGCGCGTTTAGTTTTCGAGACGACAAATGGCACTGCCCAACTCCCTGCCGCCCGAATTCGATCGTGGGGTGGTGACGACCGTACACCAGGGCGACTGCCACGTGTCCAACGCCGCCGACCTCACCTACTCGACCGTTCTGGGGTCCTGCATCTCCGCCTGCGTCCGCGACCGCGTCGCCAATGTCGGCGGCATGAACCACTTCCTGCTCGCCGAACAGTCCGGCTCGGCCAAGGACCGGTATGGCGCTTCGGCGCGTTATGGCGCCTTCGCCATGGAACAGTTGATCAACAAGGTGCTGACGCAGGGTACGGGCCGGAAGGCCAATCTCGAGATCAAGGTTTTTGGCGGCGGCAAGATCAATTCGGTGCTCGACGACGTCGGGCTCAAGAATATCGAATTCGTGCGCCAGTTCCTGGCCGATGAAGGCTATGTCGCCACCAGTGAAGACCTGGGCGGCACCTATGCGCGCCGCGTGCTGTTCAAGCCGCATTCGGGGCGCGCCTTCGTCAAGCGGCTCGACAGCGATGCCGGCGCCAATGTGGCCCGCGAGGAAATCGCGATCGCCAAGCGCCGTATCGTGGTGCCGGCGCCGGTGGACGATATCGAATTGTTCTAGCCCGAGCGGCCGATACTCAATGCGCAAAGTCGAGTTGCGTGTTCTGGAGTGGGACAATTTCTTCACGGCACGGCAATGTTGATTAGCGAAGTCTTACGACGCAGCTGCCAATTATAGACTTGGTTAACCATTCCCGGCTTAGGGTAATTCCTATGTTGGACCTCTTGCTGATTTGCGGACTTGGCGCCCTATGCCCCAGATGCGGCTAGCGTTTATCGCCGCCGGTCTGTGGCTCTTCGCCTTCGTGCTGGCGGCCAGCCTGATGCCGGTGCTGGGCGGGGGGATAGGCTGGCTGGCGGTTGCTGGCGGCGTTGCCATACTGGCACTGGTCGGCACGTTCGCGGCGGCGCTGCTGCTGGGCCGGCAGGAACGGCAGACGCTGAGCGCGGTGGCACTGGCAGCGGGGCTCTGCGACCGGCCGGAGGAAACGCTCACCATTGCCGGTGTCGTGTCGCGGCTGGGCAAGCGGCTGGAGCGAGCCCATCATTTCAAAAGCGCCATTGCGGCCATGCATCAGCCGGCCGTCATTGTCGACGACAAGGGGGTGATCCTGGCCGCCAGCGCGGGGGTGACCAAGCTTTCGCCGGCCAGCGTCGAGGGGGCGACGCTCGATGCGCTGTTCGGCGCGGGTTATCTCGCGGCTGGGGGCGGTGCGCCCGAGGAAACCATGGTGATGCTGGGCAGCGCGCGGTTCGAAGCCAGGCGCCTCACCATCGCGGCCAACCGCTACCTGCTCGAGCTGGTGCCTGCCGGCAGCTATATCGAGGACGACGATCTCGACGCCTTCGCCGGCGCGCTGGCAGGTGGTCAGACCGGCTTCCGTTTCGAGGCCGATATTGCAGCGATCAATCCGGCGCTGGCGGCGCTGAATGGCGGCCTCGCCGAGCTCGATGCCGGCCTGCGCCAGCTCGAAGGCGTGGCCGCCGGCAGCGGGGAATTGCCCGATGCGCTGCACGGGCCGCTGGGCGGTCTGGCGCGACGGCTCAATGATTTTTCGCAGGCACTGGCCGAGCAACTCGCCGACGAGCAGGATCTGCGGAGCAAGCTCGAGGATCGCCTTGCGGCGGTGGGGCGGCTGGTCGAGGGGTTCGAGGGGCGCATGGCGCGGATGGGCACGCTCACTGCGGAGAATCGTGGTGACATCGGCATGACGGGCCGGGCTTTCGCCGATGGAACCGGCCGGTTGCGGCAGGCTCTCGCCATAGGACGGGATGCGCAAATCCTGGCGGGGGAGGCCGACCTGGCGGCGCGGCGCACCAATGCGGTGGTGAGCGAGGTCGACCAGATGACGCGCGAGGTCGACCAAATGGTGCAGGCCATCGAGGATGTTTCGTTCCGCACCAACCTCCTGGCGCTCAATGCCGCCGTCGAGGCGGCGCGGGCCGGGGAGAAGGGCGCGGGCTTTGCCGTCGTGGCCGACGAGGTGCGCCAGCTGGCGCAGTTGACCAATCGATCGGCCCGGGACATCCGCGCCGTCGTCAGCAGGGGCCGCAGTCAGGCCGAGACCGGCGCCGCGGAAGCAAAGTCTCTGCAAAAAATGATTGCAGAACTGGACGCGCATTTACGCAATCTAAGTAATGAAAACGACAGTATTGTCGCGACACTGAGCGAAGGTGATCTGGCGCTGAAGCGCCTCACTGGGCGGATGGCGTCATTTAGCGACGCCGCCGAGACGGCTATCCGTCCCGAACGGCGCGCTAACGCCTAAACGACAGGCCCAGGACGGGCCTTCGGGGCAATTGGGGTGCGCGGCATGGAACAGGGAGAAATCTCCCTCAGCGAACGCGAGTTTTCGCGGATCAAGAACCGGGTCTATCAGGTTGCCGGGATTGCGCTCAGCGATGCCAAGCGAACACTGGTGATATCCCGGCTCAGCAAGATCCTGCGGGCGCTCGAGATTCCGAGTTTTGACGCCTATGTCGATTTCCTCGAACGCTCGGGCTCAGCCGAGGACAGCCAGGATTTTGTCAACGCGCTGACCACCAATCTCACGCGGTTCTATCGCGAAGACCATCACTTCGAGCATCTGGTCGGCGGGCTGCTCGACCGGGCAGGAACCCTATACTATCGGCATGGACCTGCTGGGCGCATTTCCCGAGCTCAAGCGCTGGGACTTCAAGATCCTCGCCACCGATATCGATACCGCCGTGATCGCCAAGGCGGCACGCGGCGTTTATCCGGAAAACGAGCTTTCGGGCCTCAGCAGCGAGCGGGCGCGACCATTCGTGCGACCGGGTGATGGCACTATCCGCATACCCGAAGCGGTGCGGGAGCTGGTGTCGTTCAAGCCGCTCAACCTCATCGGCCCTTGGCCGATGAAGGGGCCGTTCGACGCCATCTTCTGCCGCAATGTGGCGATCTATTTCGACAAGGCGACGCAAGGCGAAATGTTCGGCCGCTTCAGCAAGCTGCTGGCGCCGGAAGCCTTCCTCTATATCGGGCACTCGGAGAACCTGGGCTCGGGCGGCGAAGGGTTCCGCCTGGTGGGCAAGACCATCTATCAATGCAGACAGAAACTGAACAAACGAGAAGCGGCATGAGCATCAAGGTCCTGGTCGTCGACGATTCGGCGCTGATCCGCGAGGTGCTGACCCGCATGCTGACGCGGGACGGCGATATCACCGTGGTGGCGACTGCCACCGATCCCATCGATGCGCGCGAGAAGATCAAGGCGCTCAACCCCGATGTGGTGACGCTGGATATCGAAATGCCCAATATGAACGGGTTGCAATTCCTCGACAAACTCATGCGCCTCAGGCCAACGCCGGTGGTTATGGTCTCGACGCTGACCAAGAAGGGCGCCAGCGAGACGCTGCTGGCGCTCGAACTGGGCGCGGTGGATTTCGTGGCCAAGCCGAGTGCCGAGTTCGAAGGCGGCATCGAGGCGTTCGGCGCGGGACTGCGTGACAAGATCCGCGCCGCCGCCAAATCGGATGTGCGCGGGCGTTCGGCAAACCGGGCCGAGGCGCCCAAGGTCGCGATCAAGACCGCAGCGGCGCCGGAAGGCTCGCTCATCGCCATTGGCGCATCGACCGGCGGCGTGGAAGCCATCCGCGCCGTGCTGACCCAGATACCCGCCGATTGCCCGCCGATCGTGATCGCCCAGCACATGCCGCCGGGTTTTACCGGCCGTTTCGCGGCGCGCCTCGACGAATTGTGCACCATCAAGGTGGTCGAAGCGGAAGACCGCATGCCGCTGCTGGCCGGGCACGCCTATGTGGCGCGCGGCGATTATCACCTGCGGGTGGAGCGCTCGTCGGGTCAGCTCAAGTGCCGCCTCGCGCATGACGAACTGGAATCGGGTCACCGGCCCAGCGTCGACGTGCTGTTTGAATCGGTCGCCAAAGTGGTCGGGCCGATGGCGGTCGGGGCGATCCTGACCGGCATGGGCCGGGACGGGGCGCGCGGCCTCAAGATGATGCGCGACGCGGGCGCCCATACGGTGGGCCAGAGCCAGGCTTCGGCGCTGGTCTATGGCATGCCGCGCGTGGCCTTCGAAGAGGGCGCAGTGGTCGAGCAGGCGCCGGTCGAGGCCATTGCGGGGCGGCTCGCCCAGGCGCTGGTACGGCTCAAATCGGCAGCTTAAGCGGGCTCCGGCACAATGCCCGGGTCCCGATTGAGAGATTTGTAACGCTTCTTGCCTAGTGTTTGCTCGAATGCGGGGTACCTAACCCCGGACACCAAGAAGGTGAACCAAAACATGCCTAAAGCCAGCGCAGTGAGCGTCCTCATCGTCGATGACCAGCAGTCGATGCGCGGCATATGCAAGTACATCCTGACCCAGCTCGGCTTCAAGGACATCATCGAAGCAAAGAGCGGGCGCGATGCTCTGGGCAAGCTCGAAAAGAGCAATGTCGACCTGATCATTTCCGATTGGAACATGGAAGACATCGACGGGCTGACCTTGCTCAAGGTGATCCGCAAGCACCCGCGCACCCAGGCCATGCCGTTCATCATGGCGACGGGCCGCTCCGACAAGGAGCAGGTCAAGGAAGCCATTTCGTTTGGCGTCAACAACTACATCATCAAGCCCTTCGATGCTTCTACGATGAAGAAGCGCATCGAGGCGGTGATCGGCGCACTCAGCTAAACTCGCCTAATATGTTCGAAACGGAAGGCCATCCGCCACGGGTGGCCTTTTGCTTTTAGGGCCACCGCACCCATCATATGTCTGCGTAAGGAGTGGTTAATCGCCAATCTGTATCGTTTGCACTGTTCGGCTTGCGCCGGCGATTTGGGGGGATGACTGCTGCACGCCGCGCCGGCAACGGCCCGGCATTTTCATGCCATCGGGAGATGGGCGTGCAAGGCCGCGGCGGTCAGGGAAAGCTGGAGCATTCGATGAGATTCCTGCCGCAGTTGAAGATTGCCCAGAAGCTGCCGCTGGCGCTGGTGGGCTCCGCCCTGCTGGTCAGCGCCGGCGTTGGCATTGCGAGCTACCTGATCGGTTCGGCAACGGTCGACCAATTGTCGCGGCGGCAGATCGAAACCATCGCCACCCAGACCTCGGCCGAGCTTGCCGCCTATCTGGATGGCGTGGCCAAGGATTTGACCATCACGGCGGCAACGGAGTCGACGCAGACCATCCTGCGCGATCTCAACATCAACTGGGGTCAGTTCCTTACGGGCTCGCTGGCAACCGATCCGGTGGCGGCGCTGCAAACGGCCTACATCACCAACAACCCGGACCAGGCCAATCGCGAACTGCTCGATGTGTCGACTGCCGAGAAGCGGACGAACTACGATTTCACTCATTCCAAGATGCATCCGGCCTTCCGGCGGCAATTGCAGGCGCGCGGCTATGCCGACCTGATGGTGCTGAGCCCCATTGGCGATCTGATCTATTCGGTCAAGAAGCGTGACGACCTGGCGACCAATTTTGCCGCTGGCGGCGTTGGCGCCGACACCGGTCTGGGCCAGGCGTTCCAGGCTGCGGCGGCCCTGACCGAGGGCGGTCAGGTCGCATTCCAGGATTTTTCGGCCTATGGCCCGGCGGGCGGGCTGCCGGAAGGCTTCATGGCGACCCCGGTCTTCGACAACCGGGCCAAGCTGGTGGGGGTTCTGGCCGCCGCGATTTCGACCGCCCCGGTCAACGCAATCATGAGCAAGAGCGAAGGTTTGGGCGAAACCGGCGAGAGCTTCTTTGTTGGTCCCGATTTCCTGATGCGCTCGGATTCGCGGTTCTCCGAGACCGATGACTCGCTGGTCACGACCTTCCAGAACCCGGTGGTCGAGGCGGCGCTTGCCGGCACCGAGGCTGTCGGCCTCTCGTCCGACTATCGCGGCATGGATATGATACTGACAGCGCAGCCGCTGAGCTTTGGCGGGGCCAACTGGGCAGTGGTGACCGCGGTCGGCGAAGCGGAAGCCTATGCCCCGATCACCGATATGCGCAACATGATGTTGGCCATTGGCGGGGGTCTTTTGGCCATTGCCGCGATCCTCGGTTACTTCTTTGCACGCTCCGTCAGCCGCCCGATCAGCCGCCTCACCTCCACTATGGAAGCGCTGGCCGACGGCGATCTGGATGTCGAGGTGCGAGGCGCTGACGGCAAGGACGAACTGGGCGCCATGGCCCGCGCCGTGGAAGTGTTCCGCGAAAACGGTCTCAAGGTTGCGCAGATGACCGAGGCCGAGGCCGCCCAGATCATCCGCAGCCAGGCCGAACGCGCCGCGATGATGCAGGAACTGCAGCGCGCCTTCGGCGCCGTGGTCGACGCCGCCATAGCCGGCGATTTCAGCCGGCGCGTCGAGGCCGAATTCCCCGATGACGAACTCAATACGCTGGCGCGCTCGGTCAACAATCTGGTGGCGACGGTGGATCGCGGGGTTGCCGAAACCGGCACTGTACTCGCCTCGCTGGCCGATACCGACCTGACCAAGCGCATGGAAGGCAATTATCAGGGCGCTTTCGCCAAGCTCAAGGCCGACACCAATGCGGTGGCCGAGAAGCTCACCGACATTGTCGGGCAGCTCAAGGATACCTCGCGCACGCTCAAGACTGCGACCGGGGAAATCCTCTCGGGCGCCAACGACCTCAGCGAACGCACGACAAAGCAGGCAGCCACGATCGAGGAAACCTCGGCGGCGATGGAACAATTGGCATCGACCGTGCTGCACAATGCCGAGCGGGCCAAGGAAGCCAGCACGGTAGCGTCGGGCGTTACCAAGACCGCCGAAGAGGGTGGGCAGGTGATGAACCAGGCGACCGAGGCGATGGAGCGGATCACGCAGTCGTCGGGCAAGATCTCCAATATCATCGGGCTCATCGACGATATCGCCTTCCAGACCAATCTTCTGGCCCTCAACGCCTCGGTAGAGGCGGCGCGGGCTGGCGATGCCGGCAAGGGTTTTGCGGTGGTGGCGGTGGAAGTGCGTCGTCTGGCGCAATCGGCGGCGAGCGCGTCGGCTGATGTCAAAGTGCTGATCGAGCAATCGGCCAATGAAGTTCGGGGCGGCTCCAAGCTGGTCTCCGATGCGGCTGCCAAACTTGAATCCATGCTAAGCGCGGCGCGCTCGTCCAACGAGTTGATGAACGGTATCGCCAAAGAGAGCCGTGAGCAGGCGTCATCGATCGATGAGGTCAACACGGCTGTCCGTACCATGGACGAAATGACCCAGCACAATGCGGCGCTGGTGGAAGAGATCAATGCGGCCATCGAGCAGACCGAGGCGCAGGCGACCGAGCTTGACCGCATCGTCGATATCTTTTCGATCGCGGAGGCAGGGTCCGGCCGGCAGCATGGAGTTCGGACCGAGCAGCCGGCGACGCTGGTCGAGCGCGCCCGCAACCTGCCGGGCAAGCTCACGACAGCGGCAAAGTCCTATCTCAGCCACGGCAATGCCGCCATCGATCGGGATTGGAACGAATTCTAGGCGCGGATAGTCGGGCGCCAGCCCTCAATCTGTCGGTCGAAATGTAAATGATCGCGTCCGTGTTGATGAATTTGGTGCCCGTTTTCAGTGTTTGGGCTGCTCACTGAAAATGATGGATAGTTAAGTCGTTGTAATACTTATTTAAATGGCAGTGTTTAGCCTCCTTGCACCGATCTCGCGCAGGTGCTGGGGGGCCTCGCCATGTTCAAATCCGTTTCTGCTCTTTTTGGCCGTCTCAGCCTGCGGTTCATGATCTCCGCGCTGGTCATCGTGGCGATCGTGACATCGATCAGCGTCGTGGCGAGCGCGATCTACATCAGCATGCGCTCGGCGGTGATCGAGCAGGGCCGCGAACAGCAAGCGGGCAATATGAAGACCGCGGCGACGATCTTCGCCAGTGCGACCAACGGCAAGGGCGGCACGGTCGTCAATTGGGGCGAGGACGGCCAGCTCGGCCAGATATCGCTGTGGGCGCTGCTGCCATTCTTCGACACCGAACTGGTCGATGGCATCCGCCGGGTCACCGACGCCGAAACGGCGATCTACATCGCCGACAAGGACACCAAGGAATTGGTGGTCAACACGACGACGCTGGTGAAAGCGGACGGCAGCAGCGACAAGGGCAGCGTGCTCGACCCGGCTGGTCCGGTCATTGCCGCGCTCAGTGCGGGTGAGGCCTATTTTGCCGAGCAGAGCATTGAGGGCGAGCGCTACTTCACCGCCTACCATCCCATCATTCGGGAAGACGGCGCATTGGCCGGCGCTTTGTTCGTCGGCGAGAAGGTCGCGGCGATCGAGGGCACGCTTGGCGACATGATGGTGCTGATGCTGGTGACGGCCCTGGTGGTTACCGGCGTCCTGGGGGTGGTCGGCTACATACTGTCGCTGATGATCACGCGGCCGATCCCCCGGCTGGCCGGCGCCATGGAGGCGATCGCCGAGAGCCACTACGATACCGAGGTGCCCTACACGGAACGCGGCAACGAAGTGGGGGCCATGGCCCGCGCCATCGAGGTGTTCCGCGACAACGGCTTGCGCGTCAGCCAGATGACCGAGGCCGAGGCGGCGCGGATCGTGGCCGATCAGGAAAACCGGCAGAAGATGATGACCGAGCTGCAAAGCGCGTTCGGTGTCGTTGTCGACGCGGCGGTGGCCGGCGACTTCACGCGTCAGGTGACGGTGGAGTTTCCAGACCCCGAGCTCAATGGGCTTGCCTCAAGCGTCAACAACCTGGTTTCGACCTTCAATCGCGGGGTCAGCGAAATCGGTACGGTGCTGGACGCCCTGGCGCATACCGACCTCAGCCTGCGCATGGAGGGCGACTATGAGGGCGCTTTCGCCCAGCTCAAGAGCAATACCAATGCCGTTGCCGACAAGCTGACCGAGGTCGTGGGTCAATTGCGCCAGACTTCTGGAACGCTCAAGACCGCGACCGGGGAAATTCTCTCGGGCGCCAATGACCTCAGCGAACGCACAACCAAGCAGGCGGCGACGATCGAGGAGACGTCGGCGGCGATGGAGCAGCTGGCGACCACGGTGATGCAGAATGCCAAGCGGGCCGGCGAAGCCAGCACTGTGGCATCTGAGGTGACGCGCGCGGCCGAAGAGGGCGGGCAGGTGATGCACCAGGCCACTGAGGCTATGGAGCGCATCACCCAGTCGTCGGGCAAGATTTCCAACATTATCGGACTGATCGACGATATCGCCTTCCAGACCAATCTCTTGGCCTTGAACGCGTCGGTGGAAGCCGCTCGCGCTGGCGACGCCGGCAAGGGCTTCGCCGTGGTGGCGGTGGAAGTGCGGCGCCTGGCGCAGTCAGCCGCCAATGCATCGAGCGAGGTCAAGGTGCTGATCGAGCAGTCGGCCAATGAGGTCAAGGGCGGCTCGCGGCTGGTATCGGATGCCGCCACCAAGCTTGAATCCATGCTGGGCGCGGTGCGGTCGTCCAACGAGCTGATGAGCGGCATTGCCAAGGAAAGCCGCGAGCAGGCCGGGGCGATCGAAGAGGTCAACACCGCCGTCCGCACCATGGACGAGATGACCCAGCACAATGCGGCCCTGGTCGAGGAGATCAATGCCGCCATCGAGCAGACCGAGGCGCAGGCCATTGAGCTCGATCGTATCGTAGATGTCTTCGTGGTCGGGCAGGCGGGGCCCAGCGCAAGACCAGCCCAGGCCACACCGCCCGCTGGGGCGCGGGGACTACAGGACAAGCTCAGGACGGTCGCCAAGTCTTATCTGAGCCACGGCAATGCCGCCATCGACCGGGATTGGAACGAATTCTAGTCACAGGCCCCGCGAATTCGGCCGCCAATCCTGTTGGCGGCCGCGTGGACAACGATAGATTAACGGCTGTGCCGTAATTTCCCTCATCACAGGTCCACAAGACGTGCGTCGGATTTGGCGCGTCGGATGCCTCGGGGGGAAATACATCCATGCGCAAGTTCTTTGGCAACATCAAGATGACCACGGCCATTGCGGCTCTGGTGCTGGTGGCCATTATCGGTTCGATCGCGGCGGTGTCCGCCACGATCTATATGAGCCTTTATTCGCAATCGATCGCCGAGAGCCGCGTCGAACAGAGCGCCAATCTGGGGGTTGCCGCCACCATCCTGGAGCGGCGCATTTCGGGTTCGGTACTGAACTGGACGCCGGAGGGCACGATGGATGCCTTCCAGAGCTGGGCCATCCCCCCGTTCTACGACACCGAAGTGATCGACTCGGTTACCCGCGTCACCAAGCAGGACGCATCGATCTACGTGCTCGATAGCGCGACGCAGAACCTGGTCGGCAAGACCACCAGCCTGGCCGGTCCCGACGGTACGCGGTTGGCCGATCTGGTGCTCGATGCGTCGAGCCCGGCTTACGCGCCGTTGATGGCAGGCGAGCAATATATCGGCACCCTGCCGCTCAACGGCACCACGTATTTCGGCGCGCTGCAGCCGGTGGAAAAGATGAGTGGCGAAGTCATGGGTGCCATTTTCGTGGGTACGCCCATGGCGGCGGTTGAAGCCTCGGCCAATGGCGTGCTGGGCCTCATCGCCATGGTCGGGGGCGCGGTCACCATCGCGCTGGGGCTGCTCGGGCTGCTGCTGTCGCGCGGGATCACCAAGCCTATTCCGAAGCTGGCCGTTTCGATGGACGCGATTGCCGAGGGCAATTACGAGGCCGAGGTGCCTTATACGGACCTCGGCAATGAAGTGGGCGCCATGGCGCGCGCGGTGGAAATATTCCGCCAGAACGGACTGCGCGTCAGCCAGATGACTGAGGCGGAAGCGGCCCGCATCATCGCCGACCAGGAAAACCGCCAGAAGATGATGACCGAGCTGCAGGGCGCGTTTGGCGTCGTGGTCGACGCGGCGGTGGCCGGTGACTTCAGCAAGCAGGTTACGGTCGAGTTCCCCGATCCGGAACTCAATGGCCTGGCTGCCAGCGTCAACAATCTGGTTTCGACCTTCAATCGCGGCGTCACCGAAATCGGTCATGTGCTGGGCGCCATGGCCAATACGGATCTGACCGAGCGCATGGAGGGCGATTATGAGGGCGCCTTCGCGACGCTCAAGAGCGACGTCAATGCGGTGGCCGACAAGCTGACCGAAGTGGTTGGCCAGCTGCGCCACACGTCGGGGTCGCTGAAGACGGCAACCGGGGAAATCCTCTCGGGCGCCAACGACCTTTCCGAGCGCACCACCAAGCAGGCGGCGACCATCGAGGAAACGTCAGCTGCCATGGAACAGCTCGCCAATACGGTGATGCAGAATGCCAAGCGCGCCGAGGATGCCAGCACCAATGCGGCGCAGGTGACGCGCACCGCCGAAGAAGGCGGCAAGGTCATGGATGCGGCAACGGCCGCCATGGAGCGGATCACCAATTCCTCGTCCAAGATCTCCAACATTATCGGCATGATCGACGACATTGCCTTCCAGACCAATCTTCTGGCCCTCAACGCCTCGGTGGAAGCCGCGCGTGCCGGTGATGCCGGCAAGGGGTTTGCCGTCGTCGCGGTGGAAGTGCGGCGCCTGGCGCAGTCGGCGGCGCAGGCCTCGTCCGAGGTGAAAGCCCTGATCGAGCAATCGGCCGGGGAAGTGAACTCGGGCTCCAAGCTGGTCGGCGAGGCCGCCGGCAAGCTCAAGGCGATGCTCGATGCGGCGCGCGGCAACAATGAGCTGCTGGGGTCGATCGCCAATGACAGCCGCGAGCAGGCCGCGGCCATCGAAGAGGTCAAGACCGCCGTCCAGACCATGGACGAGATGACCCAGCACAATGCGGCCCTGGTGGAAGAGACCAATGCCGCGATCGAGCAGACCGAGGCGCAGGCGACCGAGCTGGACCGCATTGTGGAAGTGTTCCAGATCGGCGGCCGTCAGGCCGAGGCACCGGTGCGCGAGCGCAATGTCGGGGGCGCTCGTGGCCTCCAGCAACGTCTGGCATCGGCTTCGGCCAATCTCACCACACATGGCAACGCGGCAGTTGCTCCCGACTGGAACGAATTCTAGCCCATAGGCGCTCCGACGATGTTTACGCGTTCTCTGTCTATCAAGGTTGCGCTGCTCAGTGGCGTAGCGCTGGCGATTACCTTTGCCATCGGCATCGTGCTGCTGGTGTTGCAGGTCAGCCGGACCATCGAAGCGCAAACCCAGGCGCTGCAAACCGCGGCGACGCAGTCGGTGGCCCGCGAGGTCGAGGCAAGCCTCACTGCCGCCTCCAGCGTAGCCTATGACCTGGCGGGTGTGCTTGAAGCGCTCAAGGCCTCGGGCGTGAGCGATCGAGCGACTTATGACGCGGTGCTGCGGGGCGCGCTAGAGCGCAACACGGAACTGCTCGGCACCTGGTCGGGTTGGGAGCCCAATGCGCTCGACGGCAAGGATGCGCAATTCGTCAATACGACGGGCACGGACGCCTCGGGGCGTTATGTGCCGTACTGGAACCGCGGCAGTGGCTCGGTCGCGGTGGAAGCGCTCCTCGATTATGATGACCAGACAGCCGGTGCCTATTACCAGGTGCCCAAGGCACTCGATCGGCTGGCGGCTATCGAGCCCTACAATTACAGTGTCGGCGGCGTTGATACGCTGATCATGTCGTTCGGCGCCCCGATCAAGGCGGGCGGGACCTATCTCGGTACTGCCGGCGTCGATCTGTCACTGGCCGACCTCGGTGCGCGCCTAGCCGCTATCAAGCCGCTCGGTACCGGCAATGTCGCGGTGGTCACCGCATCCGGCATCGTCGTTGCGCATCCCGATGCGGCGCTGCTCGGCAAGCCGCTTGATGCGGCCGATCCACTGGCCAATCTCGTGGCGAATGCGCTGACGGCTGGCTCGGCCGAGGCCGGTAGTGCCGATGGCAGCGGCGTAGCGATGAACAATATCGCCCAGCCGATCACGGTGGGCACGGCATCGGACCAGTGGGTGGTGATTTCGAGCGTGCCCGAGGCCACGCTGGCGGCGACGGTCAACGAAGTTCGGCTGACCATTGCGGGTCTGGCTGCGCTCTGCGTGCTGGTGGCTTGCGCCATCCTGTTCATGCTGCTGCGCGGCATGCTCGGCAAGCCGCTGGGTGCGCTGACGGCGACGGTCGAGACCGTTGCCGGCGGCAATCATGATGTCGAGGTGCCCGGCACCACGCGTGCCGATGAGATCGGCAAGCTGGCGCGTGCCGTCGAGATCTTCCGCGACAACGGCGCCAAGATGAGCCAGATGACCGAGGAAGAGCGGGCCGCCTCGGTGCGGCGCCGGGTCGAGCGCACCGACATGATGGTCGCATTGCAGGCGGCCTTCGGCGAAGTGGTGGATGCGGCGATCGCCGGCGACTTCTCCAAGCGCGTACATGCCCAGTTCCCCGACCAGGAGCTCAACTCGCTGGCGGGCAGCGTCAACAGCCTGGTCGAAACCGTGGATCGCGGCATTGGCGAAACCGGCGTGGTGCTGGGCGCCTTGGCCGATACCGACCTGACCAAGCGTATGCTGGGCGATTACCAGGGCGCTTTTGCCCGCCTCAAGAGCGATACCAATGCGGTGAGCGAGAAGCTGACCGAAGTGGTTGGCGGCGCCAAGCAGATCTCGGGCGCGCTGAAGCAGGCCACCGGCGAAATCCTGTCGGGCATGAACGATCTCAGCGAACGGACCACGCGGCAGGCGGCGACGATCGAGGAAACCACGGCGGCCATGGAGCAATTGGCGTCCACGGTGGCGGACAATGCCCGCATGGCGGAAGACGCCAACGGTATGGCGCAGAAGGTCTCGGCTACGGCGGCGCAAAGCGGTGTCACCATGGGTGACGCCAATGCGGCGATGGAACGCATCACGTCGAGTTCGTCCAAGATTTCCAACATTATCGGCATGATCGACGACATTGCCTTCCAGACCAATTTGCTGGCGCTCAATGCGTCGGTGGAAGCGGCGCGCGCCGGCGATGCCGGTAAGGGCTTTGCGGTGGTGGCGGTGGAAGTGCGGCGCCTGGCGCAATCGGCGGCCAGCGCCTCGTCCGACATCAAGGCGCTCATCGAGCAATCGGCGAGCGAGGTCAAAGGTGGCAGCAAGCTGGTCTCCAACGCCGCCGAGCAGCTGGCCGCCATGCTGTCCGCCATCAACGAGAATGCCGAATTGATGCAGTCGATCGCCCGAGCCAGCCGCGAGCAGGCCGCCGCTATCGACGAGGTGACGGTCGCCGTGCGGGCGCTCGATGAGATGACCCAGCACAATGCCGCGCTGGTGGAAGAAACCAACGCGGCGATCGAGCAGACCGAGGCGCAGGCCAGCGAGCTCGACCGCGTGGTGGATGTGTTCACGATAGACAGCGCCACCGCCAGGTCGGCGAGACCGGTGCGGGCGACGACACAAGCGCGCGGTGTGGTCGACAAGGTGCGCTCCGCCGCCCGCTCCTATCTCAGCGAGGGCAATGCCGCCATCGCCAAGGACTGGTCCGAGTTCTAGGCGCATCTCCGAGTTGAAGCAGCAAGGGCGCCGATTGGGCGCCCTTCGCGTTTTTGGGCTTCGGAGGCCGGCGTGGTTTACCGCGCCTTAATGCCGAACTGCGATTATCTACCTCGGACGCACTTAAATCTCTGACTCATCCCGCCGAGCGGGCGTGAGCCACTACGAGGTTCGATGCCGTCCAGGAGCTTCTCCATCACCGCTTGCAGCTTTGGTCTCGGCGTTGCCGCGACTGCCAACCCCTTTTGATCGTTCGTCCCCTGGAGCCCACCTTGTCTCGTTTGTTCACCGGCAGTATCGCCAGACGCCTCTACAGCCTGCTCTTCGTCTTCGCGCTGGGGTTCTTTGCCATCGTCTCCTACCAGCTCTATGCGCTGCGGCAGGACCTGGACGCGTTCAAGCGCACCGAAATCCAGAGCGTGGTGCAGGCCGGCGCCGGTGTGGTGCAGCATTACTATGATCTGGCAGAGGCCGGCACGATGACGACCGAGGCCGCCCAGGCGGCGGCGCTCGAGGCACTGCGGTTCATGCGCTACCAGGACGGGGAGTACCTGTTCATCGACAGCTACGACTACGTCAACGTGATGCATGCCTATCAGCCCGAAAAAGAGGGCACGGACCGCAAGGCCGTGGTCGACGGCAACGGCAAGCTCTATCTCGACGAGATGATCACTGCGGCCAAGACGCAGGGGTCCTACTTCGTGTCCTACGCCTTCAAGGACAAGGATGGAACGTTCAAGGACAAGGTGACCTATGCGCAGGCTTTCGAGCCCTGGGGCTGGGTGATCGGCTCGGGTGTGCTGCTGACGACGGTCGACGCCATCTTCTGGCAGGCCGCCATGGCCAGCGCCGCTATCACGCTGGGCGCGATGGCAGTGATGCTGGTGCTGGGCGTTCTCATCGCTCGCTCCATCAGCCGCCCGATCGCGGCTTTGACCGGCGACATGGTGCGCCTCGCCGACAATGACTTCGAGGTGGCGCTCGAAGGGCAGGATCGCAGCGACGAGATCGGCAATATGGTGCGCGCCGTAGCGGTGTTCCGCGAGAACGGGCTCAAGGTCAGCCAGATGACCGAGGCCGAGGCCGCCCGCATTATCGCCGAGGAGCAGCAGCGCCGGACCATGATGCGCGAGTTGCAGGGTGCGTTCGGGCAGGTGGTGGATGGCGCCATCGCCGGCGACTTCAGCGGCCGGGTCAATGCCGAATTCCCCGATCCGGAACTCAATGGCCTGGCGGCAAGCGTCAATAGCCTCGTGGGTACGGTCGAACGCGGCCTGGGCGAAACCGGCCGCGTGCTGACGGCCCTGGCCAATACCGACCTGACCGAGCGGATGGAGGGCGAGTACCAGGGTGCCTTCGCCCGCCTCAAGGCGGATACCAATGCGGTGGCCGATACACTGACCGACGTGGTCAGCCGCCTCAAGAACACCTCGCGGACGCTCAAGACCGCGACCGGCGAAATCCTGTCGGGTGCCAACGATCTTTCCGAGCGCACCACCAAGCAGGCGGCGACGATCGAAGAAACCTCTGCCGCCATGGACCAGCTGGCGGGCACGGTCATCCAGAATGCCGAGCGCGCTCGCGATGCCAGCGTCAATGCCGGCGAAGTGACGCGCACGGCTGAGGAAGGCGGCCAGGTGATGGAAAAGGCCAATGCCGCCATGGCGGCGATCGAAGCCAGCTCGGGCAAGATTTCCAACATTATCGGGCTGATCGACGATATCGCTTTCCAGACCAATCTCCTGGCCCTCAACGCCTCGGTCGAAGCGGCCCGCGCCGGCGATGCCGGCAAGGGCTTTGCGGTGGTGGCCGTGGAAGTGCGGCGCCTGGCCCAGTCGGCAGCCAGCGCTTCGGCTGATGTCAAGGTGTTGATCGAGCAGTCGGCCGGCGAGGTGAGCCTGGGCTCGCGGCTGGTATCGGACGCGGCGGCAAGGCTTTCGGCCATGCTGGCAGCGGCGCGCGCCAACAACCAGCTGATGGAAAGCATTGCCCGCGAAAGCCGCGAGCAGGCCTCGGCCATCGAAGAGGTCAATATCGCCGTCCGCCAGATGGACGAGATGACGCAGCACAATGCGGCTTTGGTGGAAGAGACCAATGCGGCGATTGAACAGACCGAAGGGCAGGCCAACGAGCTCGACCAGATCGTGGCGGTCTTTACCACCGGTGGCGCGGCGGCTGTCGCGCCAGTGACGCGGGCGGCCGCGCCAGTGCGGCCGGCGACGCCTGCCGTTCGCAAGGCGGCAAAGGCCTATCTCAGCCAGGGCAATGCGGCGATTTCTACCGACTGGAACGAGTTCTAGAAGCACGCAAACAAGCGGGCCGGATGTTGCGTCCGGCCCGCTCCATGACGGCCGGGTGACAGTGGCTGGAGGGCTTCCTTAACCATTGCATTCGTAGAGTTTTTCCGCGTCATGGCCGCGGAGAGGAGCTGCGGGCATGCCTTGGCAAAAGGCAGCATAGCTACAACTCCGGAAGCTCTTTCGATGTCCCAGATCAAACTTGCGTTCAAACTGCCGGCCATGGTCGTGGCCATCGCACTTGCCACTGGTGCCAGCCTGGCGCTGGCGGCGTATTTCGTTGGCGATGCCATTGTCAGCCAACAGGCGCAGCAACGTCTGACAGCGGCATCGGCGAACGCCCAGGCGACGCTCGACAGCTATCTGCAATCGGTGGCCGACGACCTGACGCTCTTCGCGGGACGCTCGGAAATTTCGGCGGCGATCGACATGTTCTCGGGCGACATGCGGTCGCTGAGGGGGCAGGGCGATCCAACGGAAATTCTCCAGGACGCCTATATCACGCAGAATCCCAACCCGGTCGGCGAGCGTGCGCTGCTCGATTCCAGCGACAAGGTGCCGGTCTATGACCTGCATCACCGCGGGCTCAATGCCGACTTCCGCGACATGCTGCAGTCGCGCGGCTATTACGACATCTTCCTGTTCGATGCGGAGGCAATGAACGTCTATACCGTCGCCAAGGAAGCCGATTTCGCCACCAGCTTTGCCGAAGGCGGCGGGCCGTGGGCGGATTCGGATCTGGGCAAGGTGGTGCGGGCGGCGCTGGCGGGCGAGGCCGGCCAGGTATTCCTGTCGGACTTCGCGCCTTATGCACCCAGCGCCGGTGCGCCGGCCAGCTTCATCGCGACGCCGGTCATCGACCAGGGCTTCCTGATCGGGGTCATCGCCTTCCAGATGCCAACGGGCCGCATCGGTCAGGTGCTCGAAAATACGCAGGGCCTGGGCGCGTCAGGCCAGATCTTCCTTGTTGGCCAGGATGGACTGGCCCGCAACGACCTGACGGGCAGTGCGGAAAACGAAGTGCTGGAACGGAGCGTTATCAGCGACGTGACGACCACCGCCCTGGGTGGGACCGAAGCCCTGGGTCGCGTCGATCACGACGGCACGCCCTTTGTCGCGTCGGCGCGGCCGTTGCACTTTGCGGGCGTCGACTGGGCCGTGGTCGCGCTCGAGAGCGAGGCCGAAATCACCGCGCCATCCGTGGGCCTGCGCAATACGATGCTGATCATCGGGTTGGTGCTGCTGGCCCTGGCGGCCATTGTCAGTGTCCTGATCGCCCGCACCATTACGCGGCCGGTGTCGCGTTTGACCGACGCCATGGCCGAGATCGCCGCCGATCGGCTCGAGGTTGCCGTACCTGGTCTCGATCGGGCCGACGAACTTGGCCTGATGGCCGATGCCGTCGAGGTGTTCCGCAGCAACGGCATCAAGATGCGCGAACTCCGCGCGGTCGAGCTCGACATGAGCGAAGAGCGGGCGAGCCAGGTGAATATCATCCGCGGCCTGCAGCAGGATATCGGCCAGGTGGTCGCCGCCGCGATCGACGGCGATTTTTCGCGCCGCGTCGATACCAGCCTGAACGATCCCGAACTCGTCAATCTGGCGCAAAACGTCAATGGCCTGGTGGCCAGTGTCGATCGCGGTCTCACCGAGACCGGCACTGTGCTAGGCGCCTTGGCCAAGGCCGATCTCAGCGTTCGCATGACCGGCGAGTACAAGGGCGCCTTCGCCCAGCTCAAGGCCGACACCAATGCCATGGCCGAGCAGCTCAGCGGGATCGTCACCCAGTTGCGTGGCACGTCGGGGGCGCTCAAGACGGCGACAGGCGACATCCTGGCCGGGGCCAATGATCTCAGCGAGCGCACGACCCGTCAGGCAGCCACGATCGAGGAGACCTCGGCTGCGATCGAGCAATTGAGCCGCACCGTCGTCGACAATGCCAGCCAGGCAGAGGATGCCAGCCAGAAGGCACGCAGCGTCACCGGCGATGCGGAAGCCAGCGGCGCGGTAATGCTGCAGGCCAATGAGGCCATGGAGCGGATCACGCAATCGTCGACCAAGATCTCCAACATTATCGGGCTGATCGACGACATCGCCTTCCAGACCAATCTGTTGGCCCTCAACGCTTCGGTGGAAGCGGCGCGGGCTGGCGACGCCGGCAAGGGGTTTGCGGTGGTGGCGGTGGAAGTGCGCCGCCTGGCGCAATCGGCCGCCAGTGCATCATCCGATATCAAGACGCTGATCGAGCAGTCGGCCAACGAGGTCAAGGGTGGCTCGCGCCTCGTGGCGGAGGCGGCAGACCGGCTGGTCATCGTGCAGGAGGCGATCAAGGCCAACGCGGCCCTGCTCCAGACCATCGCCCGCGCCAGCCGGGAACAGGCTTCCTCGATCGACGAAGTCAATGTCGCCGTGCGCCAGCTCGACGAGATGACCCAGCACAATGCCGCGCTTGTCGAAGAGACCAATGCTGCGATCGAGCAAACCGAGGCGCAGGCCAATGAGCTGGACCGAGTGATCGGCGTCTTTACCGTTGGCCGGGCGCAGTCGATGCGGGAGAACCCCTCAGGTGCCCGCGGCATGCTCGACGGCTTGAAATCGGCCTTCGGCCGCCGCTGACGCAGCAAAATCCGGACAGGGCGGCCCGCCCTTCCGGCCATCCGCGCTTTACCCGCGATTAACCCTGCCGGGCTTAGCGTTCTCGTTGGACGCAGATCAATCTCGATTCCGGCCAGCATTCCGCTGGCCGTGAGGCGCTAACGATCGGCAATGGGCACTATTCAGGCGATCCAGCGTTTTTCTCGGCAGCCGGCCCGGGCGGGCCTGCTGCCGCTTGGCGTGCGTGCCTGTCTGGGTGGCGTGGATGACTACGCAAAACCCGTAAGCGTCGACCAAACCAGCATTTATCCATTCACGTTCATTATGCCCGAGCGTCGCGAAGCGACGAGGGCGGGGCAGGAGGCCCTATGGCTATGAGCATAAAGACCATGTTTGGATATGGCGGCAAATCTGCGGATGACCGCGCAAAGGTCGAAGCCATCATGCGCAGCCAGGCGGTGATCGAGTTCAAGCTTGACGGCACCATCCTGACGGCAAACGAGAATTTTCTTGGCGCGCTTGGCTACACGCTCGATGAAATTGCCGGCAAGCATCACCGTATGTTCGTCGATCCCATCGATGCGCAATCGGCCGAGTACCGCCAGTTCTGGGCCGATCTCGCGGCCGGAAAGTACCAGGCCGCTGCCTATCGGCGCATCGCCAAGGGCGGCCGCGAAATCTGGATCCAGGCCACCTACAACCCGGTCTTCAACAAAGCCGGCAAGCCGGTCAAGGTGATCAAGTTCGCCACCGACATCACGGCGCAGAAGAACCAGGCGGCCGACCACGAGGCGCAGATTGCGGCAATCTCACGGGTGCAGGCGGTGATCGAGTTCAATCTCGATGGCACGGTGCGCGATGCCAATGACAATTTCCTCGCCACGCTGGGTTATCGGCTCGACGAAATCGTGGGCAAGCACCACCGCATGTTCTGCGAGCCCGGGTATGCGGCGAGCGCAGAATACGCCCAGTTCTGGGAACGGTTGCGGGCCGGCGAATATGTTGCCGCCGAGTTCCAGCGCTTCGGCAAGGGTGGCAAGGAGATATGGATCCAGGCGTCCTACAATCCGATCCTCGACGCGCAGGGCAGGCCGGTCAAGGTGATCAAATTCGCCACCGACATCACCGAACGCAAGCGCGCCGAAGGCATCATTGCCCACCTCACCAGCAGCCTCGCCAAGATGGCCGAGGGCGACCTGAGTGGTCGGATCGATATAGAGTTCACCGGGCAATACGAACAGTTGCGCCTGGCCTTCAACCAGTCGCTGACCCGGCTGTTCGATATCGTCACCGGACTGCAGAAGACCTCGCGTTCGCTCAAGACGGCAACCAGTGAAATCCTCTCCGGTGCCAACGACCTCAGCGAACGCACCACCAGACAGGCGGCGACGATCGAAGAGACGTCGGCGGCCATCGAACAATTGACCGGAGCGGTGCAACAGAATGCGGATCGCGCCGCCACCGCGAGCCAGAAGGCCCAGGCCGTCTCCGCCAGTGCCACCGAGGGTGGTGCGGTGATGAACGAGGCCAATGCGGCGATGGCGGCGATCGAGACATCCTCGGGCAAGATTTCAAACATTATCGGCCTGATCGACGATATTGCTTTCCAGACCAATCTCTTGGCCCTGAACGCTTCGGTGGAAGCGGCACGGGCCGGCGATGCCGGCAAGGGGTTTGCCGTCGTTGCCGTCGAAGTGCGGCGGCTGGCGCAATCGGCGGCGCAGGCCTCCAGCGAGGTTAAGGTGCTGATCGAAGCCAGCGCCAGCGAGGTCAAGAATGGCTCGCGGCTGGTGGGCCAGGCCGCCGAGAAACTCCTGACCATCCTGAGCGGCGCCCAGGAAAGTTCTGGGCTGATCGATTCCATCGCTCACGCCAACAAGGAGCAGTCATTCTCGTTGAGCGAGGTGGCCGTCGCCGTCAAGCAGATGGACGAGATGACCCAGCACAATGCGGCACTGGTGGAGCAAACCAATGCCGCGATCGAGCAGACGGAGGCCCAGGCCAGCGAACTCGACGGCATTGTCGATGTCTTCAAGATCGGCAACGAGGGGGCGCCGCCGATCGCGCGCGGTGGTCGTCGCCCTGCGCCGGCATTGCGCGTGGCCGGTAATGCGGCCCTGTCGCCGGACTGGAACGAGTTCTAAACCGCCGCTGGTGCCGCCGCGATCCGGCGGCCCTACCGACCATAGGTAGTCTTCGAACCGTTCGCGATATCGGCTGTTAATCAATTGGGCAGAGGATACGACGACTGAACGTGTAATCGTTTCCCATGGTGGGGGCGCCAGATGGGTTCCAGTGGTCAGGGTCCACAGAGCAGTGGCCGGCAGTTGCTGCCCGCGGCGCTCGTGGCGGTATTCACCAGCGTCATTGCATCTGCGGCGGTTTACGCACCGCCGGCCGTCGGCGAAATGGGGGTGGTTTTCGCCCCCTGGATGAACGAGGCCGAGATCATGGGTGCCGTCGTGGCCGCTGGCGGCCGCATCGTCGATACCAGTCGGCTGCCCAATGTCATCGTCGCCTATGGGCTGGACGATGCCTTTCAGGCCAGGGTGCGTGACCATGGGGCATGGTTCACGGTCGCTGCGATTGGTCTTTGTGCCGGCTCGGGGGACGGCGTGTGATGGCAAAAATAGTGAGTTTGGAGGATTTCCGCCTGCAGGCGGCGTTTGGCTTGTGCGGCATGAGTACGGTGCTGGCGCTGGCGGCGGCTGGCATTGACTGGACGCGGTGGGGCGGGCCGGGGCTTGCCAGCATATTGGCAGTCACGACGCTGGCTGCCTTGTTCGGCGGGCTCAAATTCTTCCGCCGCCAGCCGGCTTTCCGGTACCTCGCGGTTTCGGTGCTGATGGCGCAGGTGATGGCGGTGCTGATCGCCATGCGCGGCCATCCGCAACAGGTCGATATCCATATGGCGTTCTTTGCTGCACTGGCAATGTGCGCACTGCTCTACGACATCAAGGCAATCCTGGTGGGCGCGGCACTGGTGGCGGTGCATCACCTGGGGCTCGGCCTGTTCTGGAGCGAGATGGTGTTTTATGGCGGTGGCGGGCTTGGCCGGGTGGTCCTGCACGCGGTAATTCTGGTCGCCGAAGCGCTGGCGCTGATCTGGATGACGCGCAACACCGAAATGCTGCTGCAATTGGCCAATCTCAAATCGGACGAGGCCGAGGTCGAAGCCCAGACAGCGCTTCAGCATGCGCAGGCGGCACGGGATAGTCTTGAAGCCAGCCAGACGCGCGCTTCGCTGATGCAGGCGCTGCAATCGGGTTTCGGCGAGGTGGTCGACGCGGCGGTGTCGGGTGACTTCAGCCGGCGCGTGGATGCCACTTTCCCCGATGAAGACCTCAACCGGCTGGCCCAATCGATCAATGTCCTGCTGTCGACGGTAGAGCAGGGTATTGCCGAAACCGGGGTGGTGCTGACGGCACTGGCCGAGCGGGATCTCACCCATCGTATGGAGGGCGACTATCGCGGTGCCTTTGCCAAGCTCAAGGCCGATACCAATGGCGTTGTCGATGCGCTGTTCGATCTGGTCAACCGGCTGAGGGTGACGTCCGGCTCGCTCAAGTCGGCGACCGGGGAAATCCTGTCCGGCGCTAACGATCTTTCGCAGCGGACGACCAAGCAGGCTGCGACCATCGAGGAAACCGCCGCTTCGGTCGAGCTGCTGACCGGCGTGGTGTCCAAGAATGCCAGCCTTGCCGCCACGGCCAGCCAGAAGGCGCGCGAGGTCTCAGCCAGCGCTACCGAGGGCGGCGCGGTGATGGACGAGGCCAATGCGGCCATGGCAGCAATCGAAACCTCGTCGGCAAAAATCTCCAATATCATTGGCCTGATCGACGACATCGCCTTCCAGACCAATCTCCTGGCCCTCAATGCCTCGGTGGAAGCGGCCAGAGCCGGCGACGCCGGCAAGGGGTTTGCCGTTGTGGCGGTCGAAGTGCGGCGGCTGGCGCAATCGGCGGCCAGCGCTTCAGCCGATGTCAAACTGCTGATCGAGGCCAGTGCCAGCGAGGTCAAGAACGGGTCGCGCCTCGTGGGGCAGGCGGCCGAAAAGCTGCTGACCATCCTGGGCGGTGCCCAGGAAAGTTCTGGCCTGATCGATGCCATCGCCCGTGCCAACCAGGAGCAATCGCTGTCGCTCAGCGAAGTGGCGGTTGCCGTCAAGCAGATGGACGAGATGACCCAGCACAACGCGGCGCTGGTGGAGGAAACCAACGCTGCGATCGAGCAGACCGAGGCCCAGGCCAATGAGCTTGATGGCATGGTCGAAGTGTTCAAGGTCGGCGGGCCGGTGACGGTGCACGCCCCGCGGTCCCGACGGTCGCAGCCGGTCCTGCGCACGGCGGGCAATATGGCGATTTCGCCCGACTGGAACGAGTTCTAGCGGCGCTGCTGACACTGCCTGTCAGCATGGGAGAGCCAGGTTGCGGTGCGGACCGATGTCTGCGCCGCGCCAACGCCCCGGATACCGCCATGCTGACCTCCGTTGTCGACTCCGTCTATTCGCGTGATTTCGCCGAGCTGGTGGAACCCTTGCCGCCTGACATCCGGGAGCTGACGGCGCGGCTGGTGGCGCTGGTCGCGGCGCATCCGGGGCTGTCCGGCAAGGTCGCCAAAGGCTGGAAAGCGGTCAATTTCCGCCATGCGGGCGCGGGTCATGTCTGCTCGGTGTTTCCGCAGCAGGATCGCGTCGCGCTCTATTTCGAGAATGGCAGGCTGCTCGCCCAAGGCGAGGGACTGCTGCGCGGCGACGGGCTCAAGAAAGGACGCTATCTGCGGCTGCAGCCGGGAGACGACATTCCGGTCGATACCATCGGCATCCTGCTCAGCGAGGCCATTGCCCTGTTCGCCTGAAGCATGCTTGAAGGCATGCAACGAGCTGGAGGGTGCAATGGCGCGGATCGGTCTTGTGGCGCATGACGACAAGAAGGACGAGTTGTGCGCCTGGGCGGTGCATCACAAACATAAGCTTGCCGAGCATGAACTCTGGGGCACGGGAACTACCGGCGGGCGGGTGATCGCGGCGACGGGCTTGCCGGTTTCCCTGCTCAAAAGCGGACCCTTGGGCGGCGACCAGCAGCTTGGCGCGATGATCGCCGAGGGGCGGCTGGACGTGCTAATTTTCTTTATCGACCCGCTATCGGCCCAGCCTCATGATGTGGATGTGAAGGCGCTGACGCGGCTGGCGACGCTCTATGATGTGCCTTGCGCCAACAACAAATCCACAGCCGACGCGGTTCTGGCCTACCTGTGAACCGCGGTAAGGTTGACCCTTCGCCCGCTCTATGAACAGATGCCACAAAATTGCCCGGATTGAACTGGGCGAGACTGCATCGGGAAAATGGGACGGTCTGGGTGTCCTCTGACTTAGTTATTGACGTTCGCAACGTCAGCAAGCGCTTTGGCGGCCTGACGGCCGTGAACAATTGCTCGCTTTCGGTTCGCCGTGGCTCGGTCACCGGGCTCATCGGACCGAACGGGGCCGGCAAGTCCACGCTGTTCAATATCGTGGCCGGCAATATTGTGCCCGACGAAGGCCAGGTGATCTTCGACGGCGCCGACGTGACCGGGCTCAAGCCGCATCAGCTGTTCCGCACCGGCATGCTGCGAACCTTTCAGATCGCCCATGAATTCTCCAACATGACGGCGCTGGAAAACCTGATGATGGTGCCAGGCGACCAGCCGGGTGAATATCTTGCTAATGCCTGGTTCCGCCCCGGGCTCAGCAAGTCGCGCGAGACCGAGGTGCGCAAGAAAGCGCTCGATGTCATCGACTTCCTCAAGCTCGGCCATGTGCGAAATGAGCTGGCGGGGAACCTCAGCGGCGGGCAGAAGAAGCTGCTCGAGCTGGGCCGCACCATGATGGTCGACGCCAAGGTGGTGCTGCTCGACGAAGTGGCGGCGGGTGTCAACAAGACCCTGCTCAATGACCTTGCCGCCAATATCGAGCGGATGAACAAGGAATTGGGCTATACCTTCTTCGTCATCGAGCACGACATGGACCTGATCGGTCGCCTGTGCGACCCGGTCATCGTGATGGCGCAGGGCGAAAAGATCGCCGAGGGGCCGATGGCCGAAATCCGAGCCAATCCTGCAATCGTCGAAGCCTATTTCGGCACCCCGGTGGAGGTGGCGTAAATGGCGCTGATCGAACTCAAGCACGTCGTCGGTGGTTATGGCGGCGCGCCGATCCTCAATGGCGTCAACATGGCTATCGAGCAGAGCGACATCGGCGTCATCGTCGGCCCCAATGGCGCCGGCAAGTCGACGACGCTCAAGGCGATTTTCGGTCTGCTCAAGGTCACCGGCGGGACGATCCAGTTCGGCGGCGAGGATATCGTCAATTCCCTGCCCGACAAGCTGGTGCCCAAGGGCCTGAGCTTCGTGCCGCAGGAGAAGAACGTCTTCACCTCGATGAGCGTCGAAGAAAATCTCGAAATGGGCGCCTTCACCCGGCGCGACGATTTCAAGGACACGATGGACTGGGTCTATCAAATGTTCCCGGTGCTGGCAGAAAAGCGCAAGCAGGCTGCAGGCGAACTGTCGGGTGGCCAGCGCCAGATGGTGGCCATGGGCCGGGCGCTGATGAGCAAGCCCAAGCTGCTGATGCTCGATGAGCCGTCTGCCGGCCTGTCGCCCCGCTATGTGATCGAAATCTTCGAGACCATCGTGCGCGTCAACAACGAAGGCGTCGGCGTCCTCATGGTCGAGCAGAATGCGCGGCAGGCTTTGGCCTTTGCCAGCAAGGGCTTTGTGCTTGCCAGCGGACAGAACCGTTTCACCGGCACGGGCGCCGAGCTCATCGCCGATCCCGAAGTCGCCAAAAGTTTCCTCGGGGGCTGAGCCGTGACCGAACTCGTTTTCTTCATCAATCAGGTGGTGATCGCCGGCGCGGTGCTGGGATGCATCTATGCGCTCGGGGCGGTCGGCATCACGCTGGTCTTCGGCATCCTGCGGTTCGCGCATTTTGCCCATTCCGAGCTGATGACTTCGGGCGCGTTCTTTGCCTTCCTGCTGGCGGCAATGTTCGCGAGCTGGGGCATCGTGACCCCGATCCCGACCGGGTTCGTGGTGCTGCCGATAGCCATGGTGATATCGGCGATCTTCGCGCTCGGCATCGACAAGGGCTTTTATGCGCCGCTGCGCAAGCGGGGGGCCAAGCCGGTGACACTGCTGATCGCCTCGATCGGTGTGACGCTCATGGTCCAAGGCTTGATCCGCCTGTTCTTCGGCGCCGGCAGCTATTCGTTCTTCGAGACGGAAACCAAGGAAGTGTTCCGCATCGACACGGCCTTCCTGGGATCGACGCGGCCACTCGTGATCACCGAGCCGCAATTGCTGATGATCATCGTGACCGTCATTTCGGTGCTGGCGCTGCATCTGTTCCTGACGCGGTCGCGGCTGGGCAAGGCAATGCGCGCCATGGCCGATAATGCCGATCTGGCGCAGGTCTCAGGCATCAATACGACGCTGGTGGTGCGGGTCACCTGGATCGTCGCGGGCGCATTGGCCTGCATGGCCGGCACCATGCTGGCGCTCGACGTGACGCTGAAGCCGGATCTGGCCTTCAACATCATCATCCCCATCTTCGCCGCCGCCATCGTCGGTGGCCTCGGCCAGGCCTACGGCGCCATTGCAGGGGGCCTGCTGATCGGCTTTGCCGAGTCGCTGGCCGTGTTCAACTGGACCATGGTGCTGCGGCCGCTCAATGCCGTGCTGCCGGAATGGGCGCAATTGCCCGCGACGCTGGCTTTGGTGCCCACCGAATACAAGCTCACCGTGGCCTTCGTGATCCTGGTCGTGGTGCTGCTGGTGCGGCCGACCGGTATCTTCAAGGGAGCCTCGTCATGATCCAGCGGTCCCTGACGCTGTTCGCCGGGCTGTTCGTGCTGATCCTGGTGGTTGGCTGGCTCATGGGCCTGCCGTTCACCTCGAGCCGGTTGGTGGAAGCCACGGCCTATTCGCTGATCGCGCTCGGCCTCAACATCCAGTGGGGTTATGGCGGGCTGTTCAATTTCGGCATTATGGGCTTCCTGATGCTGGGCGGCTTTGCCGTCACCTTCATCTCCTACCCCATCAATCCGCAATTCTGGGGCTCGGACGGTCCCTGGATGCTGGGCCGGGCGCTGATCGCCTTTGCGGCCGGCGCCTTATTGGTCATCGGGGCGCAGCAGAGCCATCGCGTCGGCATTACCGGGCGCTGGAAGGCTGTCGTGACCGTGCTGGCCTGGTTCGTGGCCTATTGTGTCTATCGCAGCCAGATCGACCCGGCCGCGGCCTATATCGAGGCCAATGCCGGCTTTGTCGGCGGGTTGGGCGCCCATCCGGTGCTGGGCTGGCTGTTCGGCGGCGTGCTGGCGGCAGTCATCGCCTTCATCGTGGGCAAGATCGCGCTGGGTCTGCGCACCGACTACCTGGCCATTGCCACGATCGGCATTTCCGAGATCATCCGGGCGCTGATCAAGAACATGGATTGGCTGACGCGCGGTACGCTGACCGTGTCGCCGATCCCGTGGCCGACGCCCTTGCCGCAGGATTACCAGGCCACCGGTTCGGACCTGTTCTCGTCGCTGCTGCTGGCGCGCGGCGGTTTCCTGCTGCTGGCCATCGCCGTGCTGGTCCTCGCGATCTGGTTGATCTCGCGCGCTTATTCCGGCCCCTGGGGGCGCATGATGCGCTCGATCCGCGACAACCATATCGCGGCCGCCTCGATGGGCAAGAATGTCACGGCGCGACAGCTCGAAATCTTCGTCTTCGGCTCGGTGCTGATCGGCATTGGCGGGGCGATGCTGGTGAGCTTCACGCAGATCTTTGACCCGTCGAGCTATCAGCCGATCAACCACACCTTCCTGATCTGGGTGATGATCATCGTTGGCGGCGCCGGCAACAATTGGGGCGCGGTGTTCGGTGCGGTGCTGATCTGGCTGATCTGGGTCATTTCCGAACCGCTGTCCAAGGCCGTTTTTGAGATGGTGAGCTATTGGTCGACCAATGCCGGCTGGGGCGCCATTCCCGAGATCGAGTCGCGCTCGGCACAGATGCGCGTCTTCGTGCTCGGGCTGGTGATCACTATCGCGCTCAGGTTCGCGCCCAAGGGACTGATCCCCGAAGCGGTGAAACGGGACACCTAGAACTCTCACCTCTCGCTTTGGGGGAGAGGCCGGCGCACAGCGCCGGGTGAGGGGGTCTTCCTCCGTATCGCATCAAGAAAAGGCCCCTCACCCGGCTCGCAAGAGCGATCCGACCTCTCCCCCAAAGGGAGAGGTTACGAAGTCATACTCAGTCGCTCGCGTCCAATCTTGCATTTAGTCCAATATTGGACTAAATGTAGCGCACTAAGGAGATTGACATGGCAAAGGTAGCGCGGATGGTTCGGCAGACGGTGGCGGCAGGTCCCGACCGGCTCGATGCGTCGCGTTTCCTGCCGGACAATCGGCGGCGGCTGAGCGGCCCGGGCCTGCGGGCGTTTCTGGCCATTGCCGATCTCTGGGATCTCAATGAGGAACAGCGGCGGTTGGTCCTGGGGTATCCGGCGCGTTCGACCTTTCATCACTGGACCGCCAAGGCGCGAATGCAGGAGAGCTTGACGCTCGATGCGGATGTGCTGACCCGGATTTCGGCGGTGCTGGGCATTCATCAGGCGCTGGGCGTGCTGTTCGCCGATCCGGCCGAGGCTATGGGCTGGTTGCGGGGGCCGCATGCCGCGCCGGTCTTCGGCGGACAGCCGCCTTTGGCGCTGGTTACCAGCGGGTCACAGGATGGCCTGCTGACCGTCCGGCGCTTTCTCGATGCGGCGCGTGGCGGGCTCTATATGCCGCCCAACCGGATCGACCTCGATTTCACTCCGATCGACGACAGCGGCATCGTCTGGCAATGAGCCGTATCGCAGCACCACGGCCGGCCTATCGGCTGATCCCTTCGCGATTTCCGCCTATTGGCCTCTTCGATACGGTCGCGACGGTGGCCGATGCCGAGGCGGTCATGGAACTGGCCGGCTGGACCAATGACCGGCTGGTGGCCGAGCGTCTGGCGCGCTTGCCGCAGGGCGAATGGGTGTTCGGGCGGGCCAATTCGAGTATCGTCATGGCGGCGTTCCTGCATGCGCCGGTCAGCGGCGGGCGGTTCTCCGGGCCGGAGCTGGGGGCGTGGTATGCGGCGGCGGCCATCAATACCGCTGTGGCCGAGGTGGCGCATCACCTGCGGCGCGAAGCGGCGGATCGCAAGGTGCCCGGATTGACCCGGACCTATCGCAGCTATCACTGCCGGATCGAGGGTCGCTACGAGGATTTACGCGGGCAGGGTGGGCCGCTCTATGCCAGCGCCGATTACGCGGCCGGGCAGGCTTATGGCGAGGCCGAGCGGGCTGCCGGCGGAGACGGGCTGGTGTTTGACAGCCTGCGCCATCGCGGCGGGACCAATGTCGTGGCCTATCGGCCCAGCAAGGTGCTCGATGTGGCGCAGGGGGAGCATCTCGACATCGCCGTTGAGGTTGATAGTCCGACCGTCACTGTGCGGCGATTGAGTGAGGCTGTGTAATTGCCCGCGGGTCATTCCGGCGAAGGCCGGAATCCAGGCGGTGACTTACTCAAGCTGGATGTCGCGGAGCGCTACGGATATAGATTCCGGCCTTCCCCGGAATGATATCGTGAGTGTGCAAGCGCTGTGGCTCAACCCGTCTTCTGGGCCTCTACCCAGAGCCAGCGCGTGGGCCTGTTGTCGTAACCACCGCCGTCACGTTCGCTGAGGGTAAGATTTGCCCAATCGGCGGCGGCGTCGAAATGGGCCCGCAGCTCGGCGTTATCAGGATAATTGTAGTAGCGGCCGAGCTGGTCGCGGCCCTCGCCGCCGCCAGCTTTGAAGCTGGCGACCAGCCAGCCGCCGGGGCGTAAGGCGGTGAAAATACGGGTGAGGTCGGCGGTTAGTTCGTCGCGTGGAGCGTGCAGCAGGCAGGCACTGGCCCAGACGCCGTCATAGGCAGCGACCTCGTCGAGCTCGTCAAAGGCCATGATCCGTACGGGGCGACCGAGGAGAGCTTCGGCTTGCGCGGCCAGTTCGGGGGAGGCGTCCGACGGGGTTACGGCGAAGCCGGCCGCCCGCATGACCGCGGCATCCCGACCGCTGCCTGTGCCCAGCTCAAGCACATCGCCGCCGACCGGCAAGCGGGAGAGAAACGCTTCGAGCTCCGGAAAGCGCTGTCCGACGCCATGCTGCACATATTCGGCGGCGTTCTCCGCATAGAATTTCAATGTTTCGGCGTCTGGCATGGTGGCTCCTCTAAAGAAAAAGGCCCGGGATCGCTCCCGGGCCTTCGTAATTTTCGGGTCGACCCAGTTTACTGGATTTCGCCCTTTTCGACGAAGGTGCCGCCTTCGACGGCCAGCTCGACGATGATGCCGTCAACGTCGCCAGCGGCGTCGAAGTCGAGCGCGCCACCGGCGCCGTCATAGTCGATGTCGGTGCCGGCCTTGATCAGCTCGACAGCCTTGGTCCATTCGCCGGGCAGGATCTTTTCGCCAGGAGCGGAGGCAACGTCACGCAGGGCAGCCGAGAGGCCGTCACGCGAGGTCGAACCGTTCTTCTCGATGGCGAGAGCCAGCAGGAACGCGGCGTCGTAAGCCTGAGGAGCATAGGTCGCGTTGGCTTCGATGCCGGCAGCGGTAGCCAGGTCGGTATAGGTCGTGGTCGCGGTGCCGGCCGGAGCGCCGGCGCGGGTTGCGATCATGCCTTCGACGGCGGCGGCGTCGATACCGGTCAGCAGATCGTCGCCGATCATGCCGTCACCACCGACATAGAGGGTGAAGTTGCCGGATTCGACGGCCTGGCGCAGGATGGTGTTGCCCGAGGCGTTGGCGTAGGCGAGGATCACCAGGTTCTGCGACGCGGTGAGGTTGCCCAGCTCGGCGCGGTAGTCGGCCTTGCCTTCCTCGTGGGCGACGTTGGCAGCGATCGTGCCGCCGCCAGCGGTGTAAGCAGCGGCCAGGGCATCGGCGAGGCCCTTGCCGTAGTCGTTGTTGACGTAGGTGACGGCAATGTCCTTGACGCCCTTGGCGAGCAGCAGGTCAGCCATCTTCACGCCCTGCATGGCGTCGGACGGGGTGGTGCGGTAGACGAGGTCGTTGTCTTCCAGCGTGGTCAGGGCCGGAGCCGAGGACGCGGGCGACACGAACACGACATTGCCCGACAGGCCCGAGCCGTTGAAGGCGCCGATGGTCTCGCCGGTGCAGAGTGCGCCGACGACGGCGGTGACGTTGTCGGTGTTGATCACCTTGTCGGCAGCAGCGGCAGCGGCAGTTGCGTCGCAAGCGCCGTCAGCCGAGATGAGCTTGAGTTCGCCGCCCAGGATACCGCCCTGTTCGTTGATCTGCTTCACGACGAGTTCGGCGCCGGCAAAGATCGGCGGCGTCAGCGATTCAATCGGGCCGGTGAAGCCGCCGATAAAGCCGATGGTGGCACCGGTATCCTGCGCGATGGCGGGCGCGGCGACAGCGAGCGTCGAGGCGGCAACAGCCAGGGTCAGCGTTTTGTTGAGATTGAGCATGTAGGTCCCTCTGATGGGTTGATCCGTGGGCGGCCCTTGCCTGGGCCAATCTTTCCATACGGAACAACGCGATAAGGGGGCGCAACCCGCGCCCCGCTGGGGTGGACTGTTGCACATTTGTTTGGGCAGAGTCACCGGGTATTGATTGGCAAAGCAGACCGCCCGCGATGTTGCTTAATACGGGCGGTTTTTGCATAGAGTGATGCCCTTGGACGGGAGTGGCGCGCCGATGAAGGCATGGCTATCGAGCGGGGCGGCGCTGCTGCTGGCGGGGCTGACGGCAATGCCGGCGCTGGCGCAGATCACCGTGCTGGATCAGGCGCAGGACGCAGCGGCGCCCGCTGCGGAAACAGCGCCTGCTGATCCCGCGGCGCCGCCACCACCCTGCGGCACCCAGCCGATCAATATCGCGCGGATGAGCTGGCCTTCGGCTGAAATCCTCGCCGAAATCCATGCGCGGCTGCTGGCGGCAGAATTCGGCTGCGACGTGCGGGTGACGCCGGGTGACCTGGCGGCGACCGGCTCGTCCATGGGTTCCACAGGGCAGCCGGCGGTGGCGCCGGAAATGTGGGTGACGCGTATCGCCGAGGTGTGGAATGCGGGTGTCGAGGCGCAGAAGGTGCGGCCGGCGGCGCCGACCTATGCCGAGAGCCAGTTCGAGGGCTGGTTCATTCCCGGCTATGTGGCGCTGGGGCATCCTGAACTGACGACGGCTGCCGGGCTGACGGCGGCGGCGCCGACGCTCAATGGCGGGGCCAAGGTGCGGTTCATCTCCTGCCCGGCGGACTGGGCCTGCGCGCTGATCAATCGCAACCTGATCGCCGCCTATGGGCTGGGCAATGCAGTCGAGATTGTCGAACCTGCCAACCGCTTCGAGATGGATACGCTGATCGCCGAGGCGGTGAGCCGAAGCGAGCCGATCCTGTTCTATTATTGGCGGCCAAATGCGATCCTGGCGCAGTTCGATTTCGTGGCGCTAGACATGGGTGCCTATGACGAAGAGGCAGCCAAGTGCCTGGCGCGCCTTGCCTGCCCGACGCCCGTTGCCACGGCCTTTCCGACTGAGACGGTGGTGGTGGCGCTCAGCGAATGGGTATTCACCGACACACCGGCGATCGCGTCGTATTTTCAGCGCACCAGCCTGCCGCTCAGCGAAATGGATGCGCTGCTTGCCCAGCTCAACGAGCCGGGCGCAACGGTCGAGGGCGTCGCGGACCGCTTTGTCGCCGGCCGTCGGGATATCTGGGGCGGCTGGGTGGGCGCTGGGGCGCCTTAACTGCGCGTTCACGTTGCCAAGGACTTCCCCGCCCACCTCGCACGACCGTCATCCTCGCCCGCTAGAATTTCTGATCGCACCGCATTTTCATGATTAACCTTATGTAATACAACGATTTTTTATCTAGCTTTACGCTTTGTTCACGCCTTCGGCCCGATAAGTGCAGGCGGTCTGGCTAAAGGGCCGAACTGGGTTTTGAGCATATGCGTCGCGACTACGCGCTCGGCAACATTCTGGTTGGGTATCGGCATGTCGCGGTCAGCGTGGCGGCCGTGGTGGTGGTTATCGTCCTGGCGAGCCTGCTGGCTCTGCTGGGTTGGCTACCCTTGCATGGTGGGACATTGCCAGCAGTGGTGCTGCTGGCGGCAGTCGCGGTTTCGACAGCGCTGGTTCTGGGCTATCGCATGCTCAGCCGGCGGGTCGCTGCGGCTGGACGGGCGACGCGCGACATTATGGCGTCGGTGCATCGCGATGCACTGACTGGAGTGGCGACCCGCTCCTTCTTTCTCGAGACACTGCGCAACGAGGTCTATCACGGCTCGGACCGGGCCGTGGGCTATATGCAGCTCGACATGGACAACCTCAAGGTGCTCAACGACAGCGCCGGCCATGGGGCGGGCGATGCGGCGCTGCTGCACCTGACCGCGACGATCCGCGAAATGCTGCCGGGGGCCGTGGTCGGCCGGTTGGGCGGCGACGAATTCGGCATTGCCGTGATGGGGCATGACAACAAGCCGGCGCTCAAGCGTCTGGGCGAAGAACTGTTGCGCCGTCTCGATCGGCCCGTGGGTATCGCCGGCCGGCCGGTGCGGCTGGCGGCCACGATCGGGGTGGCGCTGGCGCCGCTCGATGCCACCGACGTGGACGAGCTGATCTCCAAGGCCGATCTGGCGCTCTACAAGGGCAAGAAGACCGGTCGGCGCTGCGTGGTGGCCTTCGATGCCGATATGCTTGGCGATGAGCGCCATCGGCGTTTCGTCGAGCGCGAATTGCGGGCGGCGCTGCTGATGGATGAGCTGGAGCTGCACTACCAGCCGGTATTCGACGCCGATATGGCGATCAAATCGCACGAGGCGCTGATCCGTTGGCGGCACAAGGTGCGCGGCATGATCCCGCCGGCGCAGTTCATCGCGATCGCCGAGGAGAGCGACCTGATCGACAAGGTGGGCGAATGGGTTTTGCGGCGGGCTTGCGCGGACCTGCCGGCACTGAGCCAATCGGTGGCGGTCAATGTGTCGCCGGCACAGTTACGGCATGCCGATTTCGCCCCGCGCTTTGCGGCCGTACTGGCCGAGACCGCGACGGACCCGGCGCGCATCATCGTCGAGATCACCGAGACGGTGCCGCTGCGCACCGGCGGCATCGAGTTGGCCAATGTCGATGCGTTGCGGGCGCTGGGCGTGCGCATTGCCATCGACGATTTCGGTGCGGGCCATGCCAGCCTGCAATATCTGCGTGGCTTCAATTTCGACATCATCAAGATCGACCGGACCTATGTGGCCAATCTCGACGCCAACCGGATCGACGCCATGATTGTCTCGGCCATCTGTGACATTGCCCGCTCGCTGCCGGTCGAGGTGGTGGCCGAGGGCATCGAGACGCAGGAGCAACTGGCCAAGCTCAAGCTCGCTGGCTGTACCGGCTTCCAGGGCTACCTGCTGGGCCGGCCGCAGCCGCTCCGCGCTGTGGCATCGGGGCGCGACCAGGCAGCGTAGGTCAAGCAAGGCAAGCACAGAACAACTACGCGCGGCGCTGTTTGGGAGCAAAAAACACTTCAGCAGCGTGACAGCTTCACGACAGCTATCCTTCAGTCGCAGTTGCGTCGAGCGCAAGCGGACGGATATAAGGGGGCCGGGGAAGCCTGGAAGTGGCAGCGGGAGTAGTGATTTGGATTTGAAGCGGATCAACGATCACGTCAGCGTTTCGGGGCAGATACAGCCCGCTGATATCGCAGCGCTCAAAGCCGCCGGTTTCGTCGCCATCGTCAACAATCGTCCGGACGGGGAATCGCCCGACCAGCCAGAAGGTGCCGAAATCGAGGCTGCCGCCAAGGCGGCCGGGCTCGCCTATTATGCCATTCCTCTGGGCCGTGAAGGCGTTTCCGCCGACATGGTCGAACAGACCAAATCCGTGCTCGAGGGGAGCGCGGGTCCGGTCTTTGCCTTCTGCCGTTCGGGGACGCGCTCGACCACGCTGTGGGCGCTGAGCCAGGCGGGGGAACTCGATGCCAGCGAGATCATTTCGCAGGCGGCGGAAGCCGGCTACGACATGAGCCATCTCGCCGGTCACCTGAGCCGCAGCTAGTTTTGTTTTCGGCGGTTGGACGGGCAACCGTCGTCAGCCGTCCGTTTAATACCTGAGCCGGACCTGACACGGTCCCTAACCCCTCCTGCTCGGACGGACATATATGCCCATCAAGAAAATCCTCGTCGCTAACCGCAGCGAAATCGCCATCCGCGTGTTCCGCGCCGCCAATGAGCTGGGGCTCAAGACGGTGGCGGCCTATGCCGAAGAAGACAAGCTGGCGCTGCACCGCTTCAAGGCCGACGAGGCCTATCTGATCGGCAAGGGCAAGGGCCCGGTCGAGGCCTATCTGCAGATCGACGAATATATCCGGATTGCCCGCATCTCGGGCGCCGATGCGATCCATCCGGGTTATGGGCTGCTGTCGGAATCGCCGGAATTCGTCGACGCCTGCGAGGACGCGGGCATCATCTTCATCGGTCCGCGCGCCCAGACCATGCGCGACCTCGGCAACAAGGTTGCGGCGCGCAATATGGCGATTGCGTCCAAAGTGCCGGTGGTGCCGGCAACCGAGGCGCTGCCTGACGATCCCAACGAGATCAAGAAGCTGGCGGCCGAAATCGGCTATCCGCTGATGCTCAAGGCGAGCTGGGGCGGCGGCGGGCGCGGCATGCGCCGCATCATGGATGAGAAGTCGCTGATCTCGGAAGTTTCCGAGGGCAAGCGCGAGGCCAAGGCGGCGTTCGGCAAGGACGAGATGTACCTCGAAAAGCTGGTCGAGCGCGCCCGGCACGTGGAAGTGCAGCTGATCGGTGACGATCACGGCAATCTGGTGCATCTCTATGAGCGCGATTGCTCGGTGCAGCGGCGCAACCAGAAGGTGGTGGAGCGGGCGCCCGCGCCCTATCTCAGCGACGCGGTGCGCAAGGAACTGACCGACGCGGCGGTGCGACTGGGCAATGCCGCCAACTATCGCGGCGCCGGCACGGTCGAATTCCTGATGGATGCCGATACCGACAAGTTCTACTTCATCGAGGTCAATCCGCGCATTCAGGTGGAGCACACCGTCACCGAGGAAGTGACCGGTATCGACATCGTCAAGGCGCAGATTCATCTGCTCGATGGCGCTGTCATCGGCACGCCGGAATCGGGCGTGCCGCTGCAGAAGGACATCCATCTCAACGGCAATGCCATCCAGTGCCGCGTGACGACTGAAGACCCCGAGCAGAACTTCATTCCCGACTATGGCCGCATCACCGCCTATCGCGGCGCCACCGGCTTTGGCGTGCGCCTCGATGGCGGCACCGCCTATGCCGGCGCGGTGATTACGCGGTTCTATGATCCGCTGCTGGAAAAGGTCACCTGCTGGGCGCCGACAGCCGAAGAGGCGATTGCCCGCATGCATCGCGCGCTGCGCGAATTCCGCATTCGCGGCGTGCAGACCAATCTGGGTTTCCTCGAGAACATCATTACCCACCCCGATTTCGTCGAGAACCGCTACACGACGCGGTTCATTGATACGACGCCGGAGCTGTTCAACTTCAAGCCGCGCAAGGATCGCGCGACCAAGCTCCTGAGCTATATCGCCGATGTGACGGTCAACGGGCATCCCGAAGTGCGCGACCGGCCCAGGCCACCGGCGGAGGCTGCGGCGCCTGTTGTGCCGGACTTTGGTGTGCTCACTGAGATCGACGGCAGCCGGCAGGTTCTGGATCGCGATGGTCCGGCGGGGCTGGCGAAATGGATGAAGAAGCAGAAGCGGGTGCTTTTCACCGACACGACCATGCGGGATGCCCATCAGTCCTTGCTGGCCACGCGTATGCGCAGCTTCGACATCACCCGTATCGCGCAAGCCTATTCTCGCGGCCTGCCGAACCTTTTCTCGCTCGAATGCTGGGGCGGCGCGACCTTCGACGTATCGATGCGTTTCCTCAACGAGGATCCCTGGGAACGCCTCGCCAAGGTGCGCGAGGGCGCGCCCAATATCCTGACGCAGATGCTGCTGCGCGGGAGCAATGGCGTCGGCTACACCAACTATGCCGATAATGTCGTCAGGTTCTTCGTCAAGCAGGCGGCCGTTGGCGGTGTCGATATTTTCCGCGTCTTCGACTGCCTCAACTGGGTCGAGAACATGCGTGTGTCGCTCGATGCTGTCATCGAGGAGGGCAAGGTCGCCGAGGGCGTCATCTGCTATACCGGCGACGTGCTCGACCCTGACCGGGCCAAGTATGACCTCAAATATTATGTGGGTCTGGCGCAGGAGCTGGAAAAAGCCGGTGCGCATGTGCTCGGGCTCAAGGATATGGCGGGGCTGCTGAAGCCCGCCGCGGCCAAGAAGCTGATTGCGACTTTGCGCAACGAGACCAATCTGCCGATCCACCTCCACACCCACGATACGTCGGGCGCGGCTTCGGCAACGGTGCTGGCGGCAGTGGATGCGGGTGTCGATGCGATCGACGCGGCGATGGATGCGCTATCCGGCACCACTAGCCAGCCAACGCTGGGTTCGATCGTGGCGGCCCTGGCCGGTGGCGAGCGCGATCCGGGGCTCGATGCCCGGGCGATCCGCCAGATTTCGTTCTATTGGGAAGCGGTGCGGACGCAGTATCGGGCCTTTGAGAGCGATCTCAAGGGCGGGGCCTCCGAGGTCTACCTGCACGAAATGCCGGGCGGGCAGTTCACCAATCTCAAGGAGCAGGCGCGCTCGCTGGGTCTCGAAACCCGCTGGCACGAGGTCGCGCAGACCTATGCCGACGTCAACCAGATGTTCGGCGATATCGTCAAGGTGACGCCATCATCGAAGGTGGTCGGCGACATGGCCCTGGCCATGGTTTCGGCGGGGCTAACGCGGGCCGATGTCGAAGACCCCAAGCGCGATATCGCTTTCCCCGATTCGGTGGTCGGCTTCTTTGCTGGCGACCTGGGCCAGCCGCCGGGCGGCTTCCCCAAGGAACTTCAAAAGAAGGTGCTCAAGGGCAAGAAGCCGCTTACGGAGCGCCCGGGTTCCTACCTCAAGCCGGTCGACCTTGAGGCCGAGCGCAAGAAGATTGCCGAAGAGGTCGGTCATCCGATCGACGATTTCCGGCTGGCCTCGTACCTCATGTATCCCAAGGTCTATTCGGATTTCGAGAAGACCCAGGATCGCTACGGTCCGACCGAAGTTCTGCCGACGCCGGTCTATTTCTATGGTCTCTCGGAAGGCGACGAGCTGTTCGTCGATATCGAGAAGGGCAAGACGCTGGTGCTGCAGTATCTCGGCCGCGCCCCGACCAATGAGAAGGGCGAAGTGCGGGTGTTCTTCGACCTCAACGGCCAGCCGCGCACGATTCTGGTGCCGGATCGGCTGAAGGTCGGCGAGGTCAAGGTTCGCGCCAAGGCTGCGCTTGGCGACACTAAGCAGGTCGGCGCGCCGATGCCGGGGGTGATTTCGACGCTCAATGTGAAGGAAGGCCAGAAGGTCGCTGCTGGCGACGTGCTGTGCTCGATCGAAGCAATGAAGATGGAAACGGCCATCCATGCCGAGGTCGATGGCGTGGTGGCGGAGCTGCTGATCAAGCCGGGCGATCAGATCGATGCCAAGGACTTGCTGGTTCGGTTTGAATGATCGAAAGGCCCGGGAGACCGGGCCTTTTAGTGTTTGGCGTGGGATATCTCATCCACCGTCATCACCCGGCTTGTCCGGGTGATCCACGCTTCGACGAATGTGGATGGGTGGATTGCCCGGACAAGCCGGGCAATGACGGGAGACCGTAGGGTCGGGAAGCTGTGCTCCAGCCTAAAGCCGGCGGGCGCGACCTTCGATGACGCGGTCATTGCGCTCGCGGTGATCAGCCTTCACCTTGACCGGCAGGCGCGAGACGATCCAGCTGACCATGAGCGGCACCAGCACGATGTCGTCGATCCAGCCGGCAAACGGCACCAGATCGGGGATGAGGTCGATCGGGTTCACCAGGTAGAACGCCGTGAACAGCGTTGCGGCCTTGAGGTAGAACGGGGTCTCGGGCGCCCAGAAGGCCTTCCAAAGCTGGACGACTTCTTTGCGGAAGAGGACGAGGCGGGGGAGGATCATCTTGAACATGCCCTGTAAATGGCCTCGCTCTGGTTTGGTTCAAGACCGGGGCGATCACATCATCGCAATATGGTTAGGTCAGCCCGCCACGCTCCCGCAGCAGCTTGACGATGGACATGGCGTGGCCATGCCCGAGGCCATAATCGGCCTTGAGCCAATCGGTGATCGGGGTGGCCTTGGTGCCGGGCTTGGTGAAGCCCTTGGCTTTAGCCAGGGCAATGAATTCGTCGGGCGAGACGCCGGTCTGCTTTTGGACATTGTCGAGATAGGCCTGGAAACTCATGGGTGATCTCCTTTGGGGTTTCACAGCATACGACGAGCGGGGGTGCGTCGGTTCGACATCACCGAGAAACATTGCGTCGATAGTCTCGGCAGCCTATTTCTCTTGTCATCAGACTTTCGAGGTGTTGCATGGCCGGGCCGTTGGAGCGCAGGCAATCGGTGGGTGTCAATGTCGGCGGCGTGGTCGTCGGCGGCGGGGCGCCGGTCGTGGTGCAATCCATGACCAATACCGATACGGCCGATATCGATGCGACCGTGAAGCAGGTGATGCAGCTGGCGCGGGCCGGCTCGGAAATCGTCCGCATTACTGTTGACCGCGACGAGTCTGCAGCGGCGGTACCCATCATCCGCGATCGGTTGGCCTTTATGGGCTATGACGTGCCGCTGGTGGGCGACTTCCACTATATCGGCCACAAGCTTCTTACAGATCATCCGGCCTGCGCCGAGGCGCTGGCCAAGTATCGCATCAATCCGGGCAATGTGGGTTTCAAGGCCAAGCGCGATACGCAGTTTTCGACGCTGATCGAGATTGCCAACAAATACGACAAGCCGGTGCGTATCGGGGTGAACTGGGGTTCGCTCGACGAGGAACTTCTCACCAAGCTGATGGATGAGAATGCCGCCTCGGAAGCGCCGATTTCGGCCGCCGCGGTGCAGCGCGAGGCGATCATCCAATCGGCGCTGCTGTCGGCGCGCCGCGCCGAAGAGCTGGGCATGGGGCGCGACAAGATCATCCTCTCGACCAAGGTCTCGGACGTGCAGCACCTGATCGCGGTCTATCAGGACCTCGCCGCGCGCTGCGATTATGCGCTGCATCTGGGGTTGACCGAGGCCGGCATGGGCACCAAGGGCGTGGTGGCCTCTTCGGCGGCTTTGGGCATTCTGATGCAGCAGGGCATTGGCGACACGATCCGTATTTCGCTGACGCCCGAGCCGGGCGGCGATCGTACCACCGAGGTTAAGGTGGCGCAGGAATTGCTGCAGACCATGGGCTTCCGCCAGTTCCTGCCTGTCGTGGCGGCGTGCCCGGGCTGCGGCCGCACCACGTCCAATACCTTCCAGCACCTGGCCAAGGACATTCAGGATCACCTGACCGCCTCGATGCCGGACTGGAAAGAGCGCTATCCCGGCGTCGAAACGCTGTCGGTGGCGGTGATGGGCTGCATCGTCAATGGACCGGGCGAGAGCAAGCACGCCAATATCGGCATATCGTTGCCGGGCACCGGCGAGACGCCGGCGGCGCCGGTGTTCATCGATGGTGAAAAGGCCACGACCCTGCGCGGGGCTGATGTGGCGGATCAGTTCAAGGTGATGGTGGCAGATTATATCGAGCGCAAGTTCGGGCAGGGGCGAGAGGCGGCGGAGTAGGGTGGTGGTGCTGTGCGACGCATAAATTGGCGGCTTACGCTGACCATCACATTCCTTGGGCTGGTTCTGGTGTTCATGTATTACCGTGCAATGAGTGGCGATCAACCGATGTGGCCCAACCGACTTCCTGGAGCTGGTGGGTTGGGTTCGCGGTAAGCACTGCTACGCGGCCGGTTCCGGCAGAGTACACGGCGATGGAGTAGGCTTATAGGCAGGTGGAGGAACTTTCGTTCTCTGCAGTAAGCAATCTCCCGTCCAGACTGAAGCTGACATGGATGAAAAAATCATAAGCGCAGGCGATATTGCCGCCCGCACCTATGTAGTAAGTTTGCTCGCGGCTTGGCCGATCCGTGGCATCAGCGTCAATATTCCAGCGCTTAAAGCCAGCGTCGAGCAGGCGGGGTATCACCTGCTCATCTCTCTCACCCTCAACAAATATATCTGGAATGAGGTTAATCCTTGCCCCGCGCGTGGCCTCGCGTTGTGGATAGAGGTGGCGGGTAAGGGGATTGAGCAGCAGATGTGGCTGGTAGCAGGCATAGACAAAGAATGCCGTTGGTAGGACCAGTAGGGCGAAAACCAACCCCACGATAACGCGAAGAACTCGTTTGCCCGATGACGATTTGACCGCCATCAAATGAACCAGAACGCCAATAGCACCACTAGCAGTTGTACCGCCCCCACGCCCAGTGGCCCCCAAATGGCGTGTTGCTTGCCGGTTTGCGTGCCGACAGTGGCGTCGATGAGTTGGACTATGGCCGATAGGGTTCCCAGCCAGACGAGGGCCGTGGCGTCGGCGCGGAAGGCGGCCCAGAGGATGACCAGCAGCACGGCCAGCGAGCGGGCGGCGCCGTAATAGGCGAAGACGCGGACAGTGTGGGAGCCTTCGCCGTCCTTGACGATGAAGCCGGGGAAGAAGATGCCGGCGACGGAGAAGCCGGTGCCGATGGCCGCGGAGATCACGGTGACGATGATGAGCAAAGCGAGCATCTGAAACTCCACGTGATCACTAAAGCACCAACCAACGCGATCGTCACCCTCGGGCTTGACCCGAGGGCTCTGCACTTGCTGAGCCGTGATTGAAGTGAAGCGCCCTCGGGTCAAGCCCGAGGGTGACGGCCGGTGGGTGTGAAGTCAGTCTGCCTCGGCCAGAGCAGGCGGCTGGCAGGCGTCGACCCATTTGTTGCCGCAGAGGGCGGCGAGGTGGTCGACGGTCAGGCGGACCGAGGCGTGGGTGTCGCCGCCGGCGGGGATGACCTCGTCATAAACCCTAAGCGAGCTGTCCATAAAGATCGGTAGCGGGCCGGGCAGGCCGAAGGGGCAGACGCCGCCGACCTTGTGGCTGGTCAATTGCTCGACTTCTTCGGCGCCCAGCATGCGCGGGCGGCCGCCAAAGGCGGCTTTGGATTTCTGGTTGTCGAGACGCGCATCGCCGCGGGTGACCAGCAGCAGGACCTCGCCATTGACGCGGATGCACAGGGTCTTGGCGATCTGGCCGGGTTCGCAATCATGGACCACGGCTGCGGTTTGCACCGTGGCCGTGGACGCCTCGGTGACCATGACCACCAGGTCGGGGGCGCGCAGGGCGAGGTCGGCTTGGACGGATTGGAGGCTCATGGGGAGGCTTTCAGAACAGGCTGGCGAGGCGGGTTTCGTATTTGAAGCGCGTTTTCTCGCGGATCGGGGTGGTGAGGGCGCGGCGCATGAATTCGGGGTCGATCTCACTGCCATCTAGGGCCATGAGTTCGCTCACGGTCACCCGCGCGCCGGCATAGGGCAGGTGCTCGACGGGCGCCCCGCTGTCCACGATACCGGGCGCCAACACGCGGCAGTAAGCACCGGGGCGACCGGCACGATGGAAGCGCTTGACCCAGGTGCGATCGCCCATGCGGGCAGCGAAGGTCATGCAGGGGGTGCGATGGTAGGTGACTTCCAGCAGCACCGGGCCGATGGTGAAGCGGTCGCCGATGGCGACATTGCGGCCTTCGACACCCGATATGGTGAGGTTTTCACCGAAAGTGCCCGGTTCGATGCGCCGGCCGAGTGTATCGGCCCAGAACTGGTAGTCGTCGGCGAAATAGACATAGATGGCCTGATCTGCGCCGCCATGATGCTGGCGGTCGCAGATGGCGTCGCCTGCCATGCCCTGGCGGTCGATGGCGGCGCTGACGACCGGCATTTTGACGATGCCGGTTAGCGGCGTGTAGCCGGGAATGTGCTGCGCCGTGCCCACATTGATGCTGAGCAGCTTGGCCATGGCTCAATTCTCCCGGCTGGCAAAATAGCGGGCGGTGGCGCGCAGGCCATCGGCCTTGGGGCCGAAGGTGCGCAGGGCCGAGAGCGCTTCGTTGACCGTCTGGGTGAGGCGGGCGCGGGCGCCATCGAGGCCGAGCTGGGCGACGAGGGTTTGCTTGCCGTGGGCAGCATCCTTGCCGGTGGCCTTGCCCATGGCTTCTGATGTGGCGGTGACGTCGAGGATATCGTCGGCGAGCTGGAAGGCGCGTCCAGCGGCTTCGGCATAGGCGGTGAGCGCCGAAAGGGTGCGGGCGTCGGCGCCGCCGAGAATGGCGCCCATGCGGACGCTGGCGCGGATCAGCGCGCCGGTTTTCATGGCCTGCATGCCCGAAATTTCGTCCAGCGACAGCGACGTGCTTTCGCCTTCGATATCCCACATCTGGCCGCCGACCATGCCACCGGCGCCGGAACCCGCCACGAGCTCGCTGACCAGCGCAATGCGGACGGAGGCATCGGGATGGCACGCGGCATCGGTGAGGAGGCCGAAGGCATGGGTCAGCAGGGCGTCGCCGGCCAGGATGGCGGTGGCCTCGTCAAAGGCCTTGTGCACGGTGGGGCGGCCACGGCGCAGGTCGTCATCGTCCATGGCGGGCAGGTCGTCATGGATCAGCGAATAGCAATGGATCATCTCGACGGCGAGGCCGGGGACCAGCGATTGAGCGGCAGGCACGTTGAAGATGGCGGCGGCCTGGCGGACCAGCAGCGGACGCAGGCGCTTGCCGCCTTCGAGGCTGCCGTGCCGCATGGCGCGGACCAGTCGGTCGGGAGCCGGGCCGGGGCCCGAGAGCGGGCCGGCGACCAATTGCCGTTCGAGCGCTGTTTCGACGGCTTTGGCGCAATCGGCGATGTCGGCAGCAAAATCATACATGGCGTTGTTGCTAGCCGGTTTGGGGGAAGGCGGGCAAGCGTCTACTGTGTCATTCCCGCGAAAGCGGGAATCCCTCTTAACCGGAAGGGAGATTCCCGCTTTCGCGGGAATGACGTCGTGGGTATGGAAGCACCATGGCGCGACGCAGCAAACCCAAAGGCATCTGGCGGCTCATCCGGCCCATTGCCATTGTCCTGGCAATTCTGGTTGCCATTCCAGTGGTGCTGACGCCGGTTTATCTGTTTGTCGATCCCATCTCGGTGCCGATGCTGGAGCGCTATGTCACGGGCCGGCCGGTGGTGCGGCAGTGGCGCGATATGGGGGATATTTCCGATCGGTTGAAGGCGTCGGTGATCCTGTCCGAGGATGGGCAATTCTGCCGGCATTGGGGGGTTGACCTCGGCGCGCTGCGCGAGGAGGTGGGGCGCTATATGGAGGGTGAGGACGCACGGGGCGCCTCGACCATCACCATGCAGGTGGCGCGCAATCTGTTCCTATGGAATGGCCAGAGCGTGGTGCGCAAGGCGCTGGAAGTGCCACTCGCCATCTATGTCGATCTGGTGCTGCCCAAGCGGCGCATCATGGAGATCTATCTCAATATCGCCGAATGGGGGCCGGAGGGGCAATTTGGCGTGGCGGCGGGGGCCGAGCGGGCGTTTGGGGTCGAGCCGCAGAACCTCGACTGGCGCAGGGCGACACTGCTGGTGACGGCACTGCCCAATCCGATGCTGCGAAAGCCGGGCCGGCCATCGGCGGGGATGGTGCGGATTGCCGGAATTATCGAGGCACGGGTCGGTGAATATGGCGCGCGCGCCAATTGTGTGGGAGAGGGTGGCCGGTTGGCGCTTTAGCGTCCACAAACCCCCTAGCCAAGGTCCTTCTCTTCCTCTATAGAGCCCGTCAATCCCTTCAGAGCTACGTCTCTGGGCCGCTCTGGCGGCGCAACGATATTGAATTCGGAGTACCGACCATGGCAGTGCCAAAACGAAAGACCTCGCCGATGAAGCGCGGCTTCCGCCGCTCGGCCGACGCTCTTGCCACCGCATCCTATGTTGAAGACAAGGATTCGGGTGAGCTGCGCCGCCCGCATCACGTGGACCTCAAGACCGGCATGTATCGCGGTCGCCAAGTCCTCGACGTCAAGAAATAAGCCTAAAAGACTGGCGGCGCTGTGCGCTCCTTTCTGATATTGCAGCGGCCGATCCCTTAGGGGTCGGCCGTTTTGTTTTGCCTTGCCGCCAGCAGAAGCGGCCCTTTTCGGAGACTAGTCATGACCATGCGCGTTGAATCGGACTCGATGGGCACCATCAATGTGCCTGCTGACAAGTATTACGGCGCGCAGACGGCTCGGAGCCTGGCCAACTTCGATATTGGCGGCGAGAAGATGCCCAAGGAAATCATCACCGCCTTCGGCATCCTCAAGAAGGCGGCGGCGCTGGCCAATCACAAGCTGGGGCTGCTCGACGAAAAGACGCGCGACCTGATCGTTGCGGCGGCCGATGAGGTGATCGAGGGCCGCCTGGGCGAGCACTTCCCGCTGGTGGTGTGGCAGACCGGCTCGGGTACCCAGTCCAATATGAACGTCAACGAGGTTATCTCGAACCGCGCCATCGAGATGGCGGGTGGCGTCATGGGCTCCAAGAAGCCGGTGCATCCCAATGACCATGTGAACATGAGCCAGTCGTCCAACGACACCTATCCGACGGCGATGCATATTGCGGCGGTCGAGGCGCTCGAAAATTACCTGTTTCCGCGCGTCGAAGTCCTGCGCAACACGCTTAATTCCAAGGCTGAAGAGTTCATGGATGTGGTCAAGATCGGCCGTACCCATTTGCAGGATGCGACGCCGCTGACGCTGGGCCAGGAAATGAGCGGCTGGGTGGCGCAGATCGATCTGGCGGTGAAGGCTATCAAGGCGACCATTCCGCAGCTCAAGGAGTTGGCGCTGGGTGGCACGGCAGTGGGTACGGGCCTCAATGCTCATCCCGACTATGCCGTGGCGGTGGCCAAGGAAATCGCAACGCTCTCGGGGCACGACTTCGTGACGGCGCCGAATAAGTATGCCGTCATGGCGGGCCATGATGCGTTTGTCGGTACGTCGGGTGCGCTCAAGCAGCTGGCCGTCGCCTTCATGAAGATCGCCAATGACGTGCGCTGGCTGGCGTCGGGCCCGCGTTCGGGTCTCGGCGAATTGACCATTCCCGAAAACGAACCCGGTTCGTCGATCATGCCGGGCAAGGTCAATCCGACCCAGTCGGAAGCCATGACCATGGTGGTGGCGCATGTGATGGGCAATGACGCGGCCATCGGCTTTGCCGCGTCACAGGGCAATTTCGAGCTCAACGTGTTCAAGCCGGTCATTGCCTACAATTTCCTGCAATCGGTGCGGCTGCTGGCCGATTCGGCGCGCTCCTTCAACGACAATTGCGCTATTGGCATCGAGCCCGATCGGACGCGGATCAAGCAACTCGTCGACCAGTCGCTGATGCTGGTGACGGCGCTCAACCGCAAGATCGGCTATGACAACGCCGCCAAGATCGCCAAGACCGCGCACAAGAACGGCACGACCTTGCGCGAGGAAGCGATCAATCTGGGTCTGCTGACCGGCGCGGAATTCGACGCTGAAGTAAAGCCCGAGCAGATGGTCGGGCCGCTCAAGCTCAAGAAGTAGATCTGACCGCCTTCGCCGTGTTGGCCTGACCCGTTCTCTCAGTCGTCTCCCTCCCCCTTTGTGGGGAGGGATCAAGGGTGGGGATGAGTCACGAGCACCGGGCATGCTGAGAGATACCCCCACCCTGCTCGATTCAACGGACTTAGCAAACGCTAAGTCCTATCTCGTCTTCCCTCCCCACAAGGGGGAGGGAAGACGACTGAGACATCCGGACATAGGGCGCAATCCGTTGCAGGTGGTTCATGGGCATGGTGACTTTGTGCCCCTTCCCCCGCCATGACACCTCTGGCATGGTGCCGCGGTCGAACCGGAGCCACTGCCATGAGCGAGACCGTGATCATGCCGACCCATACTGTGCCGCGATCGCGCGGGCCGTTTATTCCGCCGCTGCTGGTGGTGCCGTTCGTGCTCTACAATATCGCCGCGTTCCTGTTCTTCGGCGGCTCGCCGGCCGGCTGGAGCAACGGGCTCTTCTCCATCCCCATGGTTTCGGGGACGCCGTGGGCGCTGACCGCGGGCGATTTCCTTTTGGTCATCGGCATTATCGCGCTGTTTCTCGAAATCCTGAAGTCGACCAATTCGGGCCGGGCATCGATCATGGAGCACATGCTTTCCATGGTGCTGTTCGTGGTGTTCCTGATCGAATTCCTGCTCATCGGGGCGGCGTCGAGCTCGGTGTTCTTCCTCTTGATGGTGATGAGCCTCATCGACGTGGTCGCCGGCTTTACGGTGTCGATCACCAGCGCCGGCCGCGACGTCACGATGAACTGAGGCGCGTCAACTCTTCCAAACACACCGCGTTGCCCTCGGACTTGATCGGAGGGGCCTCTCGTTGCACGTGCCATGCCGATGGTGGCCCTCGGATCAAGTCCGAGGGAACGCCGGTGGGTGGGGAGTATCGGGGGCTTGTCTCGACCAATCCCTTCCGCTTCTAGGCGACGATGGTGGTCCGGTAGCCCATGGGCATGCGTTTGATCGCCACTTTGGCGCCGTAGGCATAGGCGCCGATGGCGCCTTCGGTGCTGCTACGACGGCGGGCGCGCTGCGGTGGCAGGTTATGGCGCCCGGCGAGCAACTGGCTGACGAAGACGGCGGTGGTCTGGTTGCGCAAGAGCGAGGGGCGTGGGCGCGATGGCTCGAGGGCCACGGGCAGTCCGGCGCGTTTGGTCTCGAAATCGGACATGTTCGACCTCGCTGTGTCAAAGCGGGCCAGTATGTCTCGAATTGAAACAGGTCATCTGGCCCTATGCCCTATTAGGGGCAATCGGCGTGCCAAATGCTAACGTTTTGTTAACGCTTTCCGCTCCTAAAAGCGTGAAAGGTTACCGCTGTGGGTTGATCCACCGCGTGGCGGCTGCGCGAAGCGGCTTGGGGCTAGAAGTTGTCCTTGCCCTTGCGGATGGCGGCGAACACCTCGGCGGGGTCGGCGCCTTCGAGGCCATAGTGTCTGGCCAGGACCGGATCGTCGGCGCGCAGGAAGGGGTTGGCGGCTTTGTCTTCGCCGAGCGGGAAGGGGATGGTCGCCTTGCCGGCGGCGCGCAGGGTGGCAACTTCGGCGGCGCGCGTCTGCAGGGCGGCGTTGTCTGGGTCGATGGAGAGCGCGAATTTGGCATTGCTGGCGGTGTATTCGTGGCCGCAATAGACCAAGGTGTCGTCGGGCAGGCTACGCAGGAATTTGACACCTTCCCACATCGGGCCGGGGGTGCCTTCGAACATGCGGCCGACGCCGAGCGAAAACAGCGCGTCAGCGGTGAAGAGGTGCTTGCCGGCCTTATCGTGGAAGACGACGTGACCGAGCGTGTGCCCCGGCGCGTCATAGACGTCGAACGTGGTTTCACCCAGGGTGACAGTGTCGCCGCCAGCCACGAGTTCATCGAGCCCGGATATCTTGTCGGCCTCGGCGCGAGGGCCGACGACGCGGGCGCCGAACTCGGCCTTGAGTTCGGGAATGGCCTCGACATGGTCGAGATGGTGATGGGTGATGAAAATGTCGGTCAGTTTCCAGCCGCGATGCAGCAAGGCGGTGCGAATCGCGGTGGTCTCCGGCGCGTCGATCGCGGCGGTGCGACCGGTGGCCGTGTCATGGACCAGGTAGCCGAAATTGTCGGTGCGAGCCGAAAAGACATCGACGATCAGACCCATGGCAGAACTCCCAGCAAACAGAATGCTTGAAAGCTAGGGGGCGAGGCCGCACATGACAACCGCTCAATTGGACAAGTCCTTGGGAAACCGGCAAACTTGCAGCCATGACCGCCGACGTCACCCGCCTCATCGCCTATTACAAATCGCCGCTCGGCCGCATTTCGCGCGCCCTGGTGCGCGAGCAAGTCCTGGGGCTGGCCGACGACGTGACGGGCAAACGTGTTCTGGGCCTGGGGTTTGCCACGCCCTATCTGCGCTTCGGGCTCGATAAGGCCGAGCGCGTGCTGGCTTTCATGCCGGCGCGACAGGGCGCTTCGGCCTGGCCACGCGAAGGGCCGTCGCGCACGGTGCTGTGCGATCCCTTGGAAATGCCGCTGACCGATGCCGCCATTGACCTGACCATCGCCATCCACGCGATCGAGCACGTGGCCGATGACGAGGAGCTGATGCGTGAACTGTGGCGGATCACGGCGCCCAACGGACACCTGATCCTGGTGGTGCCGCGCCGGCGGGGCATCTGGGCGCAGCGCGACAATACTCCGTTCGGCTCGGGCAATCCCTATTCGGGCGGCCAGCTCGACAAGCTGCTGCGCGACCACAGCTTCGTGCCCGAGGCCTGGCGCGACGGGCTGTTCCTGCCGCCGTTCCAGAGCTCGCTGGTGCTCAAATCCACCCGTGTGTTCGAGCGGGTGGGCCGGCTGTTCGGTCCGGCGATGAGCGGGGTCATCTGTGTGCGGGCGCGCAAGGAGGCATTTCCGGCGGTGCCGCGGCGCAAGCGCGAGGAGCGCTTCGTGCGGGTGCCGGGCCTGAGCGCGGCGACGGCGCGCCAGGGGTAGCACTCCCCCTTTGCTATCCTTTGCCAGTTTGACTATGGTCCGCGCGGTTTTTCCGCCCAGCGTATCCCATCATGTCCGACGAAATCCGTCCCGTTCCGCAACCCGGCATTCTCGATATTGCCCCCTATCTGCCCGGCAAATCCGGTGCGCCGGGGAGCAATGCCGTCAAGCTCTCCGCCAACGAAAGCCCGCTGGGGGCCAGCCCCAAGGCGATCGAGGCGTTCAGGGCAGCGGCAGGGCATCTCGAAATCTACCCTGAGGGGTCCTCGAAGATCCTGCGGACCGCGCTGGCCGAGGTGCATGGGATCGATGCGGAGCGCATCGTCTGTGGCAACGGCTCGGACGACCTGCTGCACCTCTTGGCTCAGACCTATCTCGGAGACGGCGACGAAGCGGTGATGAACCGCTACGGCTTTTCGGTCTATCCGATCATTACCAAGGCGGCCGGCGCCAAGATCGTCATGGTCGAAGAGGCCGACTATACGGCCGATGTGGATTTGCTGCTGGCGGCGGTGACGCCCAGGACCAAGATCGTCTGGCTGGCCAATCCGAACAATCCGACCGGCACCTATCTCAGCGATGCCGAAGTGCGGCGCCTGCATGCCGGGCTGCGGCCCGATATCCTGCTGGTCATCGACAGCGCCTATGCCGAATATGTCACAGCCGCCGACTACTCGGTGGGGCTCGACCTCGTCGGGGAAGCGCAGAACGTGGTCATGGTCCGCACGTTCTCCAAGATGGGGCTGGCGGCGGCGCGCATTGGCTGGATGGTGGGTCCCGAGCATGTGGTTGATGCGATCAACCGCATTCGCGGGCCGTTCAATGTCAACCTGCCGGCGCAACTGGCGGGGGCTGCGGCCACGCGCGACGTCGAGTTCAACGCCCGGCTGAAGGCGCACAATGCCCAGTGGCGGGACTGGCTGACGGCGGAGCTGCACTCCAACTACATGCGCGTGGTGCCCAGCCAGGCCAATTTCATCATGGTGCTGTTTCCGGACGGTGATTTTGCCGCCAAGGCGTTCGAGACATTGCGTGAGCGCGGCTTGATTGTGCGCGAAATCGGCCAGTCCTACGGCATTCCTAATGGGTTGCGCATTTCCATCGGTTCGGAGCAGGCGATGCGCGGCGTTGCCGGCATCCTCAAGGCATTGGTCAAGATTTCATGAGCGTTCATTTTCGCAAGATCGCCCTTATCGGCATCGGCCTCATCGGTTCGTCCATCGCACTGGCGGCACGGCGGCAGGGGCTGGTGGAGGTCATCTCCATTTCGACGCGCAAGCAGGAAACGCTGGACGAGGCCCACGAGCTGGGCCTGGGCGATGTCTATACGCTTGACGCCGCCGAAGCGGTGCGCGGCGCAGACCTGGTCATCATCTGCACGCCGGTGGGCGCCTATGAGGGCGTGATCAAGGCGATTGCGCCGGCGCTGGAGACCGGCGCAATCCTGTCGGATGTGGGGTCGGTCAAGGGGCATGTGGTCAAGGTGCTGGAGCAGCATGTGCCTGACGGCGTGAGCTTCATCCCCGGCCATCCGATCGCGGGTACCGAGCATTCGGGGCCGTCGGCGGGGTTTGCCGAGCTGTTCGCCGGGCGCTGGTGCGTGTTGACGCCTGGTGCGGAGGTCGATCCGGCCAAGACGGAAAAGCTGGCCGGCTTCTGGCGCGCCATGGGCAGCCAGGTCGAGGTGATGGATGCGCAGCACCACGACATGGTGCTGGCAATCACCAGCCATATTCCTCATCTGGTGGCCTACAATATCGTGGGCACGGTGGCTGATCTCGAAGCGGCAACGCAGTCGGAAGTGATCAAGTTTTCGGCTTCGGGTTTCCGCGACTTCACCCGTATCGCAGCGTCCGATCCGGTGATGTGGCGCGACGTGTTCCTGACCAATCGTGATGCGGTGCTCGAAATGCTGGGGCGGTTCTCCGAGGACCTGTCGGTATTGCAGCGCGCGGTACGCACCGGGGACGGTCCGGCGCTCGAGGCCATGTTTACGCGCACCCGCGCCATTCGCCGCTCGATCATCTCGGCGGGGCAGGAAACCGCAGCACCCGACTTCGGCCGACCGCACGAGGCGCCGCCGGTGCCCGACGTGCCGTTCGTGCGCGAGCATGGCGGCGGCGACGACGCCTAGTCTAGGGCGCCGGGTAGAGCGAGGGTAGGGCGGCGATCGGCACCAGGCCCGAATAGATGCCGCCGGCGCGGAAATTGAGCTGGTTGCTATAGGCGCCATCAGCGCCGGGGGTGCCGAGCACCAGGGTGCGCCACGGCTCGGCCAGCAGCGGGCCGATGCGCTCAGCGACGCCCGATGAGGCGATGTTGATCTGGCCTTCGAGCATGCCTTGCGGATCGAGCTTGAGTTCGCCCTGGGCGTCGAGGGTGGAGGTGGCATCGGTGCCGCGAATGGCGACCACCTTGAGCGCGCCGCCCGCCTGCTGCATGGACGGCAGCAGGTTGGGATCCCCCCAGTTTCTGACATCGTCGGGCAGGCCGGACAGCTCGAGCTGCACTTCGGCCTTGGTATCGGTCAGGGTAATGCCGGGATAGGTGACATTTTCGGCGAGCAGGTAGCCCGATAGTGCGGCCAGGCGGCGCTGTGGGTCGTGCTGCTCGGGAATGTCGAAGAGATGCACCTCGGCCAGCGGCGCCTGGGCGATCACGGTTTCGCCCATCAGCGTGTCGGACCAGACCAATTGCTTGCCCGAAACCGAGGCGCGGGCGATGCGCCAATTGTCGAGGCGGACGCTGGCTTCGAGCGTGGACCAGGCGACGGTATTGCGCGTGCCGGTGAAGGCATCGGTCAATTGCAGCGGCCCCTTGGCCGAGGCCAGCAGGTGGGTCGGAGCATAGACGCGGACGCTGGCGCGGATGTCGGGGACATCGATCACAATGTCGCCGCTGGTGATGCGTGCTTTGACACAATCGACATCGAAGCGGAACGGGAAGCCGCCGACATCGAGGGTTTCGCAGGTGAACCGGGGCGCGGTGACACCGTCGGCAAGGGCCTGGGCATCGATGTTCTGTTTGACCATGCCGGCGAGGACGAGCCAGGCGGCGCTCCACAGCGCGACCACGGCGATGACGACACTGCCCAGGATGATGATTCGCTTCTTCATGAGCGGCACTCTTACCTTTGCCCGGGGCTGGGTTGAAGCGTGTTCATTCCGGGTAAATCCGGGTGGCCGTAGGATCGCATGACGCCTATCGAGGGGACGCAATTGTCTTGAGTGGCAGACAAGCCTAGGTTTCTGTTCAGGTTATGGCGATGTTGACGAGCGCGAGCGACACAATGACCCATTGGGTCTTCGGTTATGGATCGCTGATCTGGAACCCGGGCTTTGCCCATGTTTCCGAGCAGCAGGGCCTGCTGCGCGGGGCGCATCGCAGCCTCTCCATTGTCTCCCACTATCATCGCGGTACCGTCGAGCAGCCGGGCCTGGTCTTCGGGCTGACGCGTGGCGGCTCGTGCCGGGGCATGGTGTTCGAGGTCGCCGATGCCGACTGGGCCGAGGTCAAGGCGTATCTGCAGGAACGCGAGCAGGTGACCGCCGTCTATCGCGACGTGATGCGGCCGGTGCACCTGGCCGACGGACGCATGGTCAGCGCATTGGCGTTTCTCGTCGACGAGCGGCACGAGCAGTTTGCTGGCAACCTGACGCTGGAACAGCAATTGACCATGGTGCGGTCAGGCGTGGGCCTGTCGGGGCGGAATGTCGATTATGTGCTCAATACCGCCCGGCATCTGCAGGACCTGGGTATTCGCGACCGGCAATTGATGGCGCTGGCGGAGCTATTGGCGCGTGATGAGGCCGCGGCGGCCTAGGTGCTGTCATCGCTGATGACGCCGTTTTAACCACGGCACTACCCAATCCACCGGCGCTTCCCGCGGACTTGATCCGCGGGTCACCCGCCGCTTGTGCCGGGTTGATAGTGACCCCGCGGATCAAGTCCGCGGGAAGCGCCGGTGCGTGGGATGGATCGGGGCCTGTTGTTCCGCCTGAAAGCCTCAGGCAGCCTGCGCGCCGGCAACCGGTTCGGCGCCTTCGAGGTCCCAGATGGTGGAGAGCCGCTCGGCGGCGGCGCCGGGCGAGAGCAGGCGGAAGACGCGGTCGGCGCAGTCGAGCGCCAGGCGGCAGCGCGAACGGCTCAGGGGGTCGCCGACCAGCTCGTCGGTCGAGCCAACCCAAAGCACATGATTGCCCTTGGCGATGAGATAGAGCTCGGCATCGCCCATGGCAAAGTGCTCGAGATTTTCGCTGACGAGGCTATAGGCGCGGCCCGAGCGGCCTTGCCAGCTGATCTGGCGGCCGAAAGCGTGTGTCACGATCCTGTTCTCGATGCCAGCCATCTACGCTATCCCCACAGCGTTCGTCCAAGAAGAACAAAAATAGAACAAAATGCCGCACATGTCAAGCGGCGCTCCACTCGACATCTATATGTATGGTTCTGTTCGTGAGTCGCGTCAATATATAGTGGCTATACCGTAACGGAACGCTGCCGCTTGAGCGCATCAAGCCTGGTTTGCAGCGCGGCGTCGATGGGACGGGCAAGACCTTGCTCCGCAGCCTTGAGAATCAGCGCATCCGATTCGGATTCGATGGCATTTTTGAGTCGCTCGAGAAAAATGTCGGGCGCCAGGCCTGGCTCGATGGCGGGCAGGAACCGGGCCTCGGCTGTGCCGGGCCAGATGACGAGGCTGTTGCGGCCCCAGAACAGGCCCGAATTGAGCGCCACCGGCACGACGGGCACGCCGAGTTCCATATAGAGCCGCACCACACCCTGCCGGTAATCCGCCGGCGCCAGTGGCGCCTTGCGGGTGCCTTCGGGGAAAATGACGATGCGGCAGCCCCGATCGATCGCGGCATGGGCCTGCGCCATCATCAGGGGGACGGCTTCGGCGCCCTTCTTGCGGTCGACCTCGATGCAATCGAGCGAACGGGCGGCCCAACCGAAGAAGGGAATGCGCATCAGCTCCTTCTTGACGATATAGGCGGGGCGTCCGGTATGGGGGAAGATGGCGAAGACATCCCAATCGCTCTGGTGCTTGGCAGCGATGATGCAGCCGCCGGCAGGGATGTTCTCTTCGCCTGAGACCTTGGTTTTGACGCCGGCCAACACGCGCAGATAGACGAGGTTGGAGCGGCACCAGAATACGGCCATGGCCCAGGAGAGGCGGGTGCGACCGGTGATCAGCGCAATGGTGCCCACAATGATCGCGACCACCGCCGTTTGGCCGATGAACAGCAGATAGAACAGCGCGGAGCGGATGGCCTGGATGACTTTCATGGCGATTTGCCCCGCGATGCCTCGATATGGACCAGCGAGGCGCGCAGGCTTTGCTGCTGTCCATCGCTCAGCGCGCGCTTGGGAATGATGCGAACCAGCCGTTCGGACTCGTAGAGCAGGATCGATCGGCCATCCTCGCGCCAGCGCAGGAAGTGGCCCCACGGTATGTCGAAAATCCCATATTCGGATTCGATATGCAGGGCGTCGTCCGACCAGGCCAGGGTCATGTCACCCCGGAGCGTGCGCTGCTGGCGATGGGTCCGCCGAGCCTGGATCGGTACGCCGATCACCGTAACGATGGCGGCAAGCAGGAAAGGGATGAGCGAGCCACCGAGAACGACCAGCGCCGTGGCCGGCAATTTTTCGGGCGCGAGTGAGCCGCGGGTCACGATCCAGCCGAGCACGGCCACGAGGACGACCCATAACAGAAACCAGCGGATCAGGGTCTTGCGACTGGTCATGCCCGACCAGGCGTAAAGACGCATTCCCGCCACGGTATCGTCGGCGGTCAACGCGAACTTTGCGGAATTTTCCATAGGCGTCCTAGGAAGTCTGGCTGAGATAGCGCCTTACAGTCATGCGCGAGGTGATCGCCGTCAAGGCAGCGATAACTGGCACCACGGCTGCGATGCCGATCAGACCATCAATGCCCAGCGCGAAACGGCCAAAGAGCACGCCAACTTGCGCACCGGCCTCGCTCGACAGCATGTTGCCGGCGGCGGTGCCGATAATGGCGAAGAACAGCAAAGCTGCCACCACCCCGAGCAAGCCACCCTGCAGGCCGATCGACAGGAAGCGGCCCTGGAACTCGCCGGCGATGAACTTGTTGGAGGCTCCGATATAGTGGAGCACATCGACGATCTCGCGGTTGGTCGCCATGGCACCGCGTGTCGCGAAGATGATGGCGAGCACTGTCGCGGCGCCGATCAGGATCAGCACCAGGAGCCCCGAAAGCACTATCGTGCCGGCCATGGTGTTAAGCTGTTGCCGCCAGGCGGCGTGGGTATCAAGGCTTGCGCCCTTAACCGCGGCAAGGTTGCGCTGCAGTCCCTCGATATCGGCATCGACGGGGTCGGCGAGCTGCACCACGACCAGGCGGGGGATTTCGATGGCGGTCAGATCGAGCCCGGCGCCCAGCCAGGGTTCGAGCAGTTTCTGGCTTTCCTCGATGGTGAGGGCGCGGGCCGAGGCGACGCCGGGCGTGGTTTCGGCCAGAGAGACGGCGGTGCGTAGATTGCTCTCCATCACCTCGCCCCCGACGGGGCGGATCTGGATGGTCACCTCGCGGCCGACATCGGCCGACCAGGCGATGGCCGATTTCTGCACCAGAACCACCCCGCCCAGTGTCACCGCGGAGAGGAAGCTCATGATGGTGATCATCAGCAGCAGCGTGCGGCCGGCAACGCTCTTTTCGGGGACGATGGGGGCCGCGCCCTTGCGGCGGGGCAGCAGGGCCAGCACGCGCTCAATCATGGATGACCAACTCGCCCTTGGTGAGCAGCATGCGAGGATAGTTGAACTTGTCGAGCAGCGGCAATTCGTGCGTGGCAAGGATGATGGTCATGCCCAGGGTCCGGTTGAGCTCGGCAAAAAGGTGGACCAGCCGGCTCGACAGGTCCGGATCGACATTGCCGGTGGGCTCGTCAGCCAGCAGCACTTTGGGCCGGGCAATGACGGCGCGCGCGATGGCAGCACGCTGCTTTTCGCCACCTGATAGCAGCGAGGGCAGTGCATCCATGCGCTCACCCAGGCCTACCCATTCGAGCAGCTCGGTAACGTTGGGCCGGTATTCGCTTTCGGGCTGGCCGAGCACGCGCAGCGGCAGGGCGACATTTTCGAACGTGGTCAGATGATCAAGCAGGCGGAATTCCTGGAAGACGATGCCGATGTGGCGGCGCATCTGCAGCAGGCGATCCTGGGTGAGATCGCTCACATCCTCGCCGAACATGGTCACCTTGCCGCGTGAGGGCTTGAGCGACAGCAAGAGCAGGCGCAGGAGGCTGGTCTTACCGGCGCCCGAGGGGCCGGTGAGGAAATGGAACGAGCCGGGCTCAACCGAAAAGGTCAGGTCTCGCAGGATTTCCGGGCCATTGCCGTAGCGCAGGCCCACATCGGAAAACTCGATCAAGAGTACTTGGCTCCCAAAATGGTCCGCTCGTGCCCGCGAATCAGGCGTTTGGCGCAGCATAGCAGTGCCTGCCGCCCGATGCGGCATGGCGCGTCCCTTGGCGGGATGAAAGCGGCACAAATGTGGTGGATTTCCTCTGCCGGCAGGTGGGTTTGAGGAGTCTTAACACCCTAGCGCTAGGCTTGCGGACGCCGTTTTGCATTCTGCTCCAGCCGTCTGGCCCCATGATCATCACCTGTCCACATTGCCAGACCAAGTACCAGGTGACCTACGAGGCTATCGGCTCGGCCGGTCGCAAGGTGCAGTGCGCGCATTGCCAGCAGGCCTGGCAGCAGGAGCCGCTCAAGCCCGAAGCCGTCAAACCCGAGCACAAGGCCGCCTTCGAGGCGATCGCCGAGGACAGCCTCGACGAGGATATGGCCGCCGAGGAAAAGGCGGTTGTCGCCGAAACGGAGCGTCGCCTCGCCGAGGAGGAGGCGCGGCACAAGAACGCGGCCGGCAAGATCGACCCGGCGGTCATCCGCAAGCGGCAGCGCGCGTTTTCGCGCCGCCAGCATGCGGTGAGCGCCAGCCAGCCGCTGGCGCGGCTGCAACGGAGCGCCCGCATCGTTGCCGTGGTGGCGTTGTGCGCAGTGCTGGCGGTCGGTTATTTCGCGCGTGTCCAGGTGGTGCAGCGCTATCCTGCCATGGCGGGCGTCTATGAGGCAGTCGGCCTGGGCGTCAATGTCGTGGGGCTGGATTTCTCCAATGTGACGACGTTGCGCACCCTACGCGACGGCAAGGAAGTGCTGATCGTCTCGGCGCAGATCGTCGGGTTGATGCCCGAACCGACCGTGGTGCCGGCCGTGGTGGTGACGCTGATCGGCGCCAATGGCGAGGGCGTCTATGAATGGAGCGTTACGCCATCGGTGCGAGACCTGATGGCGGGTGAACGGGCCACGTTCGACACCCAGTTGACCCTGCCGCCCGGCGATGCCTCGCGCGTGCGGCTCAGTTTTGCCGGGGGCTTCACCGTTCGCGACAGCCGCCCGGCGACAGAAACCGCGCCGGCCGGGCCCGCCGTCGCAATCGAACCCGCCGCAGCGGAGGCCGGTCACGGCGCCGCGCCGGCTTCTCCCCCATCTGTACCGGAGCATCCCTGATGGCCCGCATTCTCGTTGCCGAAGACGATCCCTCCGTGCGCGCATTCGTGGTCAGCGCCCTGACCATGAAAGGCCATGAAGTGGTCGCCGAAGAGGATGGCGGGCTGGCGGCTGAGACGGCCGACACCGAGAACGGGCGCTTTGATCTGCTGCTCAGCGATATCAAGATGCCGATCATGGACGGCATCGCGCTGGCGCTGCATGTGGCAGCCAAATACCCCGATATCATCATCGTGCTGATGACCGGCTTTGCCGATCAGCGCGAGCGGGCGCATGGCCTCGATGCACTGATCTATGACGTCATCGTCAAGCCGTTCACGCTGGCCGACCTCCTGGCCAAGATCGACGATGCGCTGGCTGGCAAGCCGGTGGAAGTGGTCTCGCTCGGCCGGCAGGCGCGAGAGCAGTAATCACGCTTCGACGATCGGTCGCCATTCCACATCGACCGTCCCCTTACCCTCGCTCAGGAATGCCCCGGTGGCGCGCGCCTCGGCCTCGACATCGACTGTCTCCGCCGGGGTGAGCTGGCGAAACGGCAGGATGGTGATAGCAAGCACGTCCTTCTTACGGGTCATGGTCCAGTTGCCGGCGATGAAGCCGTCCACGGTGTAGGCGGCGACATAGCCATTGACCAGCACCATCCGATCCTTGGCCAATTGCGGCTGGATGCGATAGCGATCGGCAAAGCCGAGCCAGACATTGTCGTATTCGGGCAGGAAGCGGACCGGCGCTGGTGTATCCGCATCGGGGCGGAGGCCATCGGGGATGTCATAGAGGATGCGGCCATCCTCGCCGGCGAATTCGATCAGTTCACCCCTAAGCGCCTCGAAGGCGGGGGCGAGCTTGGTGAGGCCCGACCAGCTCTGCATGTCCATGACGCTGGCCGGGCCATAGGCGGCGAGGTAGCGCCGCACGAGGTCGGGCAAAGCGATGGCCTCGTCGAGGGCTTTGCCGGTCCAGTTTTCGATGCGGCTCAGCAGCGGCGCGCCGCCATGGCCCCAGACCCGGGTGGGCGGGATCTGGATCAGGGTTTCGCGGCAATGCAGCCATTGCGCCAGCGCCAAAGGTTCGGCTTCGGGCCAGGTCTCGGCCAGCGCCTTGCCCAGGGCGCCGCTGGTCAGCGGGCCCTGATCGAGCAGCTCGACGCCGCGGCGATGAACGGCATCGCGATCGGCGCCGGCGACCCGCCTGCTGAAGGTGGAGTTCCAAGTGCGATCGAGCACGGCCTGCATGACCGGGCGCATGGAGCGCATGTCGGCGGCGGTATGCAGGTGGAGCGTGGTGCGCATGGTGGTGGCGCGGAGCAGCGATTTGTCCACGATCAGCGCAGTGAGGTCTTGGTGGCGGAAGCCGGCCAGACGATTCCACAGGCCCTGATAGGGGCCGGCGCTGGTCTGCGCCTGCAAGCCGAGCAGAAAGGCGATGGCGTCCGGAATGGAGACCGCGCTGCGCTCCAACATCCATTGCCGCGCCAGGGTGGCGCGATTGAGCTGGCGGTCGGAAAGTGTCTGCGGCATAGCGGGTCTCCTCGGGTGAGGAGACTATGGGTCAGGTGCGCTGACAAGGGGTGGCAGGAGGGCTTCAACACCAACCGGTCATTCTGGCGTAGGCCGGAATCCATGCCCCGAAGGTACCCCAAACCCGTCGATAGATGCGGACATGGATCCCGGCCTGCGCCGGGATGACACCACGCTGGCGGCTTAGAGCCAGTCAGGTACGCTATCGAGCGCGATCAGTTCGTCCAGCGACTTGCGTGGGCGGATGACGTGGAAGCGGTCGCCGTCAACAAGCACTTCGGGGATCAGGGCGCGGGAATTATAGGTCGAGGCCATGACCGCGCCATAGGCGCCGGCGCTCATCACGGCGAGCAGGTCGCCCTCCTTCACGCCGGGCATGGTGCGGGCCTTGGCGAGGTAATCGCCGGTCTCGCAGACCGGGCCGACAATGTCGGCGGTGATCGGGGCGAGGTTCGAGTGGTTGACCGGCACGATGTCGTGGTGGGCTTCGTAGAGCGTGGGGCGGATCAGATCGTTCATCGCCGCATCGACGATGACGAAATTGGTGCCGCCTTCCTTCACGTATTCGACCTTGGTGACGAGGATGCCGGCATTGCCGACCAGCAGGCGGCCGGGTTCGATCACCAGGGTGCAGCCGAGCTGGCCGATCTTGTCGCGGACCACGGCGGCATAGGCGGTCGGCAGTGGCGGGGCGGTTTCATCAACATTGTAGGGAATGCCGAGACCGCCGCCGACATCGACATGGCGGATGTCATGGCCGTCGGCCTTGAGCGCCATCACCAGTTCCGCCATCAGACCAAAGGCGGTGCCGAAAGGCTCGAGATCGGTCAACTGGCTGCCGATATGCATATCGACGCCCACCGCCTCGATATTGGGGAGTTCGGCGATGCGGCGATAGACGTCGCGGGCCCTGATATAGGGAATGCCGAACTTGTTCTCGGCCTTGCCGGTGGAAATCTTGGCATGGGTGCGGGCATCGACATCGGGGTTGATGCGGACGGACACGTGGGCGGTCTTGCCCATGTCGGAAGCGACCATGGAGAGGCGTTCGAGCTCGGGCTCGCTTTCGACATTAAAGCACTTGATGCCGGCCTCAAGGCCGCGGCGCATTTCGGCGACGGTCTTGGCGACGCCAGAAAAGACGATCATGTCCGGGGCAATACCGGCGGCGAGGGCGCGCTCGAGCTCGCCCAACGACACCACGTCGGCGCCGGCGCCTTCGGAGGCCATGAGCTTGAGCACGGCCTGGTTGGAATTGGCCTTCATGGCATAGGCCAAGAGGGTGGGTATGCCGTCGAAGGCGGCCTTCACCACGCGCACATGGCGGCGGAGCGTGGCAGAGGAATAGACATAGAACGGCGTGCCGACCTGGGCGGCGAGGTCATTGAGGTTGACGTCCTCGGCGAAAAGCGTGTCGCCGCGATGTTCGAAATGGTGGACCATTTTGCTCTCGATCTGCCCACACCCCACCATGTCACCCCGGCGAAGGCCGGGGTCCATCCTGAGATCGAGGGATTTACTGCATCTCAGGATGGATTCCGGCCTGCGCCGGAATGACACCGCGAGTGCTGATGATTTCGGGAGAAATCCCTATGCCAAGCCCGTCAAAAACGGAAGCAAGACTTATCGATCCGCTTCATAAGCGGCCTCGATACGGTCCGCGACAAGCGATTGCAGTTGCCAGAGGTGGGGATCGTGAATGCCCATGTCTTCGAGGTGCCGCACGGTGGCGAAGAGGTATTCGGCCATCGAGCCGCGCGTGCCGACGGCCGTTGCCAGCACGTCCGCGATGCGGTCGATGGAAAGGCCTGAGACATAGCGGCCGGAATGGCGGTCGATGCAGAAGGTGATGGCCCGAATGATGCGGTCGCCGCTGCGCACATTGATCCAGCGCGGCGGGAAGGGCGAGGGCAGCCAGCCCATTTCGCGCTCCAGCAGCTTGGTCATGTTCTCATCGATACGACCTGGTGGCAGGCGATAGAGCACGCCGTTGCAAGCGCCGCCGCGGTCGAGCGCCAGCATCAGGCCGGGGGTTTGATCGGAGCCGCGAAAGCGGTTATTCCAGCCCAGGCAGAACGAGCGGTGCCAGCCGCGCACCAGGCCGGTGCGCATCTCGACGAAATCACAGGCCGGTTTCCAGATCAGCGAGCCATAGGCGAAGATCCAGACTTCGTCGTGGTTGCGGTCGGGGCCGAGCAGGGTGTTGGTGGTTTGGACGTGGTCGCCCGCCGTCGCTGCGCGCATTCCCGCTGGCGGTGGCGGCAGGTCTTCGGAGGTTTCGAGCGGCTGCAGATAGCCGACATGGCGCTCGGTGAGGCGCATTTGTCGGTTCGGTTTTGTCACCTAGTGCTGCTCCCGCCACATCGATGTCATCCCGGCCTTGAGTCGGGATTCATCTTGAGATTTCAGGATGGGCCCCGGCTCAAAGCCGGGGTGACACCGTGTGTGTGGCTCCAACAATGCCTATTGGAGGCAATGATTGGCGCAACATCCTGCTTTACTCAACCCCGCCATCGCCGTGCCCAGATGACTTCTTCTTGCTCAATGGGCGCGGTTCGTGCGGCTGGCCGGTGAGGAGGGTCTTCCAGCGGGCGGCCTGAACGAGCACATTGGCCGGGGCTGTGCCGCCATAGGATTGGCGGGCGGCGACCGAGGCTTCGACGGTCAGCACCTTGTGGATGCGGCTATCGATGCGCTGGTCGATGAATTTGAAGTCCTCGATGGTGAGGCCCTCGAGACCGGTGCCCTTCTGCTCGGCCAGCGCGACGATCTGCCCGGTAATGTGGTGGGCGTCGCGGAAGGGGATGTTGAGCTGGCGCACCAGCCAGTCGGCGATATCGGTCGCGGTCGAGAAGCCTGCCGAGGCCGAAGCGCGCATCCGCTCCCTGTTAGCGGTGAGATCGCCGACCATGCCGGTCATGGCGGCCAGTGAAAGTGACAGCGAATCGAGGGCGTCGAAGGCGACTTCCTTGTCTTCCTGCATGTCCTTGGAATAGGCCAGCGGCAGGCCCTTCATCACCACGAGCAGGCTGGTCAGCGCGCCGAGGATGCGGCCGATCTTGGCGCGAACCAGCTCGGCTGCGTCGGGGTTGCGCTTCTGCGGCATGATCGAGGAGCCGGTGGTGAACTTGTCCGAAAGCCGGATGAAGCCGAACTGGGCGCTGCTCCAGATCACCATTTCCTCGGCGAAGCGGGAAAGATGCATGGCGCAGATCGAGGCGGCGGCCAGGGTTTCAAGGATGAAGTCGCGGTCGGAGACGGCGTCGAGACTGTTGGCGGTGGGGCGGTCGAAGCCCAGCTTTTCGGCCGTCATATGGCGGTCGATGGGGTAGGGCGTTCCGGCCAAAGCCGCTGATCCCAAAGGACTTTCGTTCAGGCGCTTGCGGGCGTCGAGCAGGCGGCCGGCGTCGCGGCCGAGCATTTCGACATAGGCGAGCAGGTGGTGGCCGAAGGTGACCGGCTGGGCGCTTTGCAGGTGGGTGAAGCCGGGCATGATGGTCTCGGCTTCTTCCTCGGCGCGGGTCACCAGAGCGAGCTGGAGCGCGTGGACCTGCACCACCAGGGTGTCGATGGTGTCGCGGACATAGAGCTTGAAATCGGTCGCGACCTGGTCGTTGCGCGAACGGGCCGTGTGCAGCCTGCCGGCAGCATCGCCGATCTTTTCGCGCAGCCTGCTTTCGACATTCATGTGAATGTCTTCCAGCGCGCGCGAGAACGTGAAGCTGCCACTCTCGATTTCGGCCAGCACGTCGGATAGACCGGCGACGATGCTGTCGCGATCCTGCTGCGTCAGAATGCCCGTCTCTGACAGCATTGTGGCATGGGCGATCGATCCGGCAATATCCTGGCGGAACAGACGCTGGTCAAAACCGATCGAGGCGTTGATCTCTTCCATGATGGCGTCGGGGCCGGTGGCGAACCGTCCGCCCCACATCTTGTTGCTCATTCGACGACCTCGGAGACCTGTTATGACCGATACCAACGTGCCCCGCCGGGGAGCTTCGAGCCGGGTGCGGCTGTTGACTGTCCTGGGTGTGGCGGGATTGGGCGTAGCTATAGCGGCGTGGGTGTGGCTCGGCAATCCGGGACAGGCCAAGGAATGCCCGGTGCAGGAAGCGGCGGCGACGGCTATTGGCGACGCGGCGGTGGGTGAGCTGGCGGCGCTCAATGGCACCGGCGAAGGGCGCGGCTATGCCACGCTGGCCTTCAAGGATGCTTCGGGCAAGGCGATGACCATTGCCGATTTCAAGGGCAAGGCGTTGCTGGTCAACTTCTGGGCGAGCTGGTGCGTGCCGTGCCGCGAGGAAATGCCCGCGCTTGATGCCATCGCCACCAAATACAATTCGGATGCCTTCATGGTGCTGCCCATCAATCTCGATATCGGCGAAGGCGGGTTGGAGAAGGCGCAGGGGTTTCTCGACGAGAACCAGTTCGCCAACCTGCCGCTCTATGCCGATAATACGTTTGCGGCTTTCGAGCGACTGAAGCAGCAGGCGGTGGCGGTGGGGCTGCCGGCGACGCTGGTGCTGGATGAGAATGGCTGCGAGCTGGCGGTGCTGCAGGGACCGGCGGAGTGGAATAGCCCGGATGGGGAAGCGGTGATCGAGAAGCTGATCGAGCTCGGCGCCTAGATCAGGCGATCAACAACCGCGCCGGAGGAGATCACCGGCGCGTCGGCCTCGCCGGTCGGACTGACCCGGGCGTCGGCGGCCTGCGCGGCGTCCACGGCCAATTCGAGGTCCATGCGCAATTCTGCGACCTTGGCCATCTGCGCGTCGGCAGGCGTGTCGGTGCGATCGACAATGCGGTTGATCATGACGGCGGGGCCGATGCCGAGCGCGTTGCTCATGGCCTAGGCTTGCTTGTCGACCTTGAGGCCCTGGCCGGGCGGTGGGGCGGACAGTGCGGTCTGCATGAGATTGTTGAGCAGATCCGCCTGCATCTCATGGGCTTTCTTGAACACCGCGATCTGAATGCTGTTCTGGGTCGCCATGGTGTTCATCGCCACCATCTGCATCGAGAGATCTGAGTTCATCCGGACCTCCTGTGCTGATAGTCCACCGCGAAATCTAGGCCTCAGGTGTAAACAAAGCCTTGGTCAATCGTGGCGATTTGGTGAAACTTGTAGGCACCGCAGGCGCTTTACCAACCGTTAACGCTATCGCACAGTGACGGCCTTGCGGATGGCTAAGTTTATGGCTCACTTACGTTTATCCAGCCAGATGGGCATTACGGCTTGCTCTGTGGTTAGGCGACATGCTCGTTCAGGAACTCTTCATTACACTGGTTCACGGCGTCAGCCTGCTGGCGTTGATGGCGATCGCCTTTGGAGCGGTGGAACGCCAGAAGTGGCCCAAAACCATCACATCGATCACGCATGGCCTGATCTTCGGTTCGGGCGCGGTCATCGCCATGATGGCGCCGGCGCGGATTGGCGACGGCGTGATGGTGGATGCGCGCGCCCTCATCGTGGGTTTCGCGGCGGCCTTCGGCGGCTGGCCGGCAGCCCTGGTGGCGCTGGTGCTGGCGGCGGGCTACCGGGTGTGGCTGGGCGGCATGGGCGCGATGCCCGGCGCGATCGGCATTGCTGCCGCAGCCGCGCTCGGCCTCGGCTGGCGCTACTTCCTGCGTCCCAAGGGCCGTGTCAAAATGCACCACCTGGTCGTGCTCGGGTTGGTGGTTTCCTGCTACCTGCTGACCGGCGTCGCCATGGGCTATGCCAGCATATGGTCGCTGCTCAGCCTGATCGCGCCCTATATGGTTACCGCTTCGGTGGCGGCGTCGATATTGCTGGGATTGTTCGTCGATCGCGAACTCAATCAGATCAGCCGCGAGCGGCAGTGGAAGGCGCGGGCGCTTACCGACCCGCTAACGGCGCTGCCCAATCGGCGCGCCTTCGAACGCGGCGTGGCCGGCCTGCGGCCGCCCGAGGCGGAGGCGGCGCTGCTGATCCTCGACCTCGATCATTTCAAGGTCGTCAACGACACCCATGGTCATGCCGCGGGCGACTATGTGCTGCAGCAGGTATCGATGATCCTGCGGGCCAATATGCGCAATCGCGACCTGCTGTCGCGCTTGGGCGGTGAGGAACTGGCGGTACTGCTGCCCGATACCGGGCTGGCCTTGGCGCGGCAGATCGCCGACCGGTTGCGCCAGGCGATCGAGACGCTCGAAATCCATTGGGAGGGGCAGGTCATCCGGATCACGGCGAGTTTCGGCGTCGCCGTAGCGCCGGGAACGCTGCCCGCCGCCGATCTCTTCGTGCAGGCCGATGCCGCGCTTTATGCGGCCAAGCGCAGCGGGCGCAATCGCGTGGCGTTTGCCGGCGATGTGCTGCTGTTGCGGCCGGTCAGCGGCCACCCAGAAGCGCCACCTCACGCCGCCTAAAGCCGGCGGCAAGGATGATGCCGGCGGCAAAACCGCCGAGATGGGCCCACCAGGCCACCGGCTGGTCCGAGCCGACAAGCACATAGAAGAGCTGCGTCGCCAGCCAAAAGCCGAGCATCCAGAAGGCCGGAACGGGCAGGGGGATCGGAATGACGATACGCGCCAGGACCAGCACGCGGGCATGCGGGTAGAGCAGCACATAGGCCCCCATGACGCCGGCGACCGCGCCTGATGCGCCGATCAGCGGGCCATTGCCATCGAAATTGAAGGCCAGGTGCGCCAGCGCGGCGCAGACGCCGCAGGCCAGGTAGAACAGGAAGAATTTCACGTGTCCCATGGCGTCTTCGATATTGTCGCCGAAGATCCAGAGAAACAGCATATTGCTCAGCAGATGCAGCCAGTCGGCATGCAGAAACACATAGGTGAAGAGCGTCGCCCAATCGGGCAGCCACGGCACGGGCTGCGGATAAACATCGCGGACCACGATCGGGATCATGCCGAAATCGATGGTCGCCTGGTCGAAGGCGGCCTGCGGCAACACGGCCTGGACCAGGAAGCAGAGTGTGGTGAAGGCGATGAGACTGTAGTTGACGAAGGGAAACCGGATGTGGCGGATCGGGTTGGCGTCGTGCAGAGGCAGAAACATCGGCCCGCTACTTCTTGACGTCGCCGTAGACCCCTGGCACCCAGAGCACGTCGCGCGTGCCATTGGCATTGGCGACGCGGGCCATCACGAAGAGCAGGTCCGATAAGCGGTTGAGGTAGCGCACGGCCTCGGGATTGGTGTCCTCGGTGGCGGCCAGTTCGACGGTGATGCGCTCGGCGCGCCGGGTCACGGTGCGGGCGACATGCAGCGCCGCCGCCAGCGGGGTACCACCAGGCAGGACGAAGCTACGCAGCGGCTCGAGGTCGGCGTTGAAGTGGTCGATCTGTTTTTCGAGAAACTCGGTCTGGACCGGGCGCACCCGCAATGAGGGATGCTCGGCGTCCGGATCGTCGGCGCCGGGAGTGGCGAGATCGGAGCCGACATCGAAGAGATCGTTCTGGATGCGGCCCAGGATCATGTCGATCTTGGGCATGGAGGTGGTGTGGATGCGGGCCTGGCCGATGGTGGCATTGGCCTCGTCGACCGTGCCATAGGCTTCAACGCGCAGGTCATATTTGGGCCGGCGGGGGCCGCGAACGAGGCCCGTGGTGCCGTCGTCGCCGGTCTTGGTGTAGATGACGTTGAGCTTGACCATTATGCCTCTAGCGCTGGCCGCCGAAGAGGAAGAGCGCGCCCAGCAGCAGCACCAGAGCAACGGCCTGGCCGATGACGCGCAGGCGCATCAGGCGCTGGCTGGTATTGCCGGGTCCGCCCTTGAGCATGTTCCACAGGCCCATGCCGAGCACGACGACAACGAAGAGCAAAGCGAGAGCGATAGCGATATTGAGAGCGGTCTGCATGGGATCCTGCGCGGCTGGGCCTGGAACTTGCCATCTCCGGCCGGGGCCGGGATCGATCGGTTCTAGCTATTGATATAGGTGTGAAGACCCTCGGCCAATGCGTCATAGATGGCACGAATCCGATGGGACGTGAACAATTCCCTGTGGGTGGTGAGCCAGACTTCGAGCGGCGGGATGGCGAGGTCGAGCGGCAGCGCCACCATGCCGGGCGTGTGGCGCACGAGACTGGCCTGGGCGAAGCCGACGCCGAGTCCGGCTTTCATCACTTCCCAGAGGTGGCATTGGTCATCTGAGCGCAGAACGAAGTTATCGCGGCGCAACGGCAGGCCGATCTTTGTGGCATGGGCGATGATGGCGTCGGAGCGGTCGAGGCCGATCATGTCGTGACCATAGAGATCGGCAACCGTGGCCGGCGTGCCGCGACGGTCGAGATAGTTCTGGTGGGCCGTGGCGATGAGCGGAAGGTCCCCGAGATGTTTGGTGACCAGTTCGAGCTGGGTCGGGCGGAACATGCGGATGGCGATATCGGCTTCGCGCAGCAGCAGGTTTTCGGCCGAATCTGAGGGAACGATCTCAAGTGCAATGGCCGGGTAGCGCTCGCGGATGGCGGCAAGGAGCCGGGGCAGTACATAGGTCGAGATGATGACGCTGGCGGTGATGCGTACCGTGCCGCCATACTCGGCCTGGGCCCCCTCGGCCATGATGGCGGCCTCGGCCAGCGATGCCTGGGCCTGCGCCACCGGCTCATAGATGCGCAATGCCGTGACGTTGGGTTTAAGCCCCGAGAGCGTGCGTTCGAAGAGCGTCAGGCCGAGATCGGCCTCAAGCGTCTCGACATGGCGGCCGACCGTGGGCTGACTGAGGCCGAGCTCACGCGCCGCGGCCGAGAGCGAACCGTTGGCGACGACGGCAGAAAAGCTGCGCCACAGCGCCCAATCCGGTTCTCTATTCATAATTGAATGCCAAACCTACACAATCAGCGGATATCGCAACGTTATTGAATGGCCGATGCTGTGTCCATCAACAAACGGAGACAGTCGATGAGCAAGGGCAAAGTCACGGTTCTGGGCATTAACGGCCATATCGGCCACCACGCCGCCAAGGCGTTTCATGAGGCCGGTTTCACGGTCAGCGGCTTCGGCCGGTCCAACAGGCAGCCGATCGCGGGCGTGACCTTCATCCAGGGCGATGCGGGGAGCCTGGCCGACCTGCGGGCGGCAATCGCCGACGCCGAGATCGTCGTCAACGCGCTTAACCTGCCATATGACAAATGGGACAAGGGCCGCGCCGAGGCGCAACTGGCGACAGTGATCACCGCCATGGGTGATAGCGGCAAGACCATGCTCTATCCCGGCAATGTCTATAATTACGCCGCTACCGATCGGCGCATGGCGCCGTCGACGACGCAGCATCCGCAGACGCCGCGCGGCGCCATCCGGGTGCGGCAGGAAGACATGCTGAAGTCAGCGTCCAAGGCGGGCAAGTTCCAGACCATCATCCTGCGGGCCGGCGATTTCTATGCACCGGGCAATGTGGGCGACTGGTACGATCAGGCCATGATGATGGAGATCAAGAAGGGCAAGGTCTACCACATGGCCGATCTGAAGGTTGGTCACGCCTGGGCCTATCTGCCCGACCTTGGCCGCGCCTTTGCGGTGCTGGCCGAAAAGCGGGGCGAGCTGAGCGCATTCGAGAATTTCCACTTCGCCGGGCATTATGCGACTCATGGCGCGCTGATGGACGCCATTGTCGCGGCCTCGCCGACGCCGCTCAAGGTGGCGCCGCTACCGTGGATTTTCCTCCAGGCCATGGGCCTCGCCAATGGCGTCATTCGGGAGGTGGTCAAGATGCGCTACCTTTGGAACAACTCGATGGAGCTGGTCGACCCCCGGCTCGACGCGATGCTGGGCCCCGATTTCGGTACGCCCTTCGCGGTCGCGGTGGCCGAAACGGTGAAGCCGTATCTGGCGCAGAGGGCGGCGGCCTAGGTTGCGTCGCAGCCTCACCACGGCGTCATCACCGGGCTTGTCCGGGTGATCCATGGTTGAAGGGGCATTGCAAGATGGATTGCCCGGACAGCCGGGCAATGCCGGCGGAAATGCATTTCGCGTCGGGCGGTCTATCCGCCCAACCCCACAGCGCGCCTCACATCCTCCGGCGTCCACCCCTTGGCGCGCAGGTCGCGAAGGCTCTCCGAGCCCTTTGACTTGGCCAGCTTGCGGCCAGCGTCGTCGAGAATGAGCTTGTGGAAATGATAGATGGGGGTGGGCAGGCCGAGCAGCATTTGCAGCAGCACGTGCATGTCGGTCCCCGCCTCCATGTCTCGTCCGCGCGTGACATGGGTCACGCCCTGGGCGGCGTCGTCGACGACAACGGAGAGATGATAGCTGGTCGGGGTGCCCTTGCGCTGGAGTACGACATCGCCCCAGCGTTCGGGGTGGGCATGGCGGATTTGCGGACGATCGGTGACCAGCGGGCCGACTATGGTGAAGGTCAGCATGCCGACGCGGTCGATGGCCCCTGCCGTATCGAGGCGAAACTGCACGGGATCGCCGCGTTCGAGCCGTTCGATCTGCTGGCCGCGATCGAGGTGCTTGCAGGTGCCGGGATAGAGTGGCGCGCCTTCCGGGTCGGTTCCCGCCGCGGCCGCAGCGATCTCGCTACGGGAACAGAAGCAGGGATAGAGCAGGTCGTGCTGGCGCAGGCGGTTGCCGGCATCGGCATAGAGGTCGAAACGGTGCGACTGGCGCAGCACCGGTTCGGGCCAGTCGAGCCCCAGCCAGCGCAAATCCTCGAGGATCGCGTCGACAAATTCGGGTTTACTGCGTTCGATGTCGATGTCTTCGATCCGCAGCAGCGCAATCCCGCCCAGCAGCCTTGCCGCATTCCAGGTATAGAGCGCCGAATAGGCATGGCCGAGATGCAACAGCCCATTGGGGCTGGGGGCGAAGCGGAGGACAGGTTTTGACGATGATCGTGGCACGGGGAATTACTACATGAGCTTGATCGAGCCGTCACCGCGCCTCGACAGCGTCGAGGCAATCGCCGGCCACATCGAGATGCTGGTGGGGATCGATCCACGCTTGGCCGCGGTGCGCGACTTTGCCGGTCCGGTGCAGCCGCGCATCACCGAGCCGGGATTTGTCGGCATAGCCAAGGTCATCTGCGGACAGCAATTGTCGGTAGCGAGCGCCAGGGCGATCTGGAGCCGGTTCGAACTGCTGCCGGGGGCGCTCGATCCGGTGAGCTATCTCAGCCTCAGCGAGGAAGAGGTGCGGGCCACCGGGTTTTCTGGCGGCAAGTTCCGCACCGTGCGGGCCATTGCCGAGGCCATGGCGGCCGGCGCGCTGGATTTCGACCATCTCGAAACCCTGACGGCAGAGGAGGCGGTGCGCTATCTCGTGGCTCATAAGGGCATCGGGCCGTGGACCGCCGAAGTGTACTTGATGTTCTGCGCCGGCCATCCGGATGTATTCCCGGCCGGCGACCTGGCCCTGCTCAAGGCCGTGCAGCACGGATTAGGGCTGGAAGCGCGCCCGACCATCAAGGAAATGGTGGGTATCGCGAGCCACTGGACGCCGCATCGGTCCGCAGCCGCATTGCTGTTTTGGCGCTATTTCGCCGTCATGCGTGACCGCGAGGGCATCTTGTTATAACCTCATCTTGTTATAACCTCATTCATTTGAATGATGCCATGCCCGCGGCGGGATGGCACATTGGCCTGCAATTGCGAAAGCGCTGCCATGGCTGAAGAAATGTTTGCAGAGCTGGAGGACACCAAGGTCCAGTTGTACCAGTCTGTGCTCGGGCAGGACGGATGGGCGCAGGCAGCGAGAAAGCTGCGCGAGGTGGTTCGCTCGGATTTGGTCGCCCTGGCGGTGATCGACCAGCGCGTCGGCAACCATGTCCAGCTCTATGGCGACTGCGGCGAGAAGTACAAGCAGCTCTACCTCGATCTGCAAGTCGAGGGTGGCGACCCCTTCACGCCGGCCCTGCGAATATCGCGCCAGGGCGATGTTATTCTGGACGGCGCCCTTCCCCATTTCGAGCAATCCGGGCTCTTCGACGGCTGGATGCGCCCGCAGCACCAGCATAGCGGCGGGGTGCATAATCTAACCTCGCGCGATGGTATCTCGGCTTATTTCATGTTCAGCCGGGGCGGGCGGGCACCAAAATACACCCGGCGAGAAAGCGCGATCCTGACGGCGCTGAACGGGACATTGGCGCAGGTGATGGACCTGCATGCGCGCCTGGCCCGGGCCCAGCTGGAACAGACCGGACATGTGCTCAATGCGCAGGGTGTGGGCTGGATGGCTGTCGATCCGGACGCCAGGCTGGTCTGGGCCAATGACGCCGCTGACGCCATGCTGACAGAACCCTGGCCTGCCATAACGGTCCGGCACGGGGCGCTCAGCCTGGGTCAAGCCAGTCAGACCCGGCAGTTCTTGCGGGCGCTGCAAGCCGCGTGCTCAATCGACCCATGCCTGAGGCGGGGGTCGGACATGATCGTCGCTTCCATGGACGGCAGTAGCGCCTTTGCCCTCTCAATCGTGCCGGCTGACAATCTCTTCGTTCAAGGATTGCCAGCGCTCCACGGTGCCTATCTGGGAATACAGGATCTGTCGCGCCGGTTGACGCCGGGCTTCGAAGACCGTGTTCGCAGCATGTTCGACCTGACGGTCAAGGAGGCGCAACTCGCCGCGGCGCTGGCCATGGGGCAGACCGTGGCCGAGGCGGCAAGCGCACGCGGCGTGTCCCTGGCAACGGCGCGAACGCATCTGATGCAGATATTCCGCAAGACAGGCACGGGTCAGCAGAGCCAATTGGTATCACTGCTGCTCTCGGTCTTGCCTATCCCTTTTGTTTCTAATGGGCCGACGTCCGACCACATCTTGCGGCAAGGGCATTGAACGATTGAACGTACTTGACCGGATCTATGAAGCCGCTTTCGTGCCTGAGCTTTGGCCGGCGGCCTTGACCGAGGCAGCTGCCTTTGGCGGAGCCTGGTCCGGGGCCATGCTGATCGTCGACCGGCGCCTGCCGCCACTCTATTCGGCGACGGACAATATTATCGACACGCTGAGCGCCTTTGCCCAGACGCATCACTGGTACGAAAACACCCGGCTGCAGCGCATGCGCCGCAAGAACTATACGGGCTTTCTCGAGGTGGGTCAGTTCTCTACGCAGGAGGAACGGCTCCATGAGTTTTCGGAACGCAATCTCGAAGCTATGGGCGTCGGGTGGCAGATCGGCTCGGTGGTCGAACTGCCGGCCGGGGAAACCGTATTGTTCAGTTTCGAGCGGCTGGTGGGCGAGCCAAACTATTCCGAGCTCGATGTTGCGCGTTTCGACAGCCTGCGTCCGCACCTGGCGCGGGCCGGCCTGATCGGGGCCCGGCTCAAACTCGAACGGGCACAGGCCAGCGTCGACGCGATGAACGCGGTCGGGGTTCCCGCCGCTATCGTCATGGCGTCTGGCGTCGTGGTTTCGACCAATGCCTTGTTCGAAACGCTTGGCGATGTGCTGCGTGCGGCGGCGTTCGGGCGCATGGTCGCGGGCGACAGGGACGTCGACCGGCTGCTGCAGGCGGCGCTGCCGGGTCCGGGCCGGGAGCTGCCGCCCCATATCCGGTCGTTTCCGGTGCGCCGGAAAGAAGGTCGGCGGGCCATCGTGGTTCATGTCATCCCGCTGTTGCGATCGGCCAGCGATATATTCGAGCGCGGTTCTGCCATGGTTGCCGTGACCGGCTATGCCCTCGACGGCAATGTGCCCTCGGATGCCGTGTTGCGTGGGCTGTTCGACCTTTCGGCGGCCGAGGCCGGTGTCGCGGCCGAACTAGCCAAGGGGAGCACCGTGCAGGAGGTGGCGCAGCAACGCGGGACTTCGGTGGCAACGGCCCGAACGCATCTGGCGCAGATCTTTCGCAAGACGGGGACGCGCCAGCAGAGCGAATTGGTAGCGCTGCTCAAGGGTAGCCACACCTTCACGCCGCCCGAGCAGCCGGGAGAACCGGGCCCTTGAACCTGATCGACCGGATTTATGAAACCGCCTTCGTGCCTGAATTGTGGTCGGCAACGCTAACCGATATTGCCGCGCTTGTGGGTGCCTCGTCGGGAGCGTTCACGATCACCGACCGCCGTTTGCCGCCGCTGTATGCCGTCACGCCCAACCTAGTCGAATTCATGCAGGCGTTTGCCGCCAGCCAATACTGGTACGACAACCCCAGGATCGATCGGGCGCTGCGGCTCAATTATGCGGGATTTATGGAGCAGGGCCGCTTCACCACCGACGATGAGCGGCAAACGGAATTCGCCGAACCAGACCTGCATGAAGTCGGAACGGCCTGGCAGGCCGGGTCGCTGATCACGATGCCGGGCGGGGAACTCGTCGTCTTCAATTTCGTGCGGCCGGCAGAGCAGGACAACTTTGCTCAGGCCGATATCGCCCTGCTCGACGATTTGCGACCCCATCTGGCGCGGGCCGCCCTTCTGGCGACACGGCTGCGACTGGCGCGGGCGGAGGCCAGCGTGGCGACCATGAGTGTCATGGGGATACCAGCCGCGGTCATAGCGGCCAATGGCGTTGTCATCGCCAATAATGCGCTGTTCGAGACGCTGAGCGACGTGCTGCGACCGGCAGCCTTCGGGCGTCTCGCCGCATGGGATCGCGAGGTCGAGCGGCTGCTGCGAGCGGCCCTGGCGGGCGTGAACCAGGCGTCGCCGCCGCAAGTCCGTTCGTTTCCGCTGCGCGGCAGGCAGACGGAGCGGGCCGGCGTGATCCATGTCATTCCGCTATACCGATCGGCCAGCGACATTTTCGAGCGCGGCACCGCCCTTGTCGCAATCAGCGGCTATTCGGCGGAAGGCAATGTGCCAAGCGACGCGGTGCTGAGGGGCCTGTTCGACCTGTCGGCGGCCGAGGCCGGCCTGGCGACCGACCTGGCGGCGGGCAAGTCGCTCAAGGCGGCGGCCGAAGGGCGGCACATCGCCATGGCGACGGCCCGAACCCACCTGTCGCAGATCTTCCGCAAGACCGGAACGCACCAGCAGAGCGAGCTGGTGGCGCTGCTCAAGGGCAGCCATGCGTTCGGCCCTTGAACCAGTGACAGACTCGAAGGGCGGTGATGTGGCCGTTTGACCACATCTCTCGATAAGCGGCTGATACCGCGTAAAAATCATTCATATGAAGGATGCGGCAAGGCATCGAAGCAGGGGATTTTGCGGCTGTTGTATCTGGCAGCCGGAGATTGAAATGGGTGGATTGGTGTCGCGCGGGGCCTGCTTGGCCGTGGGCCTTATGGCGGGCGGGCTGGCAGGACCGGCAATGGCGCAGGAGGCTGTGGACTGGACCGGCTTTTATGCAGGCGTGTTCGCGGGCTATGGCCTCGATACGGCGATTGCCACATCGACCACTATGGCGCCAGTGACGGTCGAGAATAATCCGGGAGAGTTCCTGACCATAGGCAACAGCGATTACAACGAGCGGTTCCAGGCTTTGTTTGGCGGATTGCAGGTTGGCTACAACTATCAGTTCGACAACTTCGTGTTCGGCGTCGAGGGGGCTCTGGCCCTGGGCGGCTTCAACAAGGCGCGCGGGAGCAATCTTGTGCTCAACCAGGTCGACGGCGCCGACTTTACGAACCTTGCTGCTGATGAGCGCACTGAGTTTTCCATCGACTGGCTGACCACGTTCGCGGGCAGGGCCGGCATGGATTTCGATGGTTGGCTGGTCTACGGCAAGGCCGGTGTCGCCGTTGCCGACCTGAGCGCGGTGTCCTCGTCCACGTTTTCCCTCGATAGCAATGATCCTGCACCGTTCCTGCCCAACGGTACCTATACGTCCGGCAGCACGACCGACGCGTTGCGTGTTGGAGCGGTCATCGGCATTGGCGTCGAGAAGAAGCTGACCGAGGCCGTGTCGCTTGGCCTTGAATACAATTACGTGGATCTGGGCAGCCTTGACGTAACGGCGCCCGCCGGCCTGGGTGGCATTCTCGGCGGTGGGGGTGACACCGAGCGGTTCACGGCAAGCATGCATTCGGTCAGAGCCGCGCTCAACTATCACTTCTAGCATGATCCCCGGCGGCCCGCTGCCGAGGCCGTCGTGGGGGAAGACGATCCTGACTGCCAACTTCGCCCGGCGATCGACCTCCCTCGCCGGGCGCTTTCCATGCTGGATTTTTGTCGCCCATGCGGGCAGGGTGCGCGAACCGTTTCTCAGGGTTCCCCATGCCGCCAAAACTCTCCGGTCCCATGCTCCCGCCCGCCTCCGGCGACTTGCCCAAGCAGGCCGTCGTGCTGCTGCACGGCTATGGCAGCGACGGCAGCGATCTGATCGGGCTCGCGCCGCATTGGCAGGGCGTGCTGCCCGATGCGCTGTTCGTATCGCCGAACGCGCCCGAGCAATGCCGGCAGCTGGCATCGGGCTTTCAATGGTTCGACATTGCCTTTGAGGGCGACCGGCTGACCAGCCGGCAAGAGGGGGTGAAGGCGGCCAGGCCGGTGCTCGTCCAATTCCTCGAGGACCTGTGGAGCCAGACCGGCATTGGGCCGGAACAGACGATCCTTGCCGGGTTCAGCCAGGGCGCGATGATGGCGCTGCATGTAGGGCTTTCGCTGGATCGGCCGCTGATGGGTGTGATCGGGTTTTCGGGTGCGTTCGTGCCGCCGGAAGGATTTGGCAGCACGGCTTTCGCCAAGCCGCCGGTCTGCCTTGTGCATGGCGACATGGATGAGGTGGTCGATCCGGAGTTCAGCGCCGATGCGGAGGTGGCGCTGCGGCTGGCAGGCTATGAGGTGAGCTATCACGTCAGCCTCGATGTGGGGCATGGCATTGCGCCGGACGGGCTGGCCTTCGCCACCGATTTCATCGCCCGCGTCGCAGCGAAATAAAGCGCTTCGTCCCCGCTTCACAGCCCTGACACAAAGGGCTTACTATAAGGGAGCTATGGACTTACTCGATTCCCGTTCCGGGAGACTCAAGTGACGATCCACGTGTCGCCTGAGGCCTGTCCCGCGCTTGTGCTGAACGCCGATTTCAGGCCGCTCAGCTATTATCCGCTGTCGCTCTGGTCTTGGCAGGATGCGATCAAGGCCGTGTGCCTCGACCGCGTCAATATCGTGTCCAATTACGATACGATCATCCACTCGCCCAGCTTCGAAATGCAGCTGCCCAGCGTGGTCTCGCTGAAGGATTATGTGAAACCGGCGCGGCATCCCGCGTTTACTCGCTTCAACGTGTTCCTGCGCGATCGTTTCCAATGCCAGTATTGCGGCTCCAAGGACGACCTGACCTTCGATCACGTCATTCCGCGCTCCAAGGGCGGCCAGACGACCTGGGAGAATGTCGTGGCGGCCTGCGCACCGTGCAATCTGCGCAAGGCCAACCGGATGCCGAGCGAAATCCGCATGTTTCCGCATCAGGCGCCGTATCACCCCACCGTGCACGACCTGCACAATAATGGCCGGGCCTTCCCGCCCAACCACCTGCACCAGAGCTGGCTGGACTACCTTTACTGGGATATCGAGCTGGAGCCGTAGGACTTGTCGATTGGTCGCTATTATTGGTGGGCGTCGGACAAGGAGGCTAGGGTGGCCATCAGTGCGGAACTGGGTGAGAATCTCGAAAAGGTCGTCAGCGATCTTGTCGAGAACGGGCGCTACAATTCCAAGAGCGAGGTTTTGCGCGAAGGCGTGAGGCTGGTGCAGGAGCGCGAGGCGCATTTGCGGGAGCTTGAGGCGAAGATACAGGCGGGCGTTGATGACTTCGAAGCTGGGAGGTCATCCACCATCGATCAGGCGTTTCAACGCGTCAGAAAGCAAATTGCCGCGGGTGCCACGCAGAAGGCATCATGATGCAGGTTCGACTCTCTGCCCCTGGCTGAGACCGACCTGCTTCATATTGGCCGATACATAGCCCTCGATAATCCGGATCGAGCGCTCACATTTATCGATGAGTTGTATCAGGCCTGCAGCGAGCTAGCATCCGGCCCGATGCGCTTCGCATTGCTTCCCCGCTTCGAGCATCGGGCGTTTCGGCGCCGGGTCCATGGTCGCTAGCGATCATCTATGCAGTCCACGCCGAGCAAATTCAGATCTGCCGCATCCTCTCAGCGGCGGTAGATCTTGGTTCGGCGCTCGTGGATAGCTAGACCCGGTTACGCCGACCCATTTGTGCGGCGATGGAGATGATGAGCAGCACGACGATGACGAGCGAGATCAGGGCGTTGTACCCGGCCAGCGAGATGCCGAGGAAGCGGAACTGGACGACGTCGCAGCCGATGACCGGGGTCATGTTGTTCAGCGCGTTGAAATCCATGGATTCGCCGACGCCGGTGCAGGCGGTGGGCCCGGGCCAGAAACCCCATTCGACGCCGGCATGGAAGGCGCCCATATAGGTGCCCCAGACGAAAATGGCGGTCACGATAGCCATGGCGACGTACCAGACCGCTAGCGGCAGGCGGTTCCAGGTGATGAGCACGGCCAGCAGGATCGGCAGGCCATAATAGTAGGACATGCGCTGTTCGAGGCAGAGTTCACAGGGTTGCATGCCGCCGATGAATTGCGAGCCCAGTGCGCCCAGGATGGTGGCGAGGCCGAGGACGAAGGCGAGGCCGGCCGACTTCTTGTCGAGCGGTTGGAGGATCGATGCGGCCATGCTGGAAACTCTTGGGTGACGCTGTGAGGAGGGCTGGATAAACCGCTGACGCGGCGACTTCCAGCGGGAAACGGGCTTGTGATCAATCGCCCGGCAGGGTGATGCCAAGCGCTTGACGCAGGGCAATGGCATTGGCCGGGGCGTGCAGCTTATCCTCGTGGACGAAATAGGCGAAGACATCCTTGCCTGCGGCGGCCCAGGCGCCTGTCGTCCTGGCCCAGTCGGCGATATCGGCGTCTTTGTAGCCCTGCGCGTCGCCGCGTGCTGGGCCCTGCAGGCGGCAATAGGCGAAGTCGGCGGTGAGGTCGCGCGAGGGGTTCTCCGCGGTGTCGGCAATGACGCGCGCCACGTTGTGCTCAGCCAGGAGAGCGTTGACCTCTGGAGCGTCGAAGCTGGCATTTCGCAGTTCGATGGCGTGACGGATGGGGCCGACCCCGTCGGTGGTGAGGAATGGAGCCGACTTCAGCCGCTCGTCGGCCTTGCTGGCGAGCGCCACATACTGATCGGCGGTATGGGGTAGCAGGGCGAGGAAGGTCTCCAGCACCTCCCTATTATGGCTGATATTGGGCGGCAGTTGCCAGATGAAGGGGCCGAGCTTGGGGCCCAGGGCTAATGGTCCCGAAGCGAAGAAATTGGCCAGCTCCTGCTCGCAATTCTTGAGCCGCTTGATGTGGGTGACCAGTTGCGGGCCCTTGATCGAGAAGACGAAGCCGGTACGGGCCTCACCGGCCCATTTGGCGAAGCTTTCCGGCTTCTGGTTGGCGCGGAAGGTGGCGTTGATCTCGATGCTGCCAAGGCGCGAGCTGGCATAGGCGAGCTCTTTCTTTTGCACGAGCCCCTCGGGAAAGAAGGTGCCGCGCCAAGGTTCGAAGACCCAGCCTGCCGTTCCGGTTCTGACCTGTCCGCTCATCTTATACCCTCCAGCGCGCCCGGAGTTTTGCCTATGCGGCGCGCCGGTGCAACGGTTCTATTGCAGCGCGGTCATGGTGCTGAGGGGCGCCACTGGGCAGGCGCCGAGCGGATCGAGCGGCTGGGCCAGAGGGTCGTTGCGGTTGAAGACATAGCGCTTCTCGCAGACATCCCAGGCCGGCGGCTGGCGGGTTGCCTCGAAGATATCGGCGCCTTGCTTGAGGTTGGCCCAGAAGGCCGCATGCGGGCTCGCGGCATTGCTGGCGAGGTTGGCGTCAGTCATGCGGAAGGGAAAAAGCTGGAGCTGGAACGAGCGGTTGCCGCCGCTGAAGCTCTCGCGCGCCAGGGCATAGATTTCCTTGATCTGCTCGTCGGTGACGGCGTAGCAGCCGACCGATTTGCAATCGCCATGCACCATCAGATTGGTGCCGGTGCGGCCCCAGGCCTGGTCGAACTTGTTGGGAAAGCCGGTATTGAACGAGAGCCAGTAGGACGACTTGGGATTCATCTGGGCAGGGGTGACGGTATAGAATCCCTCGGGCGATTGCATGTCGCCCTCGCGGAATTTTGGCCCGAGATCGCCCGACCAGGTGCAGATGGCATAGGTCTTGAACAGGACGAAGGCGCCGGTGCGCGTCCGCTTCCAGACTTCCAGCTCGGATGACTGCTTGTAGATGCGGATGAGCATGGCCTCTTGCGGGCTGGAGCCGATTTCGGCCAGCCTGGTGAGGACCGGTTTGCTCAACGCGACCATGTGCCGGTTATCGAACTGGCTGCAGGCCGCCAGCGCCAAGGCAACGAGAATGATGGTCAGTGCCCGCACGAGCCGCATGGTGACTACCGTATGTTAGGACGGCCCCGCCATACCCCCGAATGGCTGCCGTTCGCTCCAAAAATGACCGCGCCGCGGGTTTTAGACCGCAGCGCTTGGCTCCTAGTTTCGGCGCTGTTTCTTAACAAAATGGCTCAATTTGTCAGAATCGGGCGGCCAGTCGCAATCTTGTGTTGTCGTCGATGAAGGCTGCTGCCAGGGCGCTGGCATTGGCCTTGCGGAAGTCGGCACGCCGCCAGCCGAATACATCATGCAGGCGCTGGTACTCCTGGGTCAGCGTCAGATCGGTTGGGCCCCGGGCGTCGGTATTGATGCCGACGGAAAGGCCGCGGCGGGCGAGCCTGTCTACAGGGTGATCCTCGTAGCGTTCAAAGACGTCGATCTGGATATTGCAGGACGGGCAGACCTCAAGATGCACGCCATTGCCGGCGATGAGATCGAGAACGGCTTCGTCCTCGATGGCGCGGACGCCGTGACCGACCCGGCGCACGCCCAACTCTTCGATGACTTCGCATACGCTGCCAGCGCCGACAGCTTCGCCGGCATGGGCGGTGACATTGACGCCGCGCTCGGCGGCGGCGCGGAAGACCGGGATATGTTCGGTGAGGCTATAGCCGGCTTCGTCGCCAGCCAGGTCAAAGCCGCCGACGCCGTGCTCGGCATAGCGCGCGGCAAGGTAGAGCAATTCCATGCCCTGGGCCGTGTCGTCGGGTCGCAGCGTGCAGAGGATCAGACGGGCCTCGACCGGATAGATCGCCTTGCCTTCGGTAAGGGCCGCGAGCACAGTTTCGACCACAGCCTCGGTGGTGAGGCCGGCCTGCCGGTGCAGGTGGGGGGCAAAGCGGATCTCGGCATAGACGACGGTATCGTCGGCCAGTTGCCGCAACAGGTCGATAGTGGCGATGCGCAGGGCGGCGGTGGTTTGCAGCAGGGCGAGCGGCGCGGCCAGGTAGCGGAAATAGTCCACCAGGTTCCGACATTTGACCGGGGCCAGGAACTCGGCGCGATAGCGCTCCGGCGTCATGTCGGGCACCAGAGCCTGCACCGATTGAAAGCTCATCGAACAGTCGAGGTGGAGATGCAGCTCAACCTTGGGCATTGAGCGCAATTCTTCCGAGGTCAGCACGGTCATCGGATGCGCAACCCGGTGGCGCTGTCGAAGAGGAAGGCTCGTTCAGAGGCGAAACCGGTCTCGAGACGGCTGTTGACGGCGACGTGGCGGTTATCGCGCAATTCGATGGTTAGCGGATGCTCGGTGCCGGATTTGGCATAAGCGAAGGATGATCCGCCCAGATGCTCGATCAGCTCGACGTCCACGGCCAGTGGCACATTTCCTGAGGGAGTGAAATGCTCGGGGCGCACGCCGATCAGCAGTTCGGCTCCGGCGGGTGGCGGTGCGGCGATGGTCATGGGGACGGTGACGGCACCGTGATCGGGCAGGACGATCTGTCCGCCAGCATCGACCCGGGCGCGGAGGAAATTCATGCGCGGCGAGCCGATGAAGCCGGCAACGAACAGGTTATCGGGATCGTCGTAGAGGCTGAGCGGGGTGCCGACCTGCTCGACCCGTCCGGCGCGCAGCACGACGATTTTGTCCGCCAGCGTCATCGCCTCGACCTGATCGTGGGTCACATAGATCATCGTGGCGCCGAGCAGGGTATGGAGACGCGCGATTTCGAGGCGCATCTGCACGCGTAATTCGGCGTCGAGATTGGATAGCGGTTCGTCGAACAGGAAGACTTCGGGATTGCGCACGATGGCGCGGCCGATGGCGACGCGCTGGCGCTGGCCGCCAGAAAGCTGCTTGGGTTTGCGCGTCAGCAATTCGGTCAGGTGCAAGGCGCTGGCGGCTTCGGCCACCTTGCGGTCGACTTCCGCTCGCGGCACGCCATTCATGCGCAGGCCGAAGCCGATATTGTCGGCGACATTCATGTGCGGATAGAGCGCATAGGACTGGAACACCATGGCGACGCGCCGTTCCGACGGATCGAGTTCGGTGACGTCGCGGTCGCCGATGGCAATGGCGCCTGACGTGGTGTTTTCGAGACCCGCGATCATGCGCAGCAGGGTGGACTTGCCGCAGCCCGAGGGGCCGACAAACACCACGAACTCGCCATCGGCGATGTCGAGATCGACCCCGTGGATAATGTCGGTCTGACCGAAGGATTTCCTGACGCCCGAGAGAACGAGACCGGCCATGGGATAGCTCCGAATTAGCCCTTGATGCCCGCGCCAGCGAGCCCCTGGACATAGTAGCGCTGCAAAGGCAGCAGCAGGGCGATGGGAATGAGTGCGGTGATGACCGACACGGCGAAAAGCTGGTTCCAGATGGTCTGGTATTGCTGCTGGAACGCCGCCATGCCGACCTGGATCACCTTGAATTGCTGGCTGGGCATGGCCAGCAGCGGCCACAGGAATGCTTCCCACTGGAAGATGAACAGCAGCAAAGCGGCGCTGATGCAGGTGGGCATGGACAGCGGCACATAGATGCGCAGCAGAATATTGATCCAGCTCACGCCATCGAGGCGGGCCGCTTCCGCATAGTCCTTCGGGACCTGGCTGAAGAATTGATAGAACAGGAACACCGCCAGCCCATTGGCGACGCTGGGCACGATCAGGGCCGCAATATTGTCGAGCCAGCCCAATTGCTGGGTGACGGTATAGAGCGGCAGCGCGATGGCCTCGAAGGGTAGCATGAAGCTGATGATGATCAGCGACAGGATGATGCGCTTGCCCTTGAAGTCGAACATGGCGAAGGCAAAGCCGGCGGCGCCATTGACGACCAGCCCGGCGACCATGGTGACCAAAGCCACCAGCATGGTGTTGGCGATGATCATGCCGAAGCCGCGTTCGAAGACACCCGCATAGGCTTCGAGCGTGAACGGCGTCGGCAGCAGCGCCTTGGCAGTAAAGGGAAAGATATCGGCGAAGACTTCGCCGTTGGGGCGCAGCGAGGAGACGATGGCCCACCATAGTGGCAGCACGAAAACGAAGGCGATGGCGGCATAGACCAGATGGCGGGCGCCGAGGCCGACGCCATTGCGCAGCTTGCGGGCGGTGTCAGTCATCAGCGTGCCTCCTTGGGGCCGGAGAGCAGCTTGAACTGCAAGCCGACAATGACCAGCAGGATGGCGACCACCACGACGACGATGGCCATGGCCCGGCCCATATCGCCGAAGACGAAGCCTGACTTATAGGCCTCATACATCAGCACATTGGTGGAATCGGCGGGACCGCCCTGGGTCAGCATGAAGATGGGGGCGAAGAGCAGGAAATTGATCGACACATCGGCCACCAGCACGAAGAGCAGCGTTGGGCGCAGCAAGGGGATGGTGATGAAGACCAAGCGCTGCCACGGTTTGACGCCATCGATGCGGGCGGCGTCGTAGATTTCGGGCGAGATGTTTTGCAGGCCGCCGATGATGAAGATCATCCAATAGGAGATGCCCTTCCAGGTGGCGATGGCGATGATCGAATAGAGCGCCAGGGATTCGGCGGTCAGCCAGGGCTGGGCAGGAACGCCGGCCATGCCGATGACGCCGTTCACCAGCCCATCTTGGCTCAGCATGATGCGCCAGATGATGACGGCGGTGGGCAGCGATACGCCGATGGGGATGAGGAACAGCACGCGATAGAAGGTGACGCCCTTGAACTGCTGGACGTAGAGCAGCGCCAGGCCCAGAGCGAGGGCGATCTGGATGGGGTTGATCAGAAGGTTGAACCAGAGCGTGACCTGTAGCGAGTTCCAGAAGGCGGAATCGGTCAGCAGGGCGAGGTAGTTGTCGAGACCAACAAACAATTGCTGGCCGCGCAGCACGTTGTGGAAGCTGTCGCTGATAGCCAGCTCGATCGGATAGAGGCGGAAAACGACAAGACCGACCAGCGCTGGCGCCAGCAGTATCGCAATCAACAGGGCAGGTGATCGAGAGCGGGTCATGTCGTTTTCCTAGGGAGCGCGTCCCCGGCGAGCGGGGACGCGACGATGGCGATCAGGGCGCGACGCGGGCTGCGGCGGCCTCGAATTTCTGTACGGCACTGGCCAGAGCATCGCTGACGGCGACGCCGTTGGCGATATCGACGAAGGCGGTGCGGAACGCATCCTGCAACTGCCCATAGGCAGCGGTGACGGGACGGGCCTTGGCAGTGTTCAGCGAGTCATAGACGCCGAGGCGGAACACGTCGTTGGGGAAGGCGTCGTAGCTGGCGGCGGTGCTGATTTCTTCGAGCAGGGGCTGATAGGTCGGCAATTGCTGCAGCGAGTCGAACCAGACCTTGGTGCCTTCGGCCGAGGTGGTCAGAAAGCTGGCGAAGTCGAAGGCTTCGGCCTGGTTGGCCGAGGCGGCGTTGACGCCGACATACCAGGATCCGGTCGGGGTCAGCACCTTGCCACCTTCGAAATAGGGGTAGGGGGCGACGCCGAAATCGACGCCGCTGGCGATCAGGCCGGGCAGGTTCCAGGTGCCGCCGGCCAGCATGGCGAGCTGGCCATTGCCGAAGAGCTGCGCTGCCTCGCCATAGCCTAGACTCTTGGGGCTGACGCCCCAGGCATTGTAGAGGTCGGACCAATAGGTGGCAGCTTTGGTCCAGGCTTCGCTATCGAGGTAACCAGAGGCGGTATAGCCATCCGGGGCGACGACATCGGTGCCCAGCGACTCGCCGAACGGCTGGAGTTGGTAGAGTTCGCCGAACTGCTCGACGGTGAAGCCATAGGTGGTGGTGCGGCCGCCATCCTTGACGGTCAGCTTCTGGGCGGCGTCGGCGACCTGTTCCCAGGTCCAGCGCTTGGTGGCGGCGAGGTCATCGACCTCGGCCTGGGTGGCGGTGGCGCCAGCGGTGAGGCCATCGGGCGGGGTGATGCCGGCGGCTTCGAACAGGGCCTTATTGTAGTAGAGCACTTGCGCCGAGTTGTTGATCGGCAGGGCAAACTGGGTGCCGTCATACTTTCCGGCATCGAGCGCGCTCGGCACCAGCGTCGAGGTGTCGATGGACGCATCGATCGGCGAGAGGAAGCCGCGCGAGGCGTAGCTGGCGAGCAGGGGCGCATCGACATAGACAAGGTCGATCCCGGCATCGGCGGAGCGCAGGCGCAGCTCGGCGACCTGGAAGAACTGGGCGAAGGGATAGGGCTGGAGGTTGATGGTCACGCCCGGATTGGCCGCCGTATAGGCATCGGCCACGGCCTGCATCGCGGTGGTGTCGCCGCCTTCGATGACGATCATGTTGAGCGTCTTGTCCTGGGCCAGCGCGGTGCCGGCGAGCATGCTGGCCACAAGGCCGGCGATGATGGCAATCTTTGTAGTCTTCATGTGAGCACCCTTTGGGTTGGACATTCAGGATTGAGTGGAAATCCGGCCGGCGCCCCAGATCAGGCCCTGGGTGACCAGTCGGGCGAAGCCCTCGGCATCGGCCTTGATGGCGACGCCGACATTCTTGTTGCGCGTATCGTGCGCGGGGTCCTGCGGGCGCAGGTCGATCAGGGTCTGGCCGTAGGTTTCGGTATCGGCGACGATGACCTCGCCCGGCAGTTGCTCGATGGTGAACAGGCTCGGATCGATCAGATAGGCAATAGCGCAGGGGTCGTGCATCGGGGCGCCCGGCTTATCGGCGCCGGCGAAGCGGTAATAGGTCTGGCAGTAGAAATCCATGATGTCGGCGACGGCATTGGTGCCGGGATGAGCGGCGCGCACGGCAGCGATATCCTGCCGACGCAGCAGCGTCTGGTGGGTGGCGTTGAGCCCGAACATCACCAGCTTCACGCCGGAGCGGAAGACCATGCGGGCGGCCTCGGCGTCGGCCCAGATGTTGAATTCGGCGGCGGGGGTGACGTTGCCCTCGCCGGTCGAGCCGCCCATGAAGACAAGCTGTTTGATCTTGCCGGCGAGATCGGGCCGCAGCGCGAAGACCAGAGCGAGATTGGTCATCGGGCCGATGACGACGAGGGTGATTTGGCCCGGATTGGCGTCGACGAGATCGATGATCGCCTGCACGGCGTGCTTGTTGCCCGGCTTGCGGCTGGTCTGGGGCAGGTCGGCGCCGGAACTGTCGAGGCCACTGGGGCCGTGGAATTCGGCGGGGAAATCGTAGCGGTGCAGCAGCGGCTGGACGGTGCCGCGATAGACCGGGACGTCGAGGGCAAAGGCATCGACGATGCGCAAGGCATTGTTGGTGGTGTTATCGAGCGAGGCATTGCCGCAGACGGTGGTGATGGCCTCGAGCTGGATTGCCGGATGGGACGCCGCCAGCAGAATGGCCGCCATATCATCATGGCCAGGATCGCAATCGATAATGATGCGGTGGGGAGTGCTGGTCACGTGATATTTCCTAATTGATGATAAAAACTAGACAGTGCCTCCACGCGTCAAATCCCGCCGAAACCCGGCTGGATGCGCGAGAAAACTTAGGCTAAGCTAGGGGAATGTGACGGTTCTAAATAGCAAATTTTCCAGAGTTCAGTTGACTTTTCCTGAGGTATTGGATGCTGCATCTGCTCAATGCGATCAGGGCGTTCGAAGTGGCGGCGCGGCTGGGCAGTGTGCGCAAGGCGGCCGATGAGCTGCATGTGTCCAGCGGGGCCATCAGCCGCCACATCAAGAACCTGGAAGACGAGCTTGGCATCGACCTGTTTCAGCGCGGCAACCGCTCGATGCGGTTGACGCCGGGGGCGGCAGCGTTCGCGGCGACGGTCACCGAGGCTTTTGCCTCGATCAACCGAGGCGCCGAGCATCTGCATACGTCGAGCCAGACCACGCTGATGATCACGGCGCCCGATACGTTCATGCTGCGCTGGCTGGTGCCGCGACTGCAAAGCCTCGAGGCCGCTTTGGGCGGCATTTCGGTGCGACTCACGACCTGGACGCGGGAGATCAACCCGGCCGATCGCTCGATCGACGTCTATATCGGGGTCGGTCCGCTGCGCGATATTCCCGGTATGACGGTGGCGGCGGTGGCGCCGGAAACCTTCGGTCCCGTGGTCAGCCCGATGCTGTTGCGCGGGCGCGAGGTGACGATGGACCTGCTGTGGAGCCTGCCGCGGCTCGATATCCGCTGGCCGCCCGACATGTGGACCAACTGGGCGCGTGAGGCGGGTATCGCGCTGCCGCCGCGCGAAACCATCTGGTACGACGCACTGTCCTTCAGCGTGCAGGCCGCCGAGGCGGGACTTGGCGTCGCCATAGGTCCCGGCCCAGCGATCACCGACGCGCTGCAGCACGGGCGCCTCGTGGCGCCGCTCGGCATGGTGACGCGCGCCGGCAGCTGGTTCCTCGCCTGGCGCGACGATCGCTCGCCGCGGACCATGAGCCTCATCCGCCGCTGGTTCCAGCAGCAGATGTCGCCGGGCGTCTAACGCAGGGCCCTGGCCGTGGCGACGAGGTTGGCGAGCGACGCTTCAACTTCGGGCCAGCCGCGGGTTTTGAGGCCACAGTCGGGGTTGACCCAGAGCTGATCGGCGGGAATGCCATGGGCGGCCTTGCGCATCAGGGCCTCCATGTCCGCTTGGCCGGGCACGCGCGGGGAGTGGATGTCCCAGACGCCGGGGCCGATCTCGTTGGGGTAGCGGAAGTCGCGGAAGGCTTCGAGCAGTTCCATGTCCGAGCGCGAGGTCTCGATCGAGATCACGTCGGCATCCATTTCGGCAATTGATGGCATGATGTCGTTGAACTCGGCATAGCACATGTGGGTGTGGATCTGGGTGTCGTCGGCGACGCCCGAGGCCGAGGCGCGGAAGCAGTCGACGGCCCAGCGCAGATAGACGTCCCAATCGCGCTGGCGCAGAGGCAGGCCCTCGCGCAGGGCCGGTTCGTCGATCTGGATGATGCCGATGCCGGCGGCTTCGAGATCGATGACTTCGTCCCTTATGGCCAGCGCGATCTGGCGGCAGGTTTGCGAGCGTGGCTGGTCGACGCGCACAAAGCTCCATTGCAGGATGGTCACCGGGCCGGTGAGTATGCCCTTCACCGGGCGGTCGGTAAGCGCGGCGGCATAGGCAGACCACCGCACCGTCATCGGGGCGGGACGCGAGACATCGCCATAGATCACCGGCGGCTTGACGCAGCGGCTGCCATAGGACTGGACCCAGCCGTTCTTGGTGAAGGCGAAGCCATCGAGCTGTTCGCCGAAATATTCCACCATGTCGTTGCGCTCGAACTCGCCGTGTACGAGCACGTCGAGGCCGAGGCGTTCCTGGATGCGCACGGCGCGTTCGGTTTCGGCTTCGAGGAAGGCGTCGTAGGCGGCGACGTCAATCCGGCCCTTTTTGAAGGCTGAACGCTGCTCGCGCACTTCGCTGGTCTGCGGAAACGAGCCGATCGTGGTGGTGGGGAATGCCGGCAGCTTGAAGCGATCACGCTGCGCGACGCGCCGCTCTGCGAAGACACTCTTTCGGCTTAGATCGGTCGGCTGGGCGGCGCGATGTGCGACCTCGGGCCGGTGGATGCGCGCCGACTGGCGATGCGAGGCGGCGGCTGCTGCACTGGCGTCGAAGGCGGCCTTGGCCGCGCCGCGGCCACGCTGCATTGCGGTCGAGAGCGCTGCGACTTCGGCGAGCTTCTGGCGCGCGAAGGCGAGCCAGGAGCGTAGTTCGTCGTCGAGGTCGGTTTCGCCATCGAGATCGACCGGGGAGTGGAGCAGTGAACAGGAGGGGGCGATTTCCAGCCGGTCCGGACCGACACTATCCCACGCCTGGTTCACCAGCGCGAAGCGGGCATCGAGGTCGGCCCGCCAGATGTTGCGGCCGTCGATGACGCCAACCGACAGCACTTTGCTGGTGGGTAGCGCCTTGAGCACCGTGGCCAGTTGCTCGGGTGCCCGCACCAGATCGATGTGGAGGCCGGCGACGGGAAGGCTGGCGGCGAGATCGGTGTTATCGAGCAAGGCGCCGAAATAGGTGGCGAGCATGATGCGTGGTGCGACCGGCTGCAGCACTTCATAGGCACGGCGCAGGGCAGCGCGCTGGACGTCGCAGAGATCGAGCGCCAGGATGGGTTCGTCGATCTGCACCCATTCTGCGCCCTCGGCCTTGAGGGCGGCCAGCAGCTCGGCATAGACCGGCAGCACGGCGTCGAGCAGCGAGAGCGGATCGAGCCCATCGTCCTTGGCCTTGCCGAGGCTCAGCCAGGTCACCGGCCCGACCAGGACCGGACGGGTTTCGATGCCCAGTGCCTTGGCCTCGCGGTAGTGATCCAGCGCCTTGCTGGTCGACAGGGCGAAGTGCTGGCCGGCGTAAAATTCGGGGACGATGTAGTGGTAATTGGTGTCGAACCACTTGGTCATCTCCATGGCCGGGGCGGCCGCACTGCCGCGCGCCATGGCGAAATAGAGCTGGTCCGGATCGCTGATGCCGGCAAAGCGCGGCGGAATAGCGCCCAGCGCTGCGATCGTGTCGAGCATGTGGTCGTAGAGCGAAAAGTCGTTCGACGGAATGATGTCGATGCCGGCAGCCTGCTGGAGTTGCCAGTGGCGGGCGCGAAGCTCACGGGCGGCGGCATGCAGGGCAGCGGCGTCGCTGTCGCCCTTCCAGTAGGCTTCGAGGGATTTCTTCAGTTCGCGATGGGCGCCGATGCGCGGGAAGCCGAGATTGGCCGATTTGGTCATGATGGTACCGATGCATGAATGCGCGCCCGCCGGCTGCGCTTGAGGCGGCCACGGTCCGGGCGTCGACAATGGGGATGAGCTAGGGCAGCGTCAGGAGCGACGCATTCGGGTCCCGGGCAAGGGTACGGTGGGCAGCGAGAAGTTCGTCATGGCATGTCCTCGACCAGTCCACCCGACCGGCGTCATGTGAGTGCTCAATCCCAAGGTAGGTCTCCTGGCTTGCGGTTATCGCGGATGCTCGCCTTCCCAGCTTTCGCCAGTGGCTCGATGAGCATCCGTCACCGCCTACAGTTGCGGGGGCAGCTCCGGACTTGGGTTTGAGGCCCGCACCGGATTCCCTGTTATCCCCTTGCGGGGACCATGGGCAGCATCAGCATGCATCGGGCGGGATCGTCCGTCAATCAAGACATAAAGATTTCTTTATATCTCTGCCGCTTGCGAAATGGCGCGGTGGCAATGTAGGGGCAGAGACGAAGGGGCGGTTGGACAATGCGGATCGCGATCACGGGTACTCATGGAACCGGCAAGACGACGCTGGTCGACGACTGGGTCGCGGCCCGTCCGCATTACGAAAGCGTGCCCGAGCCTTATTGGCTGCTGGCTCAGCAAGGCGTGCCGTTTGCCGACGGACCGACTTTGGCTGACCTCGAAGAGCAGCTCGGGCAAAGCTGCTCCCTGATCATGGCCTCTGCCGGGCAGGATGACGTCATTTTCGACCGGTGCCCGCTCGACTTCATCGCCTATCTCGACGTGGTCAGCGCCCAAGAGGGATTTGAGTGGACCCCGAGCGGCAAGCTGCTGGGCCGAATCGAGAAGGCGCTGTCGACGCTCGACGTGCTCGTCTTCCTCCCGGTGTCGCGGCCGGATGAAATCGCGGTCGCAATCGAGTTCCCGAAATTGCGGGCGCGGGTGGATGCGAGGCTCAAGACCATGCTGCGCGATGACGATCTGGGTTTGCTGGAAGATGGCCCGCGCCTCCTCGAAGTAACGGGCACACGGGAGCAGCGCCTGCTGAGTCTCGGAGCCGCGACGGGCGAGGCGTAATCCCCGCTGTCCACAGCCGCATTCACGCTGGTCAAAAATCCTTCACAAGGGATTGACGGGAATCTCGAACGAGCACACTACATATGGTGTGTCGTGGTCGCCCGGTTCGCAAGGACGGGTGATAATAGGGAAGCCGGTGCGAACCAAGTTCTGGTCCGGCGCTGCCCCCGCAACTGTGAGAGACCGCCTCGGCGGCCAAGCCAGATACCTGCCACGACAGGTTAGAACGTCCACGGGCGGGGTGTCCCGGTTGGTCGCAAGCACGAGCTTGGCCGATCGGTCATGCCGTTGCGCGCGCCCCGATCCCGCCGTCCACCTACGGGGTCTTTGGGGGTCCAATGTCGCAAGTCGAAGCTCATCTTCAGTCCGATACCATCTTGCCGTCGGCGTTGGTTGCCGCCGATCGCGCGCCGACTGCCGAGCCTGGCTATTCCATCATCAAGCGCAATGGCGGCACGGTGCCGTTCGATCGCTCCAAGATCGCCGTGGCGCTGACCAAGGCGTTCCTGGCGGTGGAAGGCAACAAGGCGGCCGCCTCGCGGCGGGTGCATGAAATCGTCGAGGAGCTGACCGCGGACGTGTTCGCGGCGCTGAGCCGGCGGGCGAAGGATGGCCGTGTCTTTCACATCGAGGATGTGCAGGACCAGGTCGAGCTGGCGCTGATGCGCGGCGAACACCAGAAGGTCGCCCGGGCCTATGTGCTCTATCGCGAGGAGCATGCGAAGGCCCGCGCTGCCGCCAAGCCGGTCGAGGTCGCTTCGCCTGTCCTGACCATGACCCTGGCCGATGGTACGCGTGCGCCGCTGGACGAGGCGCGCCTCGCCACGGTTGTCGCCGAAGCCTGTGCCGGTCTCGAGGGCACGGCGCCCGACGCCATTCTCGAAGAGACGCGGCGCAACCTTTATGACGGTATCTCGCTCGACGAGCTGGCGCTGGCGCCGATTTTGGCGACCCGCACTTTGGTCGAAACCGAGCCCAATTATGCCTTCGTCTCGGCCCGGCTGCTGCTCGACAAGCTGCGTCGCGAGGCCCTGAGCTTTGTCGCCGGCCGGCCGGAACAAGCGACGCAGGCGGACATGGCGACGCGTTATGCCGAGTATTTTCCGGACTATCTTGCCGTTGGCATCGCGCACGAGCTGATCGATCCGGAGCTGAGCCGCTTCGACGTCAAGCGCATCGCCGCCGCCATCAAGCCGGAGCGCGATACCCAGTTCCAGTATCTGGGCCTGCAGACGCTCTATGACCGCTATTTCCTGCATGTCGAGCGCAATGTGTTCGAGCTGCCGCAGGCCTTCTTCATGCGCGTCGCCATGGGGCTGGCCGTGCGCGAAATCGATCGCGAAGCCCGGGCGATCCAGTTCTACGACCTGCTTTCGAGCTTCGACTTCATGGCCTCGACGCCAACGCTGTTCAATTCGGGCACGCTGCGGCCGCAGCTCAGCTCTTGCTTCCTGACCACGGTCGCTGACGATCTCGACGGCATCTTCAAGGCGGTGAAGGACAATGCGCTGCTGGCCAAGTATTCGGGTGGTCTCGGCAATGACTGGACGCCGGTGCGCGGTCTTGGCGCCCATATCAAGGGTACCAATGGCGAGAGCCAGGGCGTGGTGCCCTTCCTCAAGGTCGCCAACGACACCGCCATCGCCGTCAACCAGGGCGGCAAGCGCAAGGGTGCGGTCTGCGCCTATCTCGAAACCTGGCATGTCGACATCGAGGAATTCCTCGACCTGCGCAAGAATACTGGCGATGACCGCCGCCGCACGCATGATATGAATACGGCCAATTGGGTGCCAGACCTGTTCATGGAGCGCGTCGAAGCGGGCGCCGACTGGACGCTGTTCTCGCCGGACGAGGTGCCGGATCTGCACGATCTTTACGGCCCGGCTTTCAAGACGGCGTATGAGGCTTATGAGGCCAAGGCGGCCGCAGGCGGACTTAGGGTGCATCGCAAGGTCAAGGCGCTCGATCTGTGGCGCAAGATGCTGACCATGATCTTCGAGACCGGGCACCCCTGGATCACCTTCAAGGACCCCTGCAATATCCGCTCGCCCCAGGGCCATGTCGGCGTGGTGCATTCGTCCAATCTTTGCACCGAGATCACGCTCAACACCTCCAAGGACGAAGTGGCGGTGTGCAATCTCGGCTCGATCAACCTGCTCGCCCATGTCGGGGAGAACGGGCTCGATCTGGTCCGGCTCAAGCGCACGGTCGATGTGGCCATGCGCATGCTCGACAATGTGGTGGACATCAATTTCTACACTATTCCCGAGGCGCGGAAGTCCAACTTGCGGCATCGTCCGGTCGGCCTGGGGCTGATGGGGTTCGCCGATGCGCTGCAGGCGCAGGGTATCGCCTATGCGTCGGATCGTGCGGTGGAATTTGCCGACACGTCGATGGAGGCCATCAGCTATTTCGCCATCGGGGCCTCGACCGATCTGGCCGAAGAGCGCGGTGCCTATGCGTCCTTCCAGGGGTCGCTATGGAGCCAGGGTGTGCTGCCGATCGACAGCCAGGACCTGCTGGCCAAGACGCGCAGCGAGATCAATATCGACCGCACGCAGCGGCTCGATTGGGAGACCTTGCGGAGCCGCGTCAAAACCGTCGGCATGCGCAATTCCAACACCATGGCGATCGCGCCGACGGCGACGATTTCCAACATTTGCGGCGTCAGCCAGTCGATCGAGCCGGGCTACCAGAACCTCTATGTGAAATCGAACATGAGCGGCGATTTCACCGTGGTGAATGCCCAGCTCGTCCGCGACCTCAAGGCGCGCGGGCTCTGGGATGCGGTGATGATCTCGGACCTCAAGTATTTCGACGGTTCGGTGGGCCAGATCGATCGGGTGCCTGATGATCTCAAGGCGATCTATGCCACGGCGTTCGAAATGGATGCGGCCTGGCTGATCGCGGCGGCGTCGCGCCGGCAGAAATGGATCGACCAGGCGCAGTCGCTGAACCTCTACCTAGCCAATCCATCGGGTAAGGCGCTGGACGGGCTCTATCGTTCGGCCTGGAAGGCAGGGCTCAAGACCACCTATTACCTGCGCTCGCGCTCGGCGACCCACGTTGAGAAATCGACGCTCAAGGGCACGGACGGCAAGCTTAACGCGGTGGCGGTGAGTGCGCCCGTGGTCGAGGCGGGGCCGGTGCGAACGGCGCTGGTCATGCCTGTCATCGATGGGCCTGCGTGCCTGATCGACGACCCCGATTGCGAGGCCTGCCAGTAGTTCAGCACCCCCTCATCCGGCCTTCGGCCACCTTCTCCCACGAGGGGAGAAGGGAAAGAGCCCGAAGTTCTCGGTTGGATCCTTCTCCCCTCGTGGGAGAAGGTGCCCCGAAGGGGCGGATGAGGGGGTCTTTCAAACCCATCAAGGAAATCCTGAAATGTCCCTAGACTGGACCTCCGACACCCCCAAGCCTGCCCCTATCGCCTCCGAAACCCGCATCGACCTCACGGGCGGCCGCGTCTCGGTTGACGACAAGGCAATGATCAATTGCCGTGCCGACGTGAACCAGCTCCTGCCGCTCAAATACAAATGGGCGTGGGAGAAGTACCTCAACGGCTGCAACAACCATTGGATGCCCACCGAAGTCTCGATGCAGGCCGATATCGCCCTGTGGAAGTCCAAGGACGGCTTGACCGATGATGAGCGTCACACGCTCAAGCGCAATCTGGGGTTCTTTGCCGCGTCGGAGAGCCTTGTGGCCAACAATATCGTGCTGGCCATCTATCGCCACCTGACCAACCCGGAATGCCGGCAATACCTGCTGCGCCAGGCTTTCGAAGAGGCGGTGCATACGCACACGTTCCAGTACATCGTGGAAAGCCTCGGCCTTGATGAGGGTGAGCTCTTCAACATGTATCGCGAAGTGCCGTCGATTACCGACAAGGCGGCCTGGGCACTGAACTTCACTCAGCATCTGGACGATCCCGATTTCACTACCGGGACGCCGGAAACCGACCGCGCCTTCGTGCGCGACCTCATCGCCTTCTATGTGATTTTCGAGGGCATGTGGTTCTATACCGGCTTCGCGCAGATCCTGTCGCTTGGGCGGCGCAACAAGATGGTCGGGATTGCCGAGCAGTATCAGTACATCCTGCGCGACGAGAGCATTCATCTCAATTTCGGCATCGACGTGATCAACCAGATCAAGGCCGAAAACCCGCATGTCTGGACCAAGGAGTTCCAGGAGGAAGTGCGTGGCATGATCCAGAAGGCGGCTGAACTCGAGGCCGCCTATGGCCGCGATACCATGCCGCGCGGCTTCCTCGGGCTCAATGCCGCGCTCTGCGAGCAGTATATGCACTTCATTGCCAACCGCCGCTGCGCCCAGCTTGGCCTAGCGCCAGTGTTCGGTGAGACCGAGAACCCGTTTCCCTGGATGAGCGAGGCAATGGACCTCAAGAAGGAGAAGAACTTCTTCGAGACCCGCGTCATCGAATACCAGAATGGCGGCGCGTTGAGCTGGGACTAATAGGGCGGGGCGTCCGGTTCAGCCGGTGCTCTCGGCCATCAACCTGACCTGATGGCGCAGCGTGCGCAGCTGCGACTGCAGCTCCTCCAGCTGATCGGACGGCGCCTGCTTTTCCAGGGCATCGAGCACATATTCGCCGGTGCGGATCACGTCGCGCCAACGCGGCTGCTCCGGCAGGGTTTCGAGCAGCAGGTATTTGTCCAGCGTGCGGGCCTGCAGCGAGGAGCGGTCGAGGCTGACGCGCCAGATGCCGCTCTCTTCGGCCAGGTCGAATTTGGACTTGCCGGTGGCGTCCCGCCAGAGACGCAGGCTTTCCGTCATCACCCTGACCACCGTCTGGCGGTAGTGGTCGCGGCTGAAATCATGCCTCATGGCGTTTGCCGAAGCGGTCTCGCTGGCCTGAACCAGTTCCGGGCCGACTGTGTCGATAATGCTGCGCAGCGACTGGGTCATGTCCGGCGCCTCCAGCCGCGAGCGCGCCGAGTCCGAGGTCAGGATCAGTGCCAGGCCGCCCCCGGCATCTGGCTCGATATCGAAGGCACTGACCAGCACCGAGCGCCCGGGCCGGCCGAATGGTATCTCGACCAGGGTGGCCTGACCTTCGTCGGCAACGCCGCGGCGCACGGTTTCCACCAGGTCCGGCGTCAGGATGTCGGTCACCAGGGTCGATCCGGGCAGGAGGCGCATATTGGCCAGCTTGGACGCGGCCTTGTTGGCATAGGTGATGCGGCCGGAATCGGTGACGCAGATGATGCCGGCCTGTACCGTATCGAGCAGCCCGGCCATACGCTGTTGCGACAGGCGCAGGGCATCTTCCACCTGCACGCGGCGGTCGATTTCCTGCTTCAGGTCGGCATTCTCAAGCGCCTGGGCCTGGGCCTTCGCGGCGGCGAGCAGGGTGGCGACGCGCGCCAGCAATTCGTCCTTCACGAAGGGCTTGATCACATAGTCATTGGCGCCGTTCTCGAAGCCGGCGATGACGTCGCGGGTGCGGCTGCGGGCGGTGACCATGATGATGGGCAGATCGAGCAGCGAGAAACGGTCGCGCAGTCGGCGCGCCACTTCGAGACCGCCCATGCCCGGCATCATCACATCGAGGATGATGAGGTCGGGCCGGCGGCGTTCCACCGATTCCAGCGCATCGGTGCCGCTCTTGGCCGAGCAGACCGCGTAGCCCTGTGGCAGCAACACGTTGCGCAGGACCTGGATGTTGATCGGCTCATCGTCGACCACCAGCACCAGTGGTGTGTCGTCCATGGCGGTCTCGGCGCTGTCCTGCAACACACTGGCGCCGTTGAGGGCCTGCCGGTAAGGCACCACGATATCGGTCAGCGCCAGCGTGGTTTCCTCGGACACCGTCTCGGCCACCGGCAAGGCGAAGGTGAATACCGAACCCTTGCCCAGGGTGCTGCTGGCGCGCAGGGTGCCATGCATGGCATGTGCGAGCTGGCGCGCAATGGTCAGGCCCAGGCCGAACCCGCCGGCTTCGGCATCGGCAGCGCGCTCCAGCGGCTGGAAAATGCGTTCGAGGCTATCTGTAGCAATGCCGATGCCGGTATCGTGCACCGAGACCTCGACCGTGTCGCCTGTGGCCCTGGCGTCGATGCTGACTATGCCGCCACGGGTATATTTCATGGCATTGCCGACGAGATTGTAGAGGATCTGCTCGAACCGCACGGGATCGGCCTGCACATAGGGCAGGGCCTCGGGAATATCGACCACGATCTCAACCGGCTGGCCGCGCAGCATGGATTGCGACACCTGCAAAACGTTGCGGATCGAGGTCGCCACATGCACGGGGTGAATATCAAGACGCATCCGGCCCTGCCGGATGCGGTAGAGATCGAGCAGGTCGTCGACCAGGCGCGACAGGCGGCGGGCCGAGAAGGTGATCAGCTCCATCTGGGCGCGCTGCGCCGGCGCCAGTTCGCCGACCGCGCCCGCCGACAGCGTGGTCGAAATGCCGATAATACCGTTGAGCGGCGTGCGCAATTCGTGGCTGGTATTGGCGACGAAGGTGTCCTTCTGGCGATCCGCCTCCTCAAGCGCCGCGTTCTTTTCCTCGATCACGCGCACCTGTCGCTCGAGCTCGGCGTTTTTCTGGCTGATCAGTGTCAGCTGTTCGCGCACCGCAGCGCGCATCCGGCGGAAGCTGGTGGCGAGGCGCGCCAGTTCGTTGGGTTTGCGGATGTCTGGCATGTCGCGCTCCAGATCGCCGGCGGCGATGGACTCGGCGGCGTCGGTCAAATTGCCGAGCGAGGCGGCGAAGGTGCGCGACAGGACCAGGGAGAGCCAGAAAACGATCGGCAGGCTCAAGGCGGCAAGGCCGAGGATGAACCGCGTCAGCGTGTCGGCGTCGGCGAAGGCCTCGCGCGTCGGGACTTCCGATGACAAGCGCCAGGTTCGATCGCCGAAACTCAGTGTCGTCCAGGCCGACAGGGCCGGGCGACCGTCAAAGCCACCCTCGATGACGTCGGCGCCACTGGCCGTGGTCTCGATCGGCCGGCCGACTGCCTGGCTGCCAATCGGCCAGCGGTAATCGGGTGGAACCGAGACGAAATGGTTGGTGCTGCTGACCAGGAAGAGCTTGCCCGACACACGCTCCCGGCCCTGCGCTTGAACCAGCCGGTCAACGGTCGCGGCAGGCAGGCGGAATACGGCCACGCCACGGACGCGCTGATGGAACTCGATGCGCACCGCCACGTAAGCAGCGAAGGTCCCCGTGGTCTGATCGAGTGCGAAGTCGCGCACCATCAGTTTGGTGTCGGCCGGGGCTGCCAGGATGTCGTCGACCAGCTGGCCGAGCGGCGTGGTCGCCATCCCGGCTCCAAGGTCGCCGCCCAGGTAGCGGTCCTTCTCGACCGAGTAGACCATCCGCCGTGCCGCGTTGATCAGGTAGAGATTGTCGAACTCGGAGGTGCGCACGAAGTTGGCGTATTCGTCGTGGAAGCGGTTATGCGCGTTGGCATATTCAAGGGCCGAGCGCAGCATGGCGCCGCCGTCGGTCGGCAGCATTTGCTGTTCGGCGTCGCGCTCAGTGACGGAAAACAGCTTCTGCAGGGTGGCCTGGGCCTGGTCCGGTGTCGCTGCGATCATGCGGAAGGCGTAGGAAAAGCCGTAGAAATCGCCGATCGAATAGCGGACGACGTTCGACTTGGTGAGTGATTCCGCCTGCCGCACGGCGAAGGTGAGGTATTGGACCAGCTCTGCCTGCTTGGCGTCCCGAACGAAGGTCAGTTTCTCGATGTTTTCGTCGCGCAGGCTCGACGATAAAATCGTCAGGAACGCATAGGCCGAGATCACCAGAGGAATGGTCGTCATGGCGAGGAAGATCAGCAGCAGCCGCCCGCGAAAGCTGGACGGAACCAGAGCCGAAATCGCCACGACAAGACCTCCCTCATGCTCCCGACAGCAGGAATAACCTCACGTTCCGCTGCTCAGCTTGCCCCCGCCCAGATAAGACCATTTTGAACCAGTTCCGCTGTTCTTGCCCGCGGATTTGCCGATTTTGCCGGTGGTTTTGTCGAGAATGCTGGCTGACAATGTGGGCCACTATAATGCCAATTACATACCACTCGCAACCAGCCAAACTAGGCGGTGCGACCGGGAGAGGCATCAAGCCTCGCCATCAGTTCTGTGGGAGGAACAAGAATGAAGCTTCAAAGACTGACCGCCATGATGCTCGCGGGTGCGCTCGCGCTACCCGGCGTCGCATTTGCCCAGAACGAAGGCGAGTCCGTGCTGACGGCCGTGCCGCAGCAGCTCACTGCCTGGGTCGAAAACTATAACCCCATGAACGCGACCACGGTTCTGCCGACCGTGCTGGATTTCATGTTTGAGCCGCTGGTGGTGTTCAACGCCATCAAGGGCGGCGAAGCGAATTACCGTCTGGCAACGGAATATTCCTATTCCGAAGACCAGCTCTCGCTGACCTTCACCATGCGCGATGGCGCCAAGTGGTCTGACGGCGAGCCGTTGACCGCCAAGGACGTGGCCTTCACCTTCAACCTGATCAAGGAATTCCCCGCTCTCGATCTGCGCGCCGTCTGGCCCAAGCTTGAAAGCGTCGAAGCCTCTGACGACAAGACCGTCACCTTCAAGTTCAAGCAGGTCGATGCCGGTCTTATCTACCAGATCGTGCAGACCTATGTGGTTCCCGAGCATGTCTGGGCCGACGTTGCCGATCCGGTCACTTTCACCAATCCCAATCCGGTTGGTTCGGGTCCACTGACCGAAATCCGTCGCTTCTCGCCGCAGGAATACATCCAGTGCCGCAATCCCAACTACTGGGACAATGCCGAGCTGGAAGTCGACTGCATGCGCTTGCCGCAGGTGTCGAACAACGACCAGGTTCTGACCATGGCGTCCAATGGCGAACTCGACTGGTTCGGCTCCTTCCTGCCCGATATCGAAAAGACCTATGTTTCGGGTGATCCCGATCACCGCGGCTACTGGTTCCCGGCCGGCTCGCCGGTCTTCGTCTCGCTCAACATGGAGAGCGAAGATCCGGGCCTTAAGGAAGCCTTCAACGACGTCAACTTCCGCCGCGCCTTCTCCATGGCAATGGACCGCCAGGCCATGGTCGACATCGCCGGCTACGGCTATCCGACCGCCAATGAGTATGCCTCGGGCCTCGGCAAGGCCTATGACGTCTGGAACAATGCCGAAGCCGAAGCCGAATATGGCAAGTTCGCCCGTTTCGACATCGAAGCCTCCAAGGCCCTGCTCGCTGAATCGGGCTATGCCGACAAGGACGGTGACGGTTTCCTCGAAACCCCGACTGGCCAGCCGATTGCGCTCGAAATCATCGTGCCCAATGGTTGGACCGACTGGGTGAACACGGTGCAGCTGGCCGTCGAGGGTCTTGCCGAAGTGGGCATCAATGCCTCGATGGCAACGCCGGAGAGCCCGGCCTGGACCGATGCGCTGATCACCGGCAAGTATGAAGCCGCGCTCAATGCCGCCGCCACCGGCGTCAGCCCGCACTTCTTCCTCGATGGTTCGCTGCATTCGCGCAATATCGGGCAGAACCGTTTCGCCGCTGCGCGTTACGTCAATCCCGAACTCGACGCGGCGCTTGATGCGTTCAACGCCACGACCGATGCCGATGCCCAGCGTGAAGCCATGACCAAGGTTCTGGCCCTGATCGCTGCCGACATGCCGTTGATCAACGTGTTCAACAACCCGCTCTGGTACGAATACAACACGACCCGCTTCACCGGCTTCTTCAATGCCGATAATCCGGTCGCCCGTCCGGTGGTCTATGCCGGCGTACCGGAACGCCTGCTCCACCTTCTCGCCCTCTCCCCGGTCAAGCAGTAATTCCGCTGCTTGACTGACAGGTGGCGCGGCGATCTGTCCGCGCCACCCTTCCTTTTCGCGGAGAGCGGCAATGTCCTTCATCCTGCGCCGGCTGGGCTTCTACATTGCGGCCTTCCTGGTGGCTGCTACGGCCAATTTCATTCTGCCACGGCTGATGCCCGGCAACCCGGTCGACATCATGTTCTCCCAGCAGAACAGCACGCTGACGCCCGAGGCGCGGCAGGCCCTGATCGAGACATTCGGCTTTGCTTCCGGCCCGCTCCACCTGCAGTTTCTCGACTATATGAAGTCGGTTTTCACCGGCGATCTCGGCTACTCGATCCGCTTCTACCCCCAGACCGTCAATCAGGTGCTGGCCTATGCCGCGCCGTGGACGATCCTCTTGGCCGGTACGGCGACGATGCTGGCCTTTGCCATCGGTTCCACCATGGGTTCGTTCGCGGCGTGGCGCCGCGGCGGCAAGTTCGACGCCATCGTCACGCCGGCTTCGCTGGCCGTGCAGGCGACGCCCGCCGTCGTGGTCGCCATATCCGTGCTCTTCATCTTTGGCGTGGCCCTGCGCTGGCTGCCAACCTCATACGCCTTCGCTCCGTCGCTTGATCCGGCCTGGAGCTGGCAGTTCTTCGGCAGCGTCTTCGTCCATGGCTTGATGCCCATCTGTTCGCTGATGGTGGTGTTCGTCGGCGGTTACCTGGTCACTATGCGCAACAATATGGTGGGCCAGCTCGGCGAGGATCACGTCACCATGGGTGTGGCCAAGGGCCTGAGCGACCGCCGCGTGCAGTTCAACTACGCCGCGCGCAACGCGCTGCTGCCGTCGGTGACATCGCTCGGCCTGACGCTGGGTGCCATTCTGGGCGGCTCGCTCGTCACCGAGGTGGTGTTCAACTATCCCGGCCTCGGCCAGACGCTCTATATCGGCATCGTCACGCGCGACTACCCGCTGATCCAGGGGCAGTTGCTGATCATGACCTTCGCCACCCTTATCGCCAATTTCCTGGTCGACATTCTCTACGTCTTCCTCGATCCCCGCCTGCGGAAGGTGTGAGGCCGCCATGCTGGAAACGCTCAAAGTCTTTCTTCGAAACCGCAAAGCGGCCTTTGGCCTGGCCATTGTGCTGATCTATGTCGCGATCGCCGTCATCGGGCCGCTGCTGCTCAATGCCGACCCCATGGCGCGTGTCGGCCGGCCGCACCAGCCGCCGAGCCCGGACGACCTGCTGGGCACGACACGCATGGGGCGCGACGTGTTCACCCAGGTGATCTACGGCACGCGCACCTCGCTCGCCGTCGGCTTCTTCGCCGGCTCGATCGTGGTGATCATCGGCACCGTGCTCGGCATTGCCGCCGGCTATTTCGGCGGCTGGATCGACGAAGTCGTGACCTTCATGACCAATGTCGTGCTGGTTATACCGCAATTGCCGCTGCTGCTCGTCATCGCCGCCTTTCTCGGGCAGACCAACCCGGTGGTCATTGCCATCATCATCGGCGTCACATCATGGGCCTGGGGGGCGCGCGTCACCCGATCGCAGACGCTGACGCTGCGAAACCGCGAGTATATCCTCGCCTCCGAGCTGATCGGCGAACCGGGGCACCGCATGATCTTCGTCGAGCTGCTGCCCAATCTGCTGTCGATCATCGGCTTTAACTTCATCGGTTCGGTGACCTATACCATCATCACCCAGGCGACCCTGGAATTCCTGGGCCTGGGCAATCCGATGTCGATTTCGTGGGGCACGATGCTCTACCACGCGCAGAACGCCTCAGCGATCACTGTGGGGGCGTGGTGGGAGGTGCTGGTGCCGGCGGTTGCCGTGGCCGGCATCGGCATCGGGCTGTCGCTGCTCAATTTTGGCGTCGACGAAATCTCCAACCCGCGCCTGCGCACGCTGGGCACCATTGCCGCAGCCGTGCGCACGCAGGAAAAGCTGGACAAGCAGCGTCTTGCCCAGCGCCAGGGAGCCGCATGATGGAGACGTCCAACACACTCGTCGAAGTCCGTGGCCTCCAGGTCGACTTCCTGACCGCAAAGGGTCTGTTCACTGCCGTCAAGGGCGTCGATTTCGAGATCGGCCGCGGCGAGGTGATGGGGCTGGCCGGGGAATCCGGTTCGGGCAAGAGCACAATCGCCTTCTCGCTGCTGCGCCTGCATCGACCGCCGGCCATCATCTCGAAGGGCTCGATCATCATTGACGGGCAGGACGTGCTGGCCATGCCGCTCGACAAGCTGTCGAAGTTCCGCTGGTCCACCGCCTCCATGGTGTTCCAGAGCGCGATGAACTCGCTCAACCCGGTTCTCACCATTTTCGAGCAGTTCCGGGACGTGATCGTTCGGCATACCGGTGTGTCACGCGCTGAGGCGCGGGCGCGGGCGGAAGAGCTGCTCAAGCTGGTCGGCATTGCGGCCAACCGGCTGGACGATTATCCGCACCAGCTTTCGGGCGGCATGCGGCAGCGTATCGTGCTGGCCATCGCCCTGGCACTCGACCCCAAGCTGATCGTGATGGATGAGCCGACCACCGCGCTCGATGTGGTGGTGCAGCGGGAAATTCTCCAGGAGATCATGGCGCTCAAGGAGAAGTTCGGCTTTTCCATCCTGTTCATCACCCATGATCTGGCGTTGATGGGCCAGTTTGCCGACCGCATCGCGGTGATGCTGGAAGGAAAGCTGGTGGAAGTAGCACCGGTGGCCGATATCGTCGGCAATCCGCAGCATGATTACACGCGACGGCTCTGGTCCTCGATGCCCATTCTCAAGCGATCGACGGTGACGGCATGATCAACCAGGATATCGCATTGCTGCGTCTGGAAGACGCCACCAAGGTCTTCTCGCTGAAGCCAATGTTTGGGCAGGCCCGCGAGGTCGTTGCCCTCAAGGACGTGTCGCTGACCGTCCGGGCCGGCAAGGCGCTCGCCATCGTCGGTGAAAGCGGCTCGGGCAAGTCCACGCTCGGACGCGCGGTCACGCGGCTGTTCACGCTCTCGAGCGGCTCGGTAAGTTTCAAGGGCCGCGATATCGCCAGCTTTCACTCGCGCCGCGAGCGGCTGGATTACCTGCGCAGCGTGCAGATGGTGTTCCAGGACCCGTTCTCGGCGCTCAATCCGGCGCACACTATCCGTCACCACCTTCAGCGCCCGCTGCAATTGCATCGCGGCGTCAAGACTGCCGAGCTCGAAGCGGCCGTACGCCAGGTGCTCGATGACGTGGAGATGGATCCCGACGTGTGCATGGACAAGTTCCCGCATGAACTGTCCGGCGGACAGCGCCAGCGCGTGAACCTGGCGCGCGCCCTGGCGGTCGGTGCCGAGCTGATTGTTGCCGATGAGCCCACCTCGATGCTCGACGTGTCGATCCGGCGGTCCGTGCTCGATCTGATGCGGCGGATGAAGGAGGAGCGCTCCATCGCCTTCCTCTACATCACCCACGATATCGCCACGGCCCAATACCTGGCCGACGACGTCGCCATCATGTTTGCGGGCCGGGTGGTCGAATGGGGGCCGCCGGCCGCCATTATCGACAATCCGCAGCATCCCTATACCCAATTGTTGCTGTCCGCCGTGCCCGATCCGGGTGTGCGTGTGACGGGCGCTGGCGGAAAGTCATTCTCCGAACGCGCCGAGGCGGTTCGCGAGGCGACCCGCCGTCCTCTCCAGGCCGCCACTGAAGTCGGACCAGGACACTACGTCCGGCTGAACGTGGCAGGCTAGGGCCCGGCGACCAGATACGAGGGGCGTGGTCGCCGGGAAAATCGTCGGGTATTGCCGCTGGCCCAGGCCGCCGGCGGCAATGCTGTTTGAGCGGCGCCTTGGGTCTAGTTGGCCCAGCCACCATCGACGAGGAATTGCTGCGCCGAGATCATGGCGCTGTCCTCTGACGCCAGAAACAGCGCCATGCGAGCGACGTCATCCGGATAGACGCGGCCGGCCAGCGCCTGGCTGTCGTCGATCAGTTGCTCGGTCGCCGGGTTCAGCCAAAGGGCGATCTGACGCTCCGTCATGATCCAGCCAGGTACCAGCGTGTTGACCCGGATGCCGTGCTTGCCCAGTTCGCGGGCCATCGATCGGGTCAGGCCATGCGTGGCGGCCTTGGCGGCTTCGTAGATCGGCAGGCGTGGCGCCATGATCATCCAACTGATCGAACCCGTATTGATGATCGACCCACGCCCGGCCCGGATCATGCCGGGCGCCACCGACTGGATAGCGAAGAAACTGTGCTTGAGGTTGACCGCCATGCGCTCGTCCCAATAGGCGGAGGTCACCTCTTGCCAGTCATGGCGCTCATCATGGGCGGCGTTGTTGACCAGCACCATGGCGTCGCCATGGGCTTCGGCAAAGCCGGCAATAGCGCTGCGATAGGCCTCGGTATCGGTAATGTCGCAGGCGGTGAACCTAGCGACCTGCCCCGCCGCTGCCAGTTCTTCGGCCAGTACGGCGCCACGTTCGGCCTGCACGTCGACAAAGCCGACCCTGGCGCCCTGGGCTGCGAAGTTCCGCACCAGCGCCTCGCCGATACCCGACGCGCCGCCGGAAATGATCACCGGAGCGCCGGCCAGGCTGGGGTATCGCGCGGTTTGAGTCATCAACGAATTCCTAGATGAACAGGCTTGCATGCCGGGTTTCGAGGTCCGGCAGGTCGTCGAGGATGCTGCTCAGATGCTCGGTCATGGCGCGCTGCGCCTCGGTAGCGTTATGCGCGTCAATCGCGGCCATGATGGCATGGTGCTCGCGCACGCGCCGCTGCATGTCGGCCTCCCCTTGCAGCGTCATGTTGCAGACACGGTCCATGTGCGTCTTCATATCTGCGATGGCGATCCAGGCGATGCCCACACCAGCGCCGGTCGCCAGAGCAATGTGAAACGCCTCGTCGTGCTCGCGGAAGGCGGCATGGTCTAATTTGGCCGACGCCTCTTCCTGTTTGGTCAGCAGGGTCGCGATGCGCTTGCGCTGCCAGGGGTCAAACGAGAGGGCCGCTCGGGCCACCACCGCAAGCTCTACCGACTGCCGCACGAACAGCGCCTCAGTCATTTCCTTGGCCGAGATACGGGCCACCACCGTGCCGCGGTGAGGACGGATTTCGATCAGCCGTGAATTGGCGAGGCGGATCAGCGCTTCGCGCACCGGCTGCCGCGAAACACCCAGGCGGGTGGCGATATCCTGTTCAGACAGCCGCGCGCCGGGCAGCAGCTCCAGCTCGATAATGGAGCGGCGCAGGTCTTTTTCAATCGACGCGGCGGCGCTTTCGCTGCTCTCAGCCGGCTGCATTTCCAGAGTCATATTACATCTCGCCAATGGCATTGACAGGGCAATACCATGCACCATACGGTACCATACAATTCCATACGAGGCCTGTTCAAGAGGCTCGTGACTAAGAGGAGGGTGGGTCCGATCCCACCGGTTTGATGACCATTCAGGCCCGCTTTCAGGACAATTTCGTAGTGCCGGACCTTAGTGACCCGCGGCTTGCGAGTAAACGGACCTATCGCATGCCGATCGATGGCGTCTCACGCGACGCCTTGAGCGGCGAGGTCATCGAACGGCAGAGCCCGGGCCACCGCGGCAAGGTGGTCGGCGTGTGGCCTGCCGGTGGCGCAGCCGATGCTGACCTGGCCATTCGTGCCGCGCGCAAGGCCTTCGATACCGGGCATTGGCCGCGCATGACCGCCGCCGAGCGCTCGACCATCCTGCATGCCGTGGCCGCAAACATCCTGCGCCATGTCGAGGAACTCGCCTTGATCGAGTGTCTCGAAACCGGCAAGCCGATCAACCAGGCGCGCGGCGAGATCGGCTATTGCGCCGACCTCTGGACTTACGCGGCCGGCCAGTCGCGGGGCCTAGAGGGCGACAGCCACAATGCCATCGGGGAAAACCGCCTCGGCCTGGTCCTGCGCGAACCGGCCGGTGTCGTCGGTATCATCACGCCCTGGAACTTCCCATTCATTATCGTGTCCGAACGCGTGCCTTGGGCGCTTGGCGCCGGCTGCACCGTGGTGGTCAAGCCAAGCGAATTCACGTCCGGCACAACGGTTCGGCTCGCCGAACTGGCGCTGGAAGCCGGCATGCCCCCCGGGGTGTTCAACGTCATCACCGGTACCGGTGCGGCGGCAGGGCAGGTGCTCGCCGAGGACCCGCGTGTCGACGTGCTGGCCTTCACCGGCTCAGTAAGGGTGGGCACCCATCTCGCTGCCATCGCCGCCGCCGGCATCAAGCGCGTGGGGTTGGAACTGGGCGGCAAGGGGCCGCAGATCGTCTTTGCCGATGCCGACCTCGAAGCGGCGGCCGACGGTATCGCTTACGGCGTCTATCACAATGCCGGGCAGTGCTGCATTTCCGGCAGCCGCCTTATTGTCGCCAATGCCATCCGCCCGGCGCTGCTCGAGCGGCTGCTGGACCTGTCACGCCGCCTGCCTTTCGGCGATCCGCTGGGCGAGGCGTCGCGGTTCGGCGCCATGGTCTCTGACCAGCACATCGAAAAGGTCGCGGGCTATGTCGCGACCGGGCTGCGCGAGGGGGCGGAGTTGCTGTTGGGTGGAGACATGGTCGACGCCAAGAGCGGCAATTTCTTCGCGCCGACCGTGTTCGACGGCGTCAGGCCCGACATGACCATCGCTCAAGAGGAAATCTTCGGGCCGGTGCTGGCGACGATCGGCTTCGACACGCGCGAGGAGGCGGTGGCGCTCGCCAATGGCACGCCATTCGGCCTTTCGGCGAGTGTCTGGTCGCGCGATCTCGAAACCGCCATCCAGACCACGCGCCAGCTCCGCGCCGGGCGCTGCTGGATCAACTCCGTCATCGACGGAACGCCCGAGCTGCCGATCGGCGGCTACAAGAAAAGCGGCGTTGGTCGCGAACTCGGCCGCTACGGTTTCGACGAGTATTCCCAATTCAAGGGTCTGCACATGACGCTTGGGCGGGGACAACCCTGGTTCCAGCACTGAGGAGCGCTGGAACCAGGGAAGACGGACTCGCAAGGCGTAATCTTTGGTCGGAGGACGCCTTTGCGAAGCGGGACCGAGGAGGAACCGCGGCAATCCAAAGGGAGGACTAAGTGATGAAATTGACCAAGTCAAAGGCCGCGCTACTGGCGGGGTGCGCCCTGTTTGCCAGCGCCTGTGGCGCTGTCGCGCAGGATCAGGATCCGGTTTCGGCGACCATGATCATCTATCTCGACCCCAGCGTGCAGTTCTTCAACCCGGTTGTCAAAGGGGCGCAGGACGCCGCTGCGGCCTTTGGCGTCGATCTCGACGTGCAATATGCCAATAACGATCCGGTGCGTCAGAACGATCTGATCGAAACCGCCGTGGCCGCCGGTGTCGATGGCATAGCGGTGGCCATTTCGAGCTCGGATGCGTTCGACGAGAGCATCTGCGCGGCCGTCGAATCCGGCGTCGTCGTCATCGGCTTCAACAATGACGATCTCGAAGGCGCCGATGGCAATTGCCGGCAGGCTTATGTTGGCATGAACGAGTTCGCCTCCGGCTATGAACTGGGGCTACGCATGATCGAGGCTTTCGATCTCAAGGAAGGCGACACCGTCTTCAATCCCCGCGAAATCCCAGAGGCCAGCTTTGCCGTGGCCCGGGGCGGCGGCATCGAAAAGGCGATGGAAGAGCATGGCATCAAGGTCGAAACCGTGCGTGCCGGTCTCGATCCGGCGGAAGCGCAGAACATCATGGCGCAGGTGCTGATCGCTAACCCCGATATCAAGGCGCTGTTCGGCACCGGCTCGGTGACCTCCACCGTGGGGGCCGGCGCGATCAAGGATGCTGGCGTGGAGATTCCGTTCGGCGGTTTCGATCTCGCGGTTGAGATCGTCAACGCTGTCGAATCCGGAGCGATGTTCGCCACCATGGATCAGCAGCCCTACCTGCAGGGCTATTACCCGATCGCTCAGATCGCCATGGCGGCCCGTTATGGCCTGACCCCGACCGACGTCGACACCGGCCAGGGCGCCTTCCTCAACCAGGAACGCATTGGCGTCGTGAAGCCGTTCATCGGCACCTATCGCTGAGGGCAGGGCTCCGGCCGGTCTCAGGCCGGGCTCCCTCCTCCCTACCAGGACATACACTGTGACCGTCATGACCCATGATCACGCCGCCGCGGCCGAGCGGACGGTTGCCGCACGGCTCCATAGTCTGCTGACCATGCCGGCCGGAGCCATCCTTATGGTCTTCGTGGCCGTGCAGATCGTCTGTATCGCCGCCGGCCTGCTGTTCCCGGACGACTTCCGTTATCTCTCGTCGCAGAATATGGGCATTCTCATGCGCTCGGTGCCGGTGCTCGGTTGCCTCGCCCTTGGCGCCGGCGTGCTGATGATCGCAGGGGAATTCGATCTCTCGATCGGTTCGGTTTACACCTTCGCGGCCATCGTCATGGCCATGCTGACGGGCAACGGCGTCGACGCGTTTCTCGCCGCACCTGCGGCTCTGCTGGTCGGCGCCGCGATTGGCGTGCTCAACGGCCTCCTGACGCTGCGCTTCAATCTGCCAAGCTTCATCGTCACGCTTGGCGGACTGTTGTTCTGGCGCGGCGCGGTGCTGCTGATCAATGGCGCCGTGCAGGTGCGGTTCGACCCCAACCCGGTCTTCAACGAGCTGTTTTCAGGCACGCTGTTCGGCATCAATGCGGCTTTCCTCTGGTTCATCGCGCTATGCCTGGTGTTCTGGGCGCTGCTGCATCGCCACCGTTTCGGCAACCACGTCTTTGCCACCGGCGGCAACCGCTCGGCGGCTACGGCCATCGGCGTCAATACCGGCCGCATCAAGCTCATCGCCTTCGCCCTAGCCGGTTTCATGGCTGCCTTTGCCGGCATTCTTGCCACGACACGCGTCGGCTCGGTGCAGCCGGGGCAGGGCGCTGGTCTCGAACTCCAGGCCATTGCCGCCTGCGTTATCGGCGGGCTGTCGCTGCGCGGCGGTCGCGGCTCGATCCTCGGCGTCTTTCTCGGCGTGATGCTGATTTTCACCATTACCGACGTGCTGCTGCTGATGCGGGCGCCGGGCTTCTATCTCGACATGTTCATCGCCACCCTGATCGTGGCGGCCTCGATCTTCAATCACAGCCTTGACCGCCGGGGAGCCGCATCATGAGCCTGCTGGCCCTGCACAATATCAACAAGTCGTTCGGCCCGCTCAGGGCGCTGACCGATCTCAGCTTCGAAGTCGGCCATAGCGAGGTCGTTGGTCTGCTCGGCGATAACGGCGCCGGCAAGTCGACCACGGTCAACATGCTCTCTGGTATCCATCGGCCCAGTTCGGGTCATATCAGTGTCGATGGCATCAAGCAGGATTTCACCTGCCGGCGGGATTCCGCCGATGCGGGGATCGAGACAATCTATCAGAACACCGCCCTGGTCGACTGCCTCTCCATCTCGCGCAACATTTTCCTCGGTCGCGAGCTGACCGGCCGCTTCGGCTTTCTCGATCTCAAGAAGATGCGCGACATCGCCATGCAGGTGCTGGAAAGCGCTGTGCATATTTCCGGCATCGACTCGCCGGACAAGCTTGTGGGCGATCTCTCGGGTGGGCAGAAACAGGCGGTCGCCATTGCGCGTGCCGTATTCTTTAAGCGCCGGGTATTGCTGCTGGACGAGCCGACATCGGCCCTGTCGGTGCGGGAAACCGAGGCACTCCTCAACCAGGTCACCAGGCTCAAGGCCGAGGGCGTGTCGAGCGTGCTGGTGACCCACAACCTCTACCACGCCTACCAAGTCTGCGACCGCTTCGTGATCATGAGCCATGGCACCAAGGTGTTCGACGTCGCTAAGGCTGACACCACCATCGAGGAACTGACGCAACATGTCGTGCTGACCTGAGGCGTGGACTGGCGACGATGGCCTTGCTGGTGATATCGGGGTCATGCGACGGTCAACTGCGTCGCGGAGACTCAGGTGGCCAGCACGATCAAGGATTATGAAAGTCTGGGTGCGGAACTAGCCGCCCGGCAGGGTTCGCTGAGCCGGCGGCTAGAGCAGGTTGCGCGGTTCTTTCTCAACCATCCCGAGGAAGTTGCCATCAGTACGCTGGTGACGTTGGCCAACCACGCCCAGGTGCCGCCGGCGACAATCACACGCTTCGCCAAGGAACTTGGCTTTGCCGGCTTTGCCGAGTTGCAGGCGGTGTTCCGCGAACGGCTGGTGGGTCCGCGCGCGCCCTATGCCGAACGGGTCAGCAAGCTCCGCCAGGGCAATGGCGCTGCCGAAATCGCCGATGCCGACCTCCAGGATTCGGGACGCATGTTCGAGGGCTTCGTGCAGGCGGCGGTCAATTCGCTGGTGCGCATCGAGGAGAGCCTCGATCGGTCGGAACTGGCGGCGTTCGTCGATGCGCTGGCCGCCTGCGACGCCGTGCATGTCGCGGCCGCGCGGGGCGCTTTCAGCATCGGCGCCTATTCGGTCTATGGCCTGGCCAATGTCGGCAAGCGGGCGCATCTGGTGGACAATCTGGGCGCCATGCGGGCCGAGCAGATCGGGGCCATGGGACCCAATGACCTGCTGCTGGCCGTGACTTTCGATGATTACACACCCGAAACGGTGGAGGCGGCAAAGCTGGCGGCGGCGCGCGGCCGTACCGTGCTTGCCATCACCGATAACGAGCTCAGCCCGGTCGTCGGTGTGGCCAGCCATGTGCTCTATGTCACCGAGGCGCGGCTCGGCCATTTTCGCTCGCAGGTGCCGGCCCTGGTCGTTTGCCAGGCCATCATCGTCAGTCTCGGTCGCCGGCTGGGCGAAGGCGCGCCGTCACCCAAGATGAAAATAAAGAACCAAAAACAGAAAAACGAGAAATAGATTGCAAACGGTGATCACCTCGGCAATTGTGTTGGCGGGGGGATTGGACGGATGCAGGCCAGTTTCGATTTTTCGGGAGCTTCGGTGCTCGTGGTCGGAGCCAGCCGGGCGGGCATCGGGGCATCGATCGCGCGGTCGTTTCAATCGGCCGGCGCCGAGGTGACCATTACCGGCGTCGAGGACCAGCCAGCCGAGGAAGACCGCGGTCGCTTTCGCTATGAAAAGCTCGATGTGAGCGATACTGCCGCGGTAAGGGCGCTGGGCGGCGCGTTCGACAAGCTGGACGTTCTGGTCAATTGCGCGGCCATCACGGCGCGTGGCGAGGAGATGGAGCCGAGCTTTTTCGAGAAGGTCGTCAACGTCAACCTGCACGGCACCTTCCGCACCGCCGAAGCATTTCACCCGCAGCTCAAGAGCAGCGGTGGCAAGCTGATCAATATCGCCTCGATGTATGCGCGCTTCGGCAGCCCCCGCAATCCGGCCTATGGCGCCAGCAAGGCAGCGGTCGAGCAGTTGACCAAGTCACTGGCCATTGCCTGGGCGCCCGACGGCATAAGGGTCAATGCGGTGGCGCCGGGTTTCATCGTCACCGAGCAATCGGCGCGCAGCCGCACCGACCCGGTGCATGTCGCCAATGTGACTGCTCGGACGCCGCTCGGGCGTTGGGGACAGCCCGACGATCTTGCCGGAGTGGTGCTGTTTCTGGCCTCGGAGGCTTCGGCCTTCATCACCGGCGCTTGCCTGCCGGTGGATGGAGGATATTCGGTCGCATAGCCTGCGGGAGCGGAAGAGGAGCCGCGCCCGGGTCATGGGAGGGAGACATGCAGGGGTTGAGCGATATCGGCGTTGCCGTTATCGGCACGGGCTTCATCGGCACGGTGCATCTATGGGCGCTGCGCAGGCTTGGCGTTCGCCTCACCGGCGTGCTGGGATCGAGCGCCGGGCGCGGCGCCGAGCGGGCGGCGGCGCTTGGCGTGGCGCGCGCCTATGCTTCGCTCGATGAGTTGCTGGCCGATCCTGATGTCGACGTGGTCCACGTCACTTCCCCCAATCACGCCCATTACGCGCAGGTGAAGGCGATCCTGGCCGCCAGCAAGCACGTGATCTGCGAAAAGCCGCTGGCCATGACCTCGGTGGAATCCGCCGAGATGGTCGAATTGGCCCGTTCCAGCGGCCGGATTGCGGCGGTTTGTTACAATACCCGCTTCTATCCGCTCAACCAGCAGGCGCGCGGCATGGTCGGCGCGGGGGAGCTGGGCGACATCAGGCTGATCACGGGGCACTATCATCAAGATTGGCTGGCCAAGCCCGGCGATTGGAACTGGCGGCTGGAGGCCGATGAGGGCGGCACGCTGCGTTCGGTCGCCGATATCGGCACACATTGGGTCGATCTCACCAGCTTCATCAGCGGCCTGAGCCCGGTCGCGGTGCTGGCCGAGCTGGCGACGTTCATCCCCGAACGGCAAAAGCCGCTGGGCCCGGTCGAAACTTTCGCGAGGACGAGCGACAGGGCCAGCGAAACCCGCCGCATCCAGACTGACGATGCCGGGTTGATCCTGCTGCGCTTTGATAATGGCGCGCGCGGTTCGGTCACCACCAGCCAGGTCAGCCATGGGCGGAAGAATGCGATGAGCTGGGAGATTTCCGGCGCCAGCGCATCGGCGTCCTGGCATTCCGAGCATCCGGACCATTTGTGGCTCGGCCATCGCGATGAACCCAACCAGATGCTGCAGCGCGATCCGGGCCTGATGAACGCCACCGGCAGTGCCGCCGCCAGTCTGCCGGGCGGGCATGTCGAGGGCTTTGGCGATACGTTCTTCGCATTGTTTCGCGCGGTCTATGCTGATGTGCTGGCGGGACGGCGCTCGCCGCAGTCCAATTACGCCAGCTTCGAGGACGGGCATGACGAAATGCTGTTCTGTGACGCAGTGATCAGGAGCGCCAGGGACGGGCGCTGGGTCGAGGTGGGGGGACGAGAATGAAGCTGGGAATCCTGACGGCGCCATTTGCCGATATCGGGTTGATGGATGTTGCCGATTGGGCGGCCGGGAGTGGCTTTTCAGCGCTCGAAATTGCCTGCTGGCCCCGCGCCGGCGGCGAGACACGGCGCTATGCCGGCACGTCCCACATCGATGTCGCCAACCTGTCCGCCGCTGAGGGCGACGAGATTGCCTCGGCATTGTCCTCGAAGGGGATCACGATCTCCGGGCTGGGCTATTACCCCAATCCGCTGCATGCGGATGCGGCCCATCGCGACGAGGTCATCGGCCACCTCAAGCAGGTCATCACCGCCGCGCCGCTGCTGGGGGTGAAGGTCGTCAACACCTTCATGGGCGGTGATCGCAAGCTCAACGTCGATGAGAACTGGGCGCGCGCCAGGGACATCTTTGCCCCGATCGTCGCGCATGCGCGCAACGCCGGCGTCACGCTGGCCTTCGAAAATTGCCCGATGATCTTCAGCCACGACGAATGGCCCGGCGGGCACAATATTGCGTACTCGCCCAAGATCTGGCGGCGCATCTTCGAAACCTGGGGCGACAGCGTGGGCATGAACTACGATCCCTCGCACCTGGTCTGGCAGATGATTGACCAGCCGCGCTTTATTCGCGAATTCGGCCCGAGGATGGTCCATGTCCACGCCAAGGATGTGATGATCGACCGCGACGGGCTCTACGAAAACGGCATCATGTCATCAGGTATGGGGTGGCAGGTGCCGCGCATGCCGGGTCTGGGTGATATCGACTGGGCCCAGTTCTTCTCCGGCCTCTATCGCGCCGGCTATGACGGACCGGTCATCATCGAACACGAGGACCGCAATTTCGAAGGTACGGACGACAAGCTCAAGCGGGGCTTCCTGCTGGCGCGCGACGTCCTCAATCCATACGTGAAGTAACGAAAATAATGTGCAACGATACGTCAGTCTCAAGGGAGGACTAAGATGAAAAAACTGCTCGTGGCCGCCAGTGTGGCATCCATTCTGGCCGGGCTCGGCGGCGTCGCCGCGGCCCAGGAATATACGATCGGCATTTCGAATACCGTGCAGGGCAATGGCTGGCGCGAGGAAATGATCTGCGCAATGAAAGCGCAGGCGCTCGATTCAGGGCTGGTCTCGTCGCTCAACATTGCGCACCGCAATACCGATGCGGCCGGCCAGCTCGAAGACATCCGCAACCTGATCCAGGCCGGTGTCGACGCCATCGTGGTCAACCCGGCCAATCCTGACGGCATCAATGCCGCCATCAAGGAAGCCACCGATGCCGGCATCGTGGTGGTGGCCGTCGACCAGGCCGTGACCGAACCGTCCGCCTATGTGGTTTCCAACAACCAGGAAGAATACGGCTATGTCGGCGCCAAGTGGCTGTTCGAGCAGCTGGGTGGCGAGGGCTCGGTCGTCTATATGCGCGGCGCTGCCGGTGCCTCAGCCGACAATGACCGCGATGTGGGCTTCAAGCGCGCGCTTGCGGAATATCCGGGCATCAAGGTGGCCCAGGAAATGTTCACCGGCTGGCAACAGGACCAGGGCAAGCAACAGATCCTCGACTACATCGCTGCGGGCATTCCGTTCGACGGTATCTGGACCTCGGGCATCGACAATGTGATCGTCGATGCGCTGGTGGAATCGGGTGCCGAGCTGGTGCCCGTCGTGGGCGCCGACAATGCCGGTTTTGTCGGCCAGCTCGCTTCTGTCGAAGGCCTGGTCGGTGCGGCTGTGACCAATCCGGGTTCGATCGGCGGCGCCGGCGTCACCGTCGCTCTCAATATCCTCAAGGGTGAAAAGCCGGCCGAACAGACCGTGTTGGTCACCCCGGCGCTGTGGGACAATGTGAGCGACGAGGGCAAGGCCAATATCGCCGCAGCACAGAATCCGAACCTCGATCCGGAATGGCCGGTGAGCGTGTCCATTGAAGGCTACACCACCTACACGATCGACGAAGTCATCGCCTGCAAGGGCCCAGGCGAGTGATCTGATCCTGGTCCCCGGTCGCAAGGCCGGGAACCGTCTTTCGACCAAGGGCAGGGTGTCGTCGGTATGACGGAACAAGCGGCTGGGCGTCCGGTTCTGGACGCACGGGGCGTGGCAAAGCGGTTCGGCGCTGTCGCCGCGCTCAAGGATGCATCGCTCACGGTAAGCGCCGGCGAAGTCGTGGCCCTGATGGGCGCCAACGGCGCCGGCAAATCGACTTTCGTCAAGATTCTGACGGGCGCCTTGCGGCCCGATACCGGCTATATCAGGCTCGATGGCGAAGACCGGCACTTTCGCTCGCCAGCCCAGGCACGGCGCTCGGGCATCATGCCTGTTTATCAGGAGCCGTCGCTTATTCCCGATCTCGACGTGGCCGACAATCTGCGGCTGCTCGGCATTCCCATCGATCCGGTGCGGCACTGGGTGGGCGAGCTCGGCATCGCCGATCTGCGGGTCGACGAAACCGTTCGGCACCTGCCGCTGGCGACACTGCGTATTCTGGATCTGGCGCTGACTTTGGCTAGCGAGCCCAAGGTGCTGATGCTCGACGAAATGACGGCGGCACTGCCGACCGACCTGGTCGAGCGCGTGCTGAAGGTTATCCGCAGCCAGGCCGATAGCGGGCGTTCGGTCATCTATATTTCCCATCGCTTCGCCGAGATTGCGCAGGTCTGCGATCGCGCCTCGGTGCTGCGCGACGGGGTGACGGTGGGCGACTTTGCCATCGCTCCGGGCATCGAGGAAGAAATCGTCGAGCTGATGTTGGGCGGCGTGCCGGCTCGCGCCGAAGTGACTGATAACCGTGTGCAGGGTATTGCGACCGGCGCGCCGCGCCTACGCGTGCGCGACCTTGCCGCCGGCTCCAAGCTGGCTGACGTATCGTTCGAGCTTCGCCGCGGCGAAGTGCTCGGCGTGGTCGCGCTGGAAGGGCAGGGGCAGGACGAGTTGTTCGACGTGCTGGCCGGTTTCCGCCGCGCGCAAAGCGGCAGCATCGAGGTCGATGGCAAACCGGCCGCTTTCCACCATCCCGCCGATGCTATCGCGGCAGGCCTGACGCTGGTCCCGGGCGACCGCAAGGATGCGCTGTTGATGCAGCGCTCGGTGCGGGAGAATATTGCGCTGCCGCTATTGGCGCGACCCAGCAAGTGGGGCGCCATCCCGATGCGCCGCGAGGCCGAGCAGGTTGCTACCGCTGTGGAGCGGCTGCAGATCGACATGCGCGCGCAGGGCGAGGTCCGGCGGCTATCGGGCGGTAACCAGCAGAAGGTGACGATCGGCCGCTGGGTCGCGGCGGGCGTCGAGACGCTGCTATTGTTCGATCCCACCCGCGGCATCGATGTGCGCACCAAGCATCAGATCTATCCGCTCCTGCGCGAGCTCGCGGCACAGGGGGCGTCCATTCTCTTTTACACCTCCGAACTCGGCGAGATTGCGCTGGCTTGCGACCGCACCATCGTCATCTTCGGCGGGCGGGTGGTCGACGTCATCGATGCCGGCGATGCCACCGAACAGAACCTGATGCGGGCCGCCTACGGCCTCACAGCCAAGGACCGCGCAACGGCGGGAGAGCTGGCATGATCCGCTCGCTGGGCAGGCATGGCTGGGCCATCGGGCTCATGGCCATTTTCATCATCCTGCTGATCGCCACCCGTGTGATCCAGCCCAATTTCGGGGTGACGGGCCTCGATTCCCTGTCGCGGGCTGCATTGCCCTTTGCCTTTGCGACGGTGGGCATGGCGATCGTGGTTATCGCCGGCGGCATTGACCTGTCCATCGCGTCGATCATGTCGGTAGCCGGCGTCACTGCCGCTGTGCTGATGCAAGGGGCAGGAGACGTGCAGGCAGGCTTCATCGTCCTCGCCGTACTGGGTGTCGGTGCTGGCATGGGGGCGATCAACGGTACGCTCATCGTGCTGACCCGCGTCCCCGATATCGTGGTGACACTGGCCATGCTGTTCGTCTGGGAGGGGGCGGCGCTGCTGATCCTCAATGCGCCGGGCGGGACGGCGACGCCATGGCTGCGCGACGTGATTGTCGGCGCGGTGACGCTACCGGGTGTGCCGTCCCAGTTCACCGCCTGGCTGCCCAAGTCGTTCGTCGTATTGCTGGCCTGCGTAGCAATCATCTGGCTGCCGCTGCGCCGGTCGCGGCTTGGCCTATCCATCTATGCCATTGGCAGCGACCAGAATGCGGCCTTCCGCTCCGGCGTGCCGGTGGGGCTCACCCGCATCGCCGCCTATGCCCTGGCTGGTCTCTTCGCCGCGCTGGGTGGGTTGTCGATCACCCTCAGTACCGGCATCGGGGAGCCCATACCCGGCCCCTACCTCTTGGCCAGCGTGGCTGCCGTGGTCCTGGGCGGCGTCGCGCTGACCGGCGGCATTGGCGGCATTCTGGGGCCGATCATCGCCGTGTTCATCCTGCGCACGCTGCGACTCGACCTGACGCTGCTGTCGGTCGATCCTAACGTGACCACGATCGTCGAAGGCGCCATCATGGTCGCCGTGGTGATGGCTGGTGGCCTGTTGGCAATGAGAGGACGGCACTGATGGCTGGTGTGGCCGAGACGACGTCGCCGCTGCAGCGCATTGGCGGGATCATTCGCGACAATCCGGTGCTGCCGCTTATCGCGCTGCTCTTTGCCCTGGTGGCGCTGCTCGAATTCCTGCAGCCCGGCATCTTCAACGAGCGCTGGGTCGGCAACACCATCCGCTTCGCCATTCCGCTCGCCATGCTGGCGGCGTGCCAGACGTTGACCATGCTGACCGGCGGTATCGACCTTTCTGCCGGCGTCGCGGCCACCGTCGCCGCTTTCGTGGTGGCCACGCTCACGCCTTTGGTGGGCGCGCCTGCCGCCATCGCGCTGTCGCTAGCGGCGACCGTGCTGATGGGGCTGGTCAACGGCTTTGGCGTCGGCGTGTGCCGGGTGCATCCGCTGATCATGACGTTGGGTACGGGGCTCATCGCCACCGGATGCCTGCAGGTCTACCAGCGCTACGTCATCAATACCGGTTCGGTCATCCCTGATATCTTCGAATGGCTGGGCACCGGCCGTACTTTGGGCATGCCCAATGCGCTGTTCCTGTTCGTGCCCTTCGCCATCCTGCTGCTGTGGAGCCAGCGCCGCACCGGCTTCGGCCGCCTGCTCTATGCGCTCGGGTCCAATGAGAACGCCTCGCGCCTTTCGGGCGTACGGTCCTGGCAGGTCATGCTGGCGCTCTATACGCTGTCGGGGCTCATCGCCGGCATTACCGGGCTGCTCTATGTCGGGATTATCAGGGCGCCGTCGCTGTCGCTGGCCAATTCGCTGATGCTGCCCTCCGTCGCGGCGGCGGTGATCGGCGGCACGTCGATCTTTGGCGGGCGCGGCAGCTATTCGGGCACCATTGTCGGCGCGCTGATTTTGACGGTGCTGGGCACGCTGCTGACCCTGCTGCAAATCCCCGAAGGCGCGCGGCGCATGCTGTTCGGCGCCATCATTCTGGCTGTCACCGCGCTCTATGTGCGTATTACCGACCAGACCTGACGCACGGAGAAAATCGATGACTGAACCCTTCGGCCGCTGCCTCGCGGGCAAGTCGATCCTGATCACGGGCGGCCTGCAGGGCGTCGGTCTCGAAGTCGCCCGGCACGCTCAGGCCAATGGCGCGGCTCGCATCGTGCTGGCCGGCCGCGACCCGGACAAGGCGGCGGCGGCGCGGGCCGAAATTCCCGGTGCCGAATTCGTCTTCGGCGAACTGGCCGACCCAGCGACGCCCGATCGCCTGATGGCGGAAGCGCTGGCGCACGGTCCGATCGACGGGCTGGTCAATGCGGCGGGCATCACCGACCGCGCCAGCTTTCTCGATGGCGACGCGGCGCTGTGGGACAAGCTCTTCGCGGTCAACGCTCGAGCGCCCTACCTGCTCATGTCGGCCTTTATCCGTCATCGGCTGAACAGTGGCGCCCCCGGTTCGATCGTTAATATCCAGTCGATGAACGCCCATTGCGGCGCGCCGGACCTGGCGATCTATTCGGCGAGCAAGGGTGCCCTGGCCACGCTGACGCGCAATGCCGCCAATGCGCATCTCAGCGATCGTATCCGCGTCAATGGCATCAATATGGGTTGGGCCGCGACGCCCGGCGAACAGAAGATGCAGGGCGAAACGCTTGGCAAGGGCTCCGACTGGAGCGCCAAGGTCGCTCAGCGCCAACCCTTGGGTCGCATGCTGGAAGCCGCCGAAGTGGCGCGCCTCGCCGTCTACCTGCTATCGGACCTGTCGGGCCTGCAAACCGGCACGCATATCGACCTCGAACAGCGCGTCGTCGGCGCACCGTCCTGAGCATAGCGCGACGGTCGCCCGAAGAGACCATCAGGACGGCCGTTAGCCGTCGGCTCGCGCATCTTCCGCCCACGAGGTCTCTTGCAGACCAATGGATTGTTATCACCTGTACACTGACCCTGCGGCTAGCAGTAGCCGGCCGCCACGCGCCAAGCAGGCCAGGATCAACAGGGCGAATTCGTATGCGGCTATTTCCTGCCGGCCGCAGATAGGTGGCCGCAATTAGACCACGACGACCGGACGTGGACCGATCTTGTGTGTTTCCAACACAATGCTGTAGGAGCCCACGACCTCTTGTTGGATGATGCCACAATCCTTGGCGTGACAAATCGACCAAATAGGCGGATTTTCAACGGCAACGCGGACCTCTGGGAGAATGAGCGTGAACGGCGATTCGGTTCGGTTTGAGCTCCCCCAGCCTAAGCGGATATCTCTGTCGGAAAGCGTGGCCGATACCATCGCGCAGGCGATCTCAACGCGGATCATCTCGCCAGGCGAGCGGATCGTCGAGACATCACTGGTCGAAAAGCTCGGCGTAAGCCGGGTGCCAATTCGCGAGGCGCTCAAGGTGCTGCACGCCCAAGGCATCATCAGCGGCGGCGGCCATCGCGGCTATCGCGTCGCCGCTTTTGACGCCAGCGTGACGCAACAAATCATGGAAGTTCGGCTCAGCCTTGAATCCTTCATGTTGCGCGATGCAATCGAGAACTGGCGCCAAGGTAGGGGTTCCCCGAGCATTCTCGAGCCTTGCATCGACCAGATGCGTGCTTCGGCAAAGGCGGGGAGCCTGCGCAATTCGTTGATTGCCGATCTCGAGTTTCATCGCATCATCCGTCAGGCTGCCGACAATCCTATCGTGGGCACGCTTTGGGATACGATCGCGCGGCACGTGCTGATCGTCTTCAACTTCGAGCGCTTTCGCGATGAAGACCTTGAGGCCATTCCCAGGCAGCACGAGGAATTCCTCGACTGGATCAAAGGACAGGTAGCCAAGTCCGAGACTGCTTTTGGCGATATCCAGACCGCCCTGGAAAATCACATGCTGCTGATCGCCCGCAAGAAGAAGCAGGGCGCCGTCTCGCTAACCCGCTGAGCCGATTTCGCTACTGGCGAGCCTCGCGCCGGTGATGGCTGGGTTCTGTTTGCCCGTTGTCTAATTGTATACTGTATGACAATGTCTGGTGACTGGCGCCCGTATCGTTTGCGCTCGGCCATGCTGTGGCTGAACGGAACTGGCTTGTCCGCGCCACAAGCTTTGGCCATGGCGCTGGTTGTTTCAGCGGCCGAGGTCGTCTCGAGGGAAGGATTATTCAGTGAGACTTGCGGGTATGGTCGCAGTGGTGACCGGCGGAGCAGGGGGCATGGGTCGTGCGACGGCAATGCTCTTCGCGCGCGAAGGCGCGTCGGTAGTGGTGGGGGATGTTGATGCAGACGGCGGGGCCGCGCTCGTCGCGGAAGCCGTTGCCAACGAGCTCAAAGTGAGCTTCCTGCGCACCGACGTGTCCCGAGAGCGCGATGTGGCAGCGCTTGTCGCGAAAGCCGAGGCAGATCACGGCAAGCTTGATACGATCTTCAATAATGCAGGCATCGAGCAACCCGTCACCGCCTCGGATGCTATCACTGAAGACCTGTTTACACGCGTCATCGACATCAACCTGAAGGGGACGTTTTTTGGCTGCAAGCACGCCATTCCGGCACTGTTGCGCAATGGCGGCGGCACCATCGTCAATAACTCCTCGGTGAGTGCCTTCGCCAATGTCGGCGGCAATCTCAGCTACGCGGCGTCGAAGGGCGGCATCATGTCGATGACGCGCGTAATCGCCATCGAATATGCCGCGCGCAATATCCGGTGCAATGCCATCAATCCCGGCGTGATCGATACCGGCATGAACCAGCGAAACCTGGACAAGGCTGAGGACCCCGACGCGCTTGAGCAAAAATGGCGTTCCATCACGCCGCTGGGCCGCATGGGCACGGGCGACGAAATCGGCGAAGCGGTGCTTTACCTGGCGTCCAAGCAATCGTCTTTCGTTACGGGTATCGGGCTGGTCATTGACGGCGGAAGGATTGCCACATGACCGGGAAGCTCGCCGGCAAAATCGCCGTTGTTACCGGTGCCGCACGCGGCCTTGGCCGTGCCGTGGCTCGGCTCTATGCCCAGGAGGGCGCCGTAGTTTATGCGCTCGACATGTTGGGCGATGAGGTCGCAACGCTGTCGGGCGAGGCAGGCGATATCCGGCCGCGCCAGATGGACGTCACTGACGCCAACGACGTTTCTGCCACGCTGGCCGCGATCGAGGCCGAGGCTGGGCGCATCGACGTTCTGGTCAATAATGCCGGGATCATCTTCTTCAAGCCGGTCGAAGAGGTTGCCGTCGAGGATTGGGACCGGCTACTGGCGGTCAATCTGCGCGGCCCATTCCTCTGCGTGCGGGCCGTTGCCCCGGGTATGAAGCGCAGGCGTTCCGGCGCCATCATCAACGTATCGAGCAATGCCGGCATCGTCGGCGGGCTCGATGAATCCACCTATTGCGCATCCAAGTTCGGCCTAGAAGGCTTGTCGCGATCCCTGGCGCAGGAATTCACGCCTTATAACGTCTCGGTCAATACCATTACCCCGGGTCATCCCATGCATACCGCCATGAGTGAGGTCACCTACAGCGCGGAGACTCGCAAGATCTGGAAGGACCCCATGGAGCTGGCTCCGGCTTTCGTCCACCTCGCCCTTCAGAACGCGGCAGGCATCAACGACCAGCGTATTCGCGCCTGGGACATGGTTCAGGAACTGGCCGTTCAGGCCTAAAAAAAGGCCCCGAACCTTGCGGTCCGGAGCTGAGTGGGACGGGAAACGAATTCGGAACGGCAGGCCCCAGCGGGCCTGCCGCTTGGACTAGGTCGACTGTGTCAGGCGATGCGTACCGCCCTTTTCCGACCGGCTTGTCACGGTGATGGCGCTGCCCGCGGGCGCACGAACCAGCCATTCGACCGGGCGGCCATTGGCTGTCCACTGCTGGCCCCAGGGCGACCACGGATAGAGCCGCTCATTGCGCCCCGCCAGGTTGCCAAGATCGGCGATTTGCGGGTTCATTACCAGCTCGCCGCCGTCGACCGTTATTGTGACCTGCACAGGCTTTGCGACCTTGTTGGCGATCGCGACATCAGATAGGTTGGAGGGCAGGTAGCCGTGGTTCGAGACCACGGCGCGGACCTTGTACAGGTCGGTGCCGAGTGGGGTCACGCTGACCTCGTCGACCTTGATCTGTGGCGCGGCAGCGGCGTGGCGCAGATTGAACAGCACGTTCTGGCGGACCATTTCCTCTAGCAGATTTCCGGGCGGGTTGCGGTAGCTCCAGATATTGACCATGCCGCCGATCTCGACCTTGCCCAGTTGGGGATGGTCAAAGCTCTTCCAATCGCGCCAGCCCTTATCGGCCATGTTGGCCTTGACGTAGTCGTAGACCTTCTGCTGGACCTCTTCGTTGCGGGGATAGAGGTTGTAATAGCCCTCCTTTGGCACACCGGCGGAGCGCTCAAGGTCCCAAAGCTCGGTCCCGAACGAGATGATGCCCATCTCCTCATAGGTCCAATCCATCAGGCCGCCGCGGCGGACCACCGACTTGTCGGGCGTAAACTCCTCATAGATCGAGACGGTTGGATAACCGGTCAGTTCCGTGCCGACCTTGCCGATTTCCTTGTAGAGATTGATATCCCGCGCGCTCATGGCGCTGTCCGGCCGGGTCATGGACGGACGCAGGATGATGCCACCATGCGTGTGATAGGCGCACATGCCACAGATATTGGGGTGGTCGAGAATGAACTTGGCCATGCCGAAGGATTCCGGCTCGGACAGCGGGTGGATGCCCGCCCCATATTCCTGGGGCGACCAGTTCGTCGGGAAATTGCGGTTCATGTTGCCATCGAACGGTTTCTCGACCGGCACGTTGACGCCGTCGTAATTGCGCACCGTTCCTTCGGGGTAGAGCCGATAGTATTCGCCGCCCTCTTCGCCGGGCTTGCGCTGCACCATGATGTCGGGATTGCTTGCGCTCTTCTTCCATTCGCCCTTGCTGTCGGGCACGCGCATCCACACGATATAGCCATCCCCGTCGATATCCTCAGGAATGAGGCCTTCGAGGCGGTCTGCACCCGGCATGAAGCGGCCGTTGCCGCACCAGTTATAGTATGGCGGCACGAGGGATAGCTCGGCACCATCAGGATTGATGCGCGGCAGAATGTAGAAGACCTGGCTGTCGACCAGACGCGTTGCTTCCTCGTCGGTCCCATATTTGGTCAGAAGGTGCCAGACCGCATAGAGCGCCGCTGCCGACGTTGCGTGCTCCTCGGCATGAATCTGGCCGTCGATATAGTAGCCAGGCTTTTCCGATGCGGGACCGGTCTTGGGATTGGTGATCTCGATCAGCCAGACATCGCGGCCCTGGAAGCTCTTGGCGAGCGAGGTCATGGTGGCGAGTTCGGGGTGGGCATCGACCATCGCGCGCAGGCGTTCAGTCATTTCATCGTAGGTGTAGTAGCGGTCAAATTTGACGTCGAGAACGGTCATTATGAGGTCCTGGTCGGCAGGTTATGGGGCGGTGCGGATACAGGCACTGAACTGGCCGGGCGAGACTTCCTTGAGCTGGGGTACCACCTTGGCGCAGTCAGGAATTGCCGATGGGCAGCGGGTACGGAACACGCATCCGGAGGGTGGGTTGATCGGGCTCGGAATGTCGCCAGTCAGAATGATTCGTTCCTTTCGGGCATGAATATCCGGGCTGGGCACGGCCGACAGGAGGGCCTTGGTGTAGGGATGATTGGGGGAGCGATAGAGCTTGCGCGTCGGCGCAATTTCCATGATGCGCCCCAGATACATCACGATGACCCGATCGCTGATATGCTCGACCACCGCCAGATCGTGGGCGATGAACAGCATTGTCAGGTTGAACTTGGCCTTCAGATCATCCAGCAGGTTGACCACCTGGGCCTGGATCGAGACGTCGAGCGCAGAAACCGGCTCGTCGGCCACGATGAAGTCCGGTTCGACGGCCAGGGCGCGAGCAATGCCGATGCGCTGGCGCTGGCCGCCTGAAAACTCGTGTGGGAAGCGATCGAGATAGTCGCCACTCAGGCCCACCTGTTCCAGCAGCTCCACGATACGCTGTTCGCGATCTGCGGACGTACCGACATTGTGAACGGCCAGAGCGTGACCCAGAACGGTGCGGATCTTTTCGCGGGGGTTGAGGCTTGCGTACGGGTCCTGGAACACGATCTGCATCCGCTTGCGGTGGCGGCGCATCTCATCCTTGGGCAAGCGGCCGATATCGACCCCGTCGAACTCGATGAGGCCGGACGTTGGTTCGAGCAGGCGGAGGATTGTGCGCCCGACAGTGGTCTTGCCCGAGCCAGACTCTCCCACCAGTCCAACCACTTCGCCGCGCCTGATGTCGAAGCTGACGTCGTCGATCGCCTTGATATTGTTGACGACGCGACGGAGCATACCACCGCGGATAGGGAAGTACTTCCGGAGGTCCGAGACCTTGAGCAGTACGTCACGCGGCTCCGCATTTGCCATGTCAGGTGTGTCGGTCATGCCGTGGCTTTCGTCTTGAGTTCGAGTTCTTGCCAGCGAATGCAGCGCACGCTGCGGCCGCTTTCGAGCGTTTCGAGCGGTGGTTCCGCGGCCGCGCAACGCTCATCGGCGAAGGCGCAGCGCGTGCGGAAGCGGCAGCCGCTCGGTAGTTTGGTGAGAAGCGGCACGTAGCCGGGGATCGTCTGCAGACGGCCCTTGTTCTCGGACTCGCCCATGCGCGGAATGGATTGCATCAGGCCCGCGGTGTACGGCATCAGCGGACGGGTGAAGATTTCTTCGACCGTTCCGGTTTCGACCACCTGGCCGGCATACATCACCACGACGCGGTTGGCCATTTCGGCCACCACGCCCAGGTCGTGGGTGATGAAGACGATGGCCATGCCCATCTTCTTCTGCAGGTTGCGCATCAGATCGAGGATTTGCGCCTGGATGGTCACGTCGAGGGCCGTCGTCGGTTCGTCGGCAATCAAAACGCTCGGCTCGCAGGCCAGGGCCATGGCGATCATGGCGCGCTGCCGCATGCCGCCACTCATCTGGTGGGGGTATTGGTTAGCCCGCCGGTCGGGTTCTGGAATACCAACCAGCTCCAGCATTTCGACGGCCCGCTTGTGCGCATCGGCCTTGTTGAGCTTGTCGTGCTGCTTCACCACTTCGGCGATCTGGGCGCCGATGGTGTGAACCGGGTTGAGGCTGGTCATCGGTTCCTGGAAGATCATCCCGATGTCGTTGCCACGCACGGCGCGCATTTCGCGGTCCGACAAGGTCACCAGGTCCTTGCCACGGAGGCGGATGGTGCCGCGTGAAATGCGGCCGACCTTCTTTGGCAGCAGTCGCATGATGGACAGGCTGGTGACCGATTTTCCGGATCCCGATTCTCCCACGATCGCGAGCGTCTCGCCGGCCCGCACGACGAAATTGACGCCGTCAACTGCACGCACATCCTGGCCTTCGCCGACGATGAACGAGGTCTGCAGGTCATCCACCTCGAGCAACGGTGGTTCATTGACGGGCGTCTGGGTCATTTGGGCCTCCGACGGCAATAGGACAGGCATTCAGGACGTGGTTTCGGTAGTGGAGCGGCCAGCGGGACGAACATAGGCCCCCCAGCCCGGGTGACTTTGCACAGCGCCGTCATAAACCGTTTGGCCGCCGACAATGGTTCGGGTGACACGCCCTGAGAATTCGGCGCCGTAGTAGAGTTGAGCGACATCCCGCGCAAAGGTCAGAAGGGTATCGGGACCGATGCTGGTCTTACCGTCGAGATCGACGAGAATGAGATCGGCGTCGGCGCCCACCTCTATGCGGCCCTTGTTCGGCAGCCCGAAACGGTCGGCGGCATTGCCGCTGAGCAAGGCCACGACCTGCTCAAGGGTAATCCGGCCCCTGGCGGCGGCGTCGAGCATTCCGGGGACGAGTATTTCCGAGCCTGGGCTGCCCGGAGGGGCAGTGACCATGTTCTTTGACCCCGCCAACTTCTCGGCCCGGGAGAACGCCGCGTGATCGGTGGTGACATGCGTGATGACGCCATCCGCAATGGCTTGCCAGAGCGCGTCCTGATCCGCCTTTAGGCGGACTGGCGGATTGATCTTGGCGAATACACCTGCAGAGCGGACGTCATCGTGGGTCCGCAGCAAGTAATGCGGGCACGTCTCGGCGCTGAAGTCCGAAGTCCCTGCAAAGCGGCGCAGCACCGATACCGTCAGCGCGCTAGTGACATGGGCGATGTGCAGCTTTGCGCGCGCCTCGATATTCATGGTCAGGAGCTTTGCCACGGCAACGGCCTCGCAGATGGCAGGGCGCGAGGCGAGGTGAGCATCGATATTGCCCAAATCCGTGCCCTCAAGGTCGGCCTCGGCCCGGGCCAGCAACTGAGCGCTCTCAGCATGAACCACGATCGGCAGACCGGTGGCGGCTGCGGCTTTGAGGGCGCGCATCTGGTCCGCTTCATCGGGGAAGGACAGGCCGAAGAATTCGTCGTCTCGGCCCTCCGGGGCCGGCGTCGTGAAGATCTTGAACCCGACGATGCCGGCAGCCGCCATGGCCGCCACGCTGGCTTCAGTAAGATCGCCAGGAGCAGCGTAAAGCCCGAAGTTGATATGCGCGTGTTCGGCGAAATGTGCGCGCCGGATTTCTACACGCTCCGCTGTGTTACAGCAGGGCTTGGAAATGGGCATTTCGAAGAGGGTCGTGATGCCTCCGGCGGCGGCGGCGCGCGTCTCGCTGTCGACCGTGCCGCGATCGGGGTAGGCGGGCGCCCGGATGTGAAAATGAATATCGATGGCGCCGGGCAAGAGGTGCTTGCCCGACGCATCGATGGCTTGCCTGGCAATGCCTTCACGGCGCGGAAGCAAAGCTGCAATCCGCCGATCGGAAATCGCCACGTCAAGAGGCTGCGCCCCACTCGGCGCCATGACGATCGCGTTGCGGATTATGGTGTCGTACTCGGCCACTACTTGAGCCCCAATTCCGTCAAGGCCTTGGCGACACCATCCAGATTGGTCAGGTGCATGCTGGCATAGTTGGGCGCGAGCACCACACCGTGTCCGCCGGCGCGATAGGTCGCCATGACCGAGCGATAGGCAATGTCCGGCGTCATCTTGGCCGTATCCGCTTTGGTGCGCGGGGCGTCTACTCCGAGGCCCATGAACACCTTTGCCTTGCCGTTGACGCCTTTGACCGCATCCAGGCACTGGCCGAAGACATAGGTGTCGGGGTCCATGCCGGCCGCGATGACATCGTCATAAGGCGCCTCGTTAAGCCCGAGCACGCGATAGAGGACAGCCGTCGCCTCATCGGGCGAGAAGTCGCGCAGGATGGTCTTCTGGAAGAAGCTCAGTTCCTTAGTGAAGACCTCGCCAGCCTGGTGTTGATACGTGATCGGCTTGACCCAGTCGGCATACATGGTCTGCTCTTCCCACGGCCATTGAGCGCGCCGGAAGATGTTGAAATGATTGCGGTTCCAGACATTGAGCCCGAAGCTCATACCCGGCTTGCACCATTTCACCAAACCATAGAGTTCCCGATCCAGGTCTTTGTTGCGCTCGAGCCAGAACTTTTCCCAGATCAGTGCTTCTGGGTTGGCCAAAAGGGTGCGGATGAAGGTGATGAAGGCGCCGTCGACAAATTCCTTGCCCGATGACGCTTCCTGCATGAAGTCATAGAGGTTGAGCAGCGCACGACGGCAGGCTTCGACGTCGATGCCGCGCTCCATGGCCTCCCTGCGGGCATGGGTGGAGAAATCCCCCGGCGCGCCACCCTGGATCAGGGTGTCGAGCGGAGAGTTGCGCTCGTTGCACCACATGACACCGTCGATGTCGTAGTTGCGCACCTGATCCTCGACCATTGAGAGGATCCAGTTGCGATAGTCGGGGTGGCTGGTCGAGGGATCACTGCCGAGGCGGCCAAAGATGTCGACCTCCATGGCTTGGGCCAGGTTGGGGATATCGACCGTGTTGGTTGAGCCGTGCCCGGTGTATTTGAAGAAGGGCTCCATCAGCTCGATGAAGACCTTCATGCCGCGGTCATGCGCCGGCTGGATCACCATGTCGAGGATGTCCTTGCCCTCGAACTCCGGGTCGTTGGCGCGATAGTCCTTGATGAATGTGCCGGAATAGTATGCTGGATCGGGCTTGAAATAGGCGCCGCCCTTCATCGCGAAGGGTTCCGGAACGCCATGGTCGGGCCAGCCATCGAGCTTGTAGGAGATCGAGCGGCCGGTCTTGAGGCCGAGCCAGGAGACCGTCCCCAGCATCAGCACGTTGACGCCGACGCGATCCTTGAGAATATCGAGGACAGTATCGACACCTTCGTCAATGAAGTTGATCGGGCTGACCTGGATGCCCACGAACTTCTCGGCCGGATTAGGCTTTTGGGTCATGCCGCAGCCTTTCCATGCTTGGCAATGAAGCCCTTCATGCGTTCGACCGCTTCCTTGATCAGCGGCAGCGGCTGCAGGAATGACATCCGGATGTAGCTCGGATCATGGTCGCCGAACATGGTGCCGGGAAAGAGCATGACGCCGGTTTCGCGCAATAGCCGCTCGCAGAAGTCTGGCGTGCTCATGCCGGTGCCCGAGACATTGATATAGACGTAGAAAGCACCGCCAGGATTGCCATAGGTCAGGCCCATTTCGTCGAGCGCCGGCAGCAGAAAGGCCCGGCGCTGGGCGTATTCGTCGATCATCGCCTGGATCGGTTCGTGCGGCCCCGTAACGGCAGCCAGCGCGGCATATTGGGAGATGGTGCAGGTGTTGATCGAGAGGGTGTGGCGAACCTCGGTCACCTTGGTGACGAAGTCGGCGGGAGCGGCCAGGTAACCAACACGCCAGCCGGTCATGGCATAGGTCTTGGAGAAGCCATTGAGCGTGATCGTGCGCTCTTTCATGCCGGGCAGGGTGGCAATGGAAAGGTGCTCGTTACCCTCGTAGATGATCTTGGCGTAGATCTCGTCGGAGATAATCAGGATGTCGTGCTTGATCGCCAGCTCGGCGATCTTGCGGATAACATCGGGCGGCGTGACGGCGCCGGTAGGGTTGTTGGGCGAGACCAGCACGAACATCTTGGTCTTGGCAGTGATGCGCTTTTCGATCTCGCCGATATCGAGGGCAAAATCGTCCTTCTGGAAGGTTGGGACGGGCACCGGGACGCCACCCGCAAGGCCGACGGCCGTGTCATAGGTGGTGAACCGGGGGGAGGTGATCAGCACCTCATCGCCGGGATTGATCAGCGCCAGCATGATCAGCGTGATGGATTCCTGCACGCCGGCGGTGACGACGATGTCGTCGGCGCCATAGTCCAGGCCGTATTCCTTCTTGAGGTCCGCCGCGATCGCTGTGCGCAACTGTGGCAAACCGGTGGGACCGGTATAGTGGTGCTGGTTATCATCGATCGCCTTCTTGGCGGCAGCGGTGATGTGGGCCGGCGTGTGGAAGTCCGGGTCGCCGCGGCCCATGGCGATGACGCTTGGCAGCGTGGCGGCGATGGCCAGCATCCTGGTGCGGAATGAACCGTCTTCCTCGACGATGCGGCCGGTCAGCTTGTCAGCGATAACGCTCATCAGTGCATCCTCTTCCCAGCGATGAAGGTCATCTGCACGCGCTCAAGCGCGAACAAATCCTCGTCGGGTTTGCCGTCGACAACGATCAGGTCGGCTTCCTTGCCGGCTTCGACCGTGCCGATCCTGTGGTCCATCTTGGATAGCTGTGCCGCGCGGATCGTAATAGCGCGCAGGGCGTCCATACGGTCGGTGCAGACGCCGACCTCGACCATGAAGTCGAGCTCGGGGGCGATGACGTTGTGTTCGACGGCCGGACTGCCGGCATCGGTACCGAATACGATCGGAACGCCTGCTCTGGCAGCCCGCACCAGACCATCGAAGCGCGACTTGTCGGCCACCGCTTTTTGACGTTCGGCGATCTTCCACTCTGGAATGCCAAACGCGCGAGCGATCTCAGGCTTAGCCTGCATCACCAGGGCGGAGAACGTCGTAACGATCGGCACCTTCTTGTCGAGCAATAACTGGATGGTGGCATCGCTCATGGCGCCGCCATGCTCGACGCAATCGACGCCGAACTCCACGACGCGCTTGATGCAGGCGTCGTAGGTGGCATGGGCCGTTATCGGCAGGCGATTGCGATGAGCCTCGTCGATGACGGCTTCAAGTTCGGCGTCCGTAAACTCGAGCGTGTCGTGGCACGCCATGATCTTGATGAGATCCGCGCCGCCTTTGACCTGGTCACGCACCGCACGGCGCATTTCATCGGCGCCAGACGCTTCGCGACATACCCAATAGGTGTGTCCGCCGGTCTGGATGATGCTCTCGCCCGACACCAGCAGGCGCGGGCCCGGGAAAAATCCCTGCGCTACGGCCTGCTTGGTGAAGAGGTTGGAATTGTGGACGCCGAGATCGCGCACCAGCGTCACGCCGGCGCGCAGGGACTTGAGCATATTACCCGCCGCCTTGTAGGCGCGGATTTCGGGGCTGTCATACATGGACTGCCAGCTCAGCTCGTGCACCCCATCCCACGAAAGGTGGCCGTGCGACTGGATCAGGCCGGGCATAATGGTCTTGCCACCGGTGTCGGTGACAGTGACCGTCGGCGTGCCGATTTCGGCACGCGTGCCGACGCGGGTGATCTTGCCGCTGATGACTTCGACGAAGCCATCCTCGATGATCTCGTCACCCTTGGCGGTGATGACGCGCCCCAGCAGGATCTGATCGACCGGCTTGAGGTCGAACATGGGCTTGGTGATCTTGGTATAGTGCCAGGCAGCGGGTTCGGGCATGATCTTGTCTCTCGGTGCTAGAGCGCGATTGCGCGCTGATCGATGGGAGTTGTCGCAAGAAAGCGGCTGGGAATTTCCACGTGATCGGGATGGACCAGCATGGTGTTGATGGTGCGGAAGCCGTCGAGGCCAGGGCGGTAGACGCCCGGTTCATTGGAAAAGACCATGCCGGGCAGCACTTCGGTCATGTCGCCCGGAGCGAGCCAGGGGGCTTCGTGCCCTTCCAGGCCCATGCCATGGCCAATCCGATGACGGATTGTGTCGCCGAGGTCCGCCTGCCGAAGGGCGTCGAGTGCCGCCTCGTTCACGTCCTGGCACCGACTCCCCGGCTTCAGGGCGCCAACACCGGCGTCGTTGCAGGCTTCCATCGCGATCATCACGCGGCGCTGTTCGGCGCTGACGTCGCCGACGATCAGCGTGGCGCCGCTTTCCGCGTGGTAGCCGCCCAGGCTCGCGCCGACCCCGGAGATCAGGGTGTCTCCGACTTGCGGCCGACGCGAGCTGGTCGAGCCATGCGGCAGGGCAGCGCGCGGGCCCGAATGAACTGAAGCCGATATGCCCAGCTTGGTGCCGGCAAAGGCCAGGCCGTAATCGCGCTTCAACGCCGCAAGCGCGAAACCGGTACAGTCGGCCAGCAAATCGAGTTCGCTGCCACCCTGGCTGATGATGTTGCCTGCTTCCGAATGTAGGCGCGCGAGGCAGAGGTCGGCATAGCCAGCGGCTATGCGTGTCAGCTCGAGCTCGGCCTCGGTCTTGATGAAGCGGAGTGGCAATGCCAGGTCTTCGAGCAGGACCTCGTCGAGCAGTGTCCGGAGCGGATCCAACTGGCGGGCATCCAGCACGTCGATGGCAACACGGCGGGCCTTGGCCTGGTCAAGCATCCAGACGACCGGATGCACAAGCCCGGGGAATTCCTCGTAGATGCCAAGCTCAACGCCGTCGACCGGCTCGGCATTCTCAAGCTCAAGCAGGGGTATGTAGAGCTTTGCCTCGCCCTCCACCGGTACATAAAGGCCGATCGGGCGCTCGTTGACCGAGAAATTGAAGCCACAGGCGTAAAAGACATTGGCAGGGGACAGTAACAGCACGCCGTCGAGGCCCCTGGCCGCTGCGCTTTTGCGCAGGGCGTCGCGCACGGACTGTCGGAATGCAGTCCCGAGCGGCGTGACCGGCCTGACGGTGGGCGAAGCGAGGATCACAGCCGATCCTCCTGATATCGATCAAGCACGCCAATCTCGGACTTGAGGCCCAGCTCGCGACCAAGGGCCTGCAGGTCCTCCAAGACCTCATCATCCAGCGGAACGCCGCCGGCGGACTTCTTGGCAACGCGACGCGCTTCCTGTTCCCCGGGAATGAGGATTTCCGAGAAACCGGGACGCGTCTGGCGGGACTTCACCATCTGCGAAAACTCGCCCATCCGCGCCTTGAACTCGTCGAGTGGCATGAACCACTCGATATCGATCGCGGTGAGGCTGTGGGACACGTCGAGCTTGGCCTGGTTGGCGTAGGGTGTAAGCCCGAAGCCGCCGCCGCCAATAACGCCGGTCAACACGTCCGTCATGAAAGCGAGACCGTAGCCCTTGTATTCGCCGATACCCAGCAGCGGACCCTTCATGGCAGCATCCGGATCGTCGGTGATTTCGCCGTCGGGGGTCAGCGCCCAATCGAGCGGCATCTTTTTGCCCTCGCGCGAGTGCCACAGCATCATGCCCTTGCCGGCGGTGGTCAGCGCAAAGTCCATTACGGCCGGGAAGCCGAGATTGGTGGGAGCGGCGATGCCCCAGGGATTGGTGCCAACAGCGCCTTCACGTCCTCCCCATGGCGCCATCTCCGGGCCGGCATTGGTATAGGCAATGCCGATGCAGCCTGCTTCCATGGCCTGGCAGGCATGGACGGCCGACGAACCGTAATGGGTCGAGTTGCGGACTATGACCTGGCCGATGCCGGAGACCTTCGCCTTCTCGATCGCCAGTTTCATCGCCTTGGCCGCGGCGACCGTGCCGATGCCGTTATGGGCATCGACCAATGCCAAAGCCGGGCTCTGCTTGATGACTTCGAATTGGGCGCGCGGGTCCACCAGCTTTTCGCCGATGCGCTCCTGGTAGCGCCGAAGCCGCCGCACGCCCTGGCCGTGGCCGGGATGAAAGCGGAGCTCTGAGAAAATCAGAGCGTCGGCGAAGAGGCGGGCGTCTTCGCCCGGCAGGCCAAGGGCTTCGAATCCCTCCGCCATAAAGCGTTCCAAGCTGGACCGTTCAACATTCGTCAGCGTGATCGCCATTTGCTATGCCTCGAGCTTGAGAAGCGCGGCGATATTGGCGGAGGCGTCCGTATAGGCGCCAAGTTCGCCCATTGGAGCGGTCATGATCACCGTCATGCCAGGGCCGTAGCCGGAGCGAGGCCCGTCGGTCTGGCCAACGATGCCAATGCTCATCGCCCCGCGCAGGTAACCGTGGTTGTAGCGGCTGTCAGTGTTCTCGATCGCCACGATGTCGCCCAGCTTGAGCTGGTCCAGACCGGCTTCCTCAAGCGCCGCCCAATCGGTGGACTGCATGTGCAGACTGCCGCCCTCGCTGGTCAGGCCAGCGCCTGCGCCGACGAGGAAGGCGGGCACCGTCGCAACCGTGCCAAACTTCAGCACGCCATCCTCAACCTTGTGGGGCAGCACCTTCAACAGATCAGGCGACAGGCCCTTGCAGCTGATGGCTTCGTGGCCTGCGATGCTGATGCCGGTGCCATGGGATTTGACCAGTATCTGGTCGCCAACGGCCATCTTCCTCCGCATTTCTTTCGGGAAGTGGATGATCACCTGCTCGGAAAAGCGGCCGGACTTGCCCGTCACCACGCCCTTGGCGCCCTGCGCCTGGCCGGTCATCACCGTCGCGGTATTGCCCAGGCAAGCGAAGACGTTGAGGCCACGATTCTTCAGGTCGTCGGTGCCGCGGATCGAAACGCCCGGGTGGATGCAGTCGGCAGCCCAGCCAAAGGCGCGATCGCCCACCGACACATTGTAGACGATGCCGCCCCATGCGGGCAGCAGGAAGGGCGTGCCGTCTGCAGCAAGGCGATATGGTTCGGCCGGCAGGCCGGGAAAGCCGGGATGAGCAATGACGCCACCGACCGAAACGGCAACGAGATCGGCTTCGTTGAAACTGACGGTCATTTGGCGGCTCCGATCTGGAAGTAGTTGGAAATATTGGCGGTCGGATCGAGCTCGAACTCGATCCCGCCTTCTGCGCAGCTCATGATCGTCATGATGCCGGGGCCGTGGCCGGTCATGATCGAGTCGCCATGGATGCAGATGGCGATCGAAACGGCGCCCTCGCGATAGGATCGGCCAAAGTGATGGTCGGCATGGCGGATGGCGATGATGTCCCCGAGCCGCATCTGGTCGACTCCGAGGTCCGCCATCAGCTGGCGGTCGCCGCTCATCAGATCCTGATCGACATATTCCGAATTGAGCTCGGCGCCCGAACCCATGATCTCGATGGGGAGTTCGATCGCCACAGGTAGCTTCAGCGCCCCATTGGCGGTTCGGGTCAGGCGCAGTGCCTGGAGCAGCTTCGGGCTGGTCTTCTTGAATTCGACAAGAGGAAAATCATCGAGGGCAATGCCGCGGCCGACAGCTTCAATCTGGATCTGGTCGCCGATGTTCAGCAGTTCGTCCACTTCGGGGGAGAACGCCACCAGCAGGCGGGCGTGTTCTCCGGTCACCACGCCTTTGGCGCCCTTGGCAAGGCCCGTCATGACGGTCGCTTCATTGCCGACACAGCTCAGGTAATGCAGCGCCATGTCGGACTTTTCGTCCGGGTGGGCGATAGAGACGCCGGGCTCGACATGGTCGCCTGCCCAACCGAAGGCGCGGTCGCCGACATGGGCATTGTAGGTCACGCCAAACATGCCGGGCAGGATCACGCCCTTCCCATCGGGATAGTGCGTGTAATGGCCCGGACGCAGGCTCGGGGTGCTGACAAAGCCGCATACGGCCATGGCCACAAGGGCCTCGGAATTCGAGGTCATCGCCCCGAGATCGGTGCTCATTTTTGCGGTCCCACTATTTTCTGACGCCCCGTTTCGCATCGCTTGACAACCACGACATTCCCTGTCCAAAGTTAGTTCGTTAGATTGTCGACAATCTGATAAACGACAAATGTGCATACGGAATGGGCGTCGTCAAGGCACCCGATCAACGAAGCGGCAAAAACTGTCGCACAAAGAGGAAAGTTAGCCAGGCCAATGAGTTACGCGCAGCTTATGGAAAGTGTGGGCAAGGTGAACGACCTTCTCAACACGCAGTCGATCCTGAGCTGGGATGCTCGCACCATGATGCCGCATGGCGGTCATGAGACGCGCGGCAAGCAGTTGGCGACGCTGTCGGTTTTGACGCGGGACCTTCTCGTTTCTACCGAAACCCGCAGCCAGCTCGACAAGGCCGAGGCGGAAGTTGCCGCCCTGCCCGACGGCGCTGTGGAAAAAGTCATGGTTGCCCAGGTGCGTGAAGCCATCGACTATCACCTGGCCATTCCCGCCGAACTTACTCGCAAGCGAGCGGAGCTGGGCTCCAACGGTCATGCCGTCTGGGCCAAGGCGCGCGCAGAGAGCGACTTCAGCCAGTTCATCCCGATCCTCGAGCAGACGGTCGCGCTCAATCGCGAAATGGCCGAGTGCATTGGCTACAGCGCCCATCCCTATGACGCGTTGATGTATCGCTTCGAACCGGGCGAAACGGTCGCCAGTCTCAAGCCCCTCTTTGCCCGCCTACGCGAAGCGCTCATGCCGCTGGTCAAAGCAATCGGGGAAAGAGAGCAGCCGCGATTCGACTTCCTGGAACGCCACTATCCTGTCGACCAGCAGCACGCGTTTGCCTTGGCGATGTCGCAGAAGGTTGGCTACGACCTCAATCGCGGGCGCCTCGATACCACGCTGCATCCGTTCGAGGTGTCGTTCACGCGCAATGACGTACGCATCACCACCCGCTTCAACCCCAACTACATGGCAGCCAGCCTCTTCGGGGCGCTGCATGAAGCGGGTCACGCCCTCTACGAACAAGGCGTCAATCCTGCCTATACCCGGACACCCTTCGCTACCGATCTGGTCGGTCTCTATGCGGTCGGCGGCGTCAGCTTCGGTGCGCACGAGTCGCAGTCGCGCCTGTGGGAAAACCACGTCGGGCGGAGCCGCGAATTCTGGGAGGTGAACTTCCCCGAAGCCCAGAAATTCTATCCAGACCAGTTATCGGACGTGACGGCGGAAGAGTTCTTCCGTGCGGTCAACCGGTGCAAGCCAGGCTTTATCCGCGTCGAAGCCGATGAGCTGACCTACGACTTCCACGTCATGCTGCGCACCGACATCGAGGCTGGCCTCATCGACGGTTCGCTGGCGGTAAAGGACCTGCCGGAGGTTTGGAACGCCAAGATCAAGGAATACCTGGGTCTCGACGTGCCAAACGACGCCAACGGGGTGCTGCAGGACGTTCACTGGTCTTCGGGCCAGATCGGTACCTTTTGCAACTATACCATCGGCAATGTGATGGCCGGCCAGCTGTTCGAGACGGCCAGCAAGGACGCCGCCATCGCCAATGGCCTGTCCACCGGCGATTACGAGCCGCTGCGTGCGTACATGATTGAGAATGTCCACCAGCACGGTCGTCGCTACATGCGCGACGAACTGCTGGTCAAGGCAACGGGCCGCAAGCTCGATCCAGAGCCCTATATCGCCCACCTCACCGCAAAATACAGCGAACTTTACAACCTCTAGGGGAGGAGAGGCTTATGCAAATGTCTGAATTACACGCCAACCGATTGGCGGACCGCGTCAAACTCAAGGACGCACACATCATCACCCGCATGGCTGATATTGCCGAGGGACTAACCGACGTCATCAAGCTTGGTCGGGGCGACCCGGACCTCGATACGCCCGCCCATATCGTCGAGGCGGGCCGGGATGCGCTGGCGCGCGGCGAGACCCACTATGGCCATCCGCTCGGTCTGCCCGCATTGCGCAAGGCTATTGCCGAGAACATCAAGACCCATGGCGGCGCCGACTACGCGCTCGATGAGATCGTGGTCACCCCTGGCGGCCAGCACGCCATGTTCGTCATCGCCCTGGCGCTGCTCAATCCTGGCGACGAAATCCTCGTCCCGTGCCCGGGCTACAATCCATACGGTCAGGCCGCCGAAATGGCGGAGGCCACGGTCGTCAACATCCGCATGAGCATGGAAACCAACTTCACGCTCACCGCCGACATGGTCAAGGCGGCCATCACGCCCAAGTCCAAGGTCTTGGTGCTGATCAACCCCAACAACCCGACGGGCACGGTGACCGCGCCCGACGAAGTGGAGAAGATTGCCAAGCTGGCCATCGAGCACGATCTGATCGTCATTTCCGACGAGATCTATGCGCGCCTGACTTACGGCAACCAGCGTATCCAGCCGGTAGCGTCACTGCCGGGAATGCGCGAGCGTACTATTACTCTATCGGGCTTCTCCAAGGCCTACGCCATGACGGGCTGGCGCATCGGCTATTTCGCCGGCCCGCGCGAGCTGATCGTGGCAATGGCGGAGATCAACCACGCCTTCGCTATCTCGGTCGCGTCCGTCAGCCAGCATGCCGCGCTCGCGGCGCTGACCGGTCCCCAGGACTGCGTCGAGCAAATGCGGCTCACCTACGACGAGCGGCGAAAGGCCCTGTGCGAAGGTCTGGACGCACTGCGCATTCCTTATGCCGAGCCGCAGGGTGCCTTCTACGTTTACGCCAACGTCGCCGCGATCGGCGTTCCCGCCAGCGTGTTCTGCGAGCGCATGCTCGCTGAGGGCAGGGTGCTGATGTACCCCGGCACCGTCTATGGCGACTACACGGACGACTTCGTTCGCATGTCGCTCACGCAGCCGGTCGACCGCATCCGCGAGGCCATGGTTCGCATCCAATCCGTCGTCAACACCATCCGCGCCGAGCGCAACGCGCCGGCAGCCTAAGGAGATATTATGTCCGTCAAATCAGACAATCCCAACGTCAAGTCGATCAAGCACATGGCCTTCGCCGTGCGCGATGCCGCGCAAGCCCTAGGCACTTACGCGAAGTTCCTTGATGTGCCGGCCGACACGACCATCACCGATTTCCCCAAGTCCAAGAACCGCGTCGCGCTCTTCAACCTGGGCGGCATCGAGTACCAGCTGTGCCAGTCCATGGAAGCCGGCGGCCGCTTCGACGCCTGGATCAAGCAGCGCGGGGCCGAGGGGCTGCACCACATCTGCTACGAGGTCGACAACATCGATCAGGCGCTCGATCACGCCAAGCAGCAGGGCGCCGACCTGCGGATCTGCCAGGCCTGCGGCGTCTATGGCTCCCACCCCCATCCCGAAGGCTACGTTGCCTTCCTCGACAACGATGCCGGCGGTATCGAGATCGAGTTCATGCAGGTCTACACGCCTGAAGAACTCCAAAAGTACAACGCCTTCAAGGGAATCTAGGCAGCATGTCCGAAGCTAAAACCATTACCGTCGGGACCGCCGTCGCTGCACCCGGAACCATCGTGCGCGGCGCAATCCCGGTTACTGAACTGGCGGGCGGCACCAAGGTCGAAATTCCACTGGTGGTCGTCAACGGCGCCAAACCGGGTCCGGTTTTCTGGGTGGACGGCGCCATTCATGGCGACGAGCCCGAGGGACCGATGGCCTGCGCCATCGCACTCAAGGAAGTCGATCCGGCGCAGCTTGCCGGAACCCTGGTCATGGTGCCCGTGCTCAACGTCATGGCGTTCGAGAACGCCAATCGTGGCAATCCGCTCGACACCTTCTCGTTTGACATGAACCGCATCTACCCCGGCCGCGCCAACGGCTATCTCAGCGAACGCGTCGCCTTTGCGCATTCCGAATGGATGAGCAAGGTCGCCGACATCGAAATCTCGATCCATTCCGGCGGCGCTCATTCATTCCTGGCCAAGGCGATTTTCGTGGACGAGACGCCCGAGTCCGTCGAGCTGGCCATGGCGATGGGGGAGGGCTGGGGCTGCATCATGAGCAACTTCCTGCCCAAAGGCAGTCCGATGGCTCAGATGAAGGAGATCGGCAAGACCGGCATCACCGTCGAGCTGGGCGGCCGCTCGGCAACTTCGCCCGAGAAATTTGCCCAGGTCGCGCGCGACCTGGCGGACTCCATCCTCAACATCCTGCGCCACTATAAGATGTACCCGGGCACCCCGACCTATCCGACCGATGCCACCAAGGGTCAGCAGGAAGCACTGCTTGCACCGGCTTCGGGCATTTTCGTGCCAACGCCGGGCGTCGATTTTCTCAAGCCGATGAAGAAGGGCGATAGCCTCGCCAAGATCATCAACATCTTTGGCGATGAGCTGGCCCACCTGGTTGCTCCGGCAGACGGCATGTTCTTTGGCCTCCGTGCCTTGCCGAATGTGAACACCGGCGACTGGTGCTGCTTCTTCAACAAGGTGGAAGGACCGCGTGCCTGGACGCCGTGAGGCGGCCGGCACAGGGGACATACAGATGCGCGACTTCGTTGGCTACGCAGACCGACCGCCGACCATCCGCTGGCCCAACAATGCCAGCGTCGCGGTCAACTTCGTGCTCAATTACGAGGAAGGCTCCGAGTACTCGATCGCCAATGGCGATGGGCGCTCCGAGACCGCATTGATCGAAGTCAACGCTGCCCGCGTCCCCGCGGGCAGCAGGGATCTCGCCGCGGAGAGCATGTACGAATACGGCGCGCGGGTGGGCTTCTGGCGCATTGCCCGCCTGTTTCAGGACCGCAAGGTGCCGCTGACGGTTTTTGCGGCCGCCGCGGCCCTGGAGCACAATGCGGAAGTCGCCCGCGCTATTGCCGAGACCGACTGGGACATCGTCGCCCATGGCTATCGCTGGGTGGAGCACTACCATCTCGATGAAGCCACCGAGCGCGAGCACATCGCCAAGGCCCACGAGAGCATCCAGCGGACCGTGGGTCGCGCCCCGCAGGGCTGGTATTGCCGGTACAGCCCCAGCGAGAACACCCGTCGCCTCCTCGTGGAACATGGCGGCTATAGCTATGACTGCGACGCCTATAATGACGACGTGCCCTACTGGCTCGACGTCGATGGCACCCAGCACATGGTTATCCCGTATTCGCTCGTCACCAACGACGCCAAGCTGCTGGCTGGCGGCGGTATCGAGAACTCGGCGGATTATGCGCAGTTCCTGATCGACACCTTCGATGTGCTGGCGGCCGAAGGCCGAACCACGCCGCGCATGATGTCGGTGGGCATGCACCCCCGCATCATCGGCCATCCAGGGCGAATTGCCGGTCTGGTCAAGTTCATGGACCACATCGCTGGTCGCGATGACGCCTGGGTCGCCGGGCGTAGCGACATAGCCGACCACTGGCGGGCCATGATGCCCGCGATGGGAGGGGCCGCATGACCGCTGGCGTCGTCATAGCCGATACGTGCACGGCCGAAGAGTTTGCGCCTTTCGGCACGCTCATCAATCGGCCTGTTGCGGCAGGCCAGCGCCAGTTTTACTCCGACTGGTTGGGTGGCGAGGGATTGGCGCCGGTCTTCCACGTCAACAACGTGCTGCCGACTGTCCTGCCGGCAACTGTGACCAAGCTGGAGAGACATCCCCATGCGGCGCAGTGCTTCCTGCCGCTCGACGTCAGCCGCTACCTTGTGACTGTCGCGCCGTCTTTGTCGGATGGCTCCGCTGATCTGGCGGGCATGCGCAGTTTCCTGCTGCCGGGCAATCTTGGCGTCGTCTACGCCAAAGGCGTCTGGCATGCCGGAGCGAGTGTGCTGGACCGCGCGGGCGCCTTTGCCGTGCTGATGTGGCGTGGCGCCAACGACGACGACGTGTTCGTCGATATCACACCCACTCAACTGATTTCCCAAGGACCCAATTCATGATGCGGATCCCAAAACTGTTCGTGCCGGCCATTACGCCGTTCAAGGCTGACCTGAGCATCGACAGCGATCGCTTCGTCATCAATTGCAAGGCCCTGCTTGATGACGGCGCCGATGGGTTGGCGCCATTTGGCACCACCAGCGAAGCCAACTCGCTGAGCGTCGCAGAACGGATCGACCTGCTCGACACCTTGATCGATGCCGGCGTCGCTCCCCAGCGCCTTATTCCCGGAACCGGCTGCGCGGCGCTGCCCGACAGCATCGCCTTGACCAAACATGCCGTTTCGCGCGGTGTGCTTGGTACGCTGGCGCTACCGCCGTTCTATTACAAGGGTGTGCCGGAACAAGGGCTGATCGACAGCTTCTCGGCGATCATCGACGCGGTTGGTGACAGCCGCCTCAAAATCTACCTCTACCATATTCCGCAGATGACCGGCGTTCCCATTACCCTGACGCTGATCGAAGGGCTGCTGGCCAAGCATCCCGGGGTCTTTGTCGGCCTCAAGGATTCCTCCGGCAACTGGGACAATACCCACGCGGTCATCAAGGCGTTTCCGGAGCTCGATACGTTCTCGGCCTCCGAAGCGCTGATCCCGCAAAACGTTGCAGCAGGCGGGGCGGGCTGCATCAGCGCATCGGCTAACGTGAACGCCCGCAATATCGTCGCGCTGATGCGCGCTCTGGGCAAGCCGGAGGAGTCTGCGATCGCGGCCGGCGTGACCGAAGTTCGCAAGATTTTTGAGAGCCTGCCGCTCATCCCCGCCATCAAATCGGCAACGGCCAAGCGCCATAACGATGCGGCATACGCCATTGTCCGGCCGCCCTTCGTGCAACTGGCCGATACCCACGCCGCCCAGATTGCGCGTGCTGTCGAGCTAGCATCGGCTGGAGGGCGCTGAGATGGTCATGGAGCCCCAGGCTACAGAGATTACCAAGATTGAGAGCGTCCCACTGCGCGTGTCGGTTGCCGACATTATCAGGCAGGCAATCATCAATGGCTCGATGCGGCCCGGCACCCCTGTGGTGGAAATGGCTCTTGCCGAACAACTCAACGTTTCGCGCGCTCCCGTCCGCGAGGCCATCCAGATCCTGGAGGCCGATGGCCTTATCGAGAGCGAGCCCTACAAGGGTAAGCGGGTAAAGCCGCTGACGCTCAAGGAAGTGGAAGAGCTCTACAGCCTCCGCGAGCAGTTCGAGGCCTTCGCCATCCGTCGGGTGATTGAGCGCGAAGTCGATGTATCGGAACTCCACACCCACTCCGATGCCATGTTTCAGGCCGCCGAGCGGAACGACCTGGCAGCGCTCAATGTCGCCGACGAGGCCTTCCACCGCAGCCTGATCCGCTTGGCGGATCACGGCCTGATGTTGGGCTTCTGGGACAATCTATACCTGCGCATCCGGCAGATCATGGCGCTGCGCAACAGTGCAAATCGCGACCTGCGGGCCGTGGCGCAGAACCACCCTCCGATCATCGCCGCGATCGAAAAGCGGGACATGATCCTCGCCATTTCGCTGATCTCCGACCACACGCGCTCGGCGTCCCAGATCGCGCCGGAAGAGTTGGGACTGACACCGTGACGCGCACCGTTCTCATCACTGGGGCAGGCGGCTTCGTCGGGTCGCATATGGCGGAGGGCTTCCTCGCCATGGGTGACAAGGTCATCGCGCTGGACGCGCAGTTCGACCCGACAACGCGGCTGAGGCTGCGTGCTGCCGAACTGCTCGAAGCGCCGTTGACCGTCGATGTTCTTTCGCAGGACCTTGCGGTCGACCTGGTGGTTCACGGCGCTGCCATTACCACGCCACCACGCGAGTTTGGCCTCAGCGACGCGGAGCATGTGGCCGCCAATGTCGCCCTGCTGGACGCCGCTCTCGCGCTTGCTACAGCGCATGGTGCTACCAGCTTCGTTTTCCTTTCGTCGTCCGGCGTTTTTGCTGTCGAAGACGGTGACGCGGTTCACGTTGAAAACACGATCCCTACCGCAACGTCGCCCTATGCCCTGGCGAAGCGTGCGGGCGAGGACGCCACCAGTGCTGCAAACAGCGCGCTGCTGCGCACGCTTTCGGTCCGCCTGGGTCCGATATACGGCCCCTACGAGATCGCTCGCACCACTCGCCGCGTCGTGTCGCAGATCCGCCGCTGGCTGGACCTCGTCGCGGCGGATGAGCCTATCGTGGTTCAAGTGCCCGTCGAATCCCGTGACTGGACCTTTGCGCCAGATCTCCCGCGGGCTCTCGATGCCTTGCTCGGCATCGAGCCAGCCATGTCCGGGATCGTACACCTGACGTCGGGCGCTATTGTTTCCAACATTGACCTCGCCGACTCGATCGCCAGTGTTGTGTCTGGCGCTGAAATCCGGGTCGAGCCGAGCGGCGAGGCCCCGCGGCTGCCAATGCGTAGCGACAGGATTGATCTGGCCGCACTGCACGCCTGGACGCCTCTGGCGCGGGGCATTGCCGAAACCTACTTTGCCGAGGTGCTGCAATGAATCCATTGCGCATCATTCTCGTCGGACTCGGTGCCCGCGCACAATTTTGGATGCGGGTCATTCGCGAGAATCCCGATTGCACCATAGTGGGCCTCGTCGACCCGTCCGAAGCGGCCCGCAGTCGGGCGCTGGAACAATGGCCCAATGCCATCGCCGCTGCTGATGTCAGCCTGCTGGGCCAGGTCGAGGCCGAAGCGGTGCTGCTGGCGACGCCGCCCGGCGGCCGCGAGGCGCAGATGGAAGCCGCTTGCGCGGCGGGGCTCGCCATTCTTGCCGAGAAGCCCTTGGCCGATAGCGTCGAACTTGCCGCTCGTTACGTCGAAATGGCTGAAGCCGCCGGCGTGCCGCTGATGGTTGGGTTGAACTTCCGCTTCCTGCCGGTCACCCAGCAGGCGATCCGGCTGTTCGATGAAACCGTGGGTGCCCCCGAATTTGCCCGGTTCACCTACGAACGCTGGCGCGACGGCTGGAAGCCCAACTTCAACAAGTATCCGCTCACGATGGATCAGCCGATGCTGTGGGAGCAGTCGATCCACCATTTCGACCTCATGCGCTATGTCTACAAGTCCGAACCGGTGCAGGTCTTCGGCAAGACGTTCAACCCCAGCTGGTCGATGTATCGCGATGACGCCAACGTCTCGGCGCTGATCACCTTCGCCAATGGCGTAACGGTCAACTACCAGGGGCTCTGGCAATCAAACTGGCAGGCGCCGGGCTTCCAGTGGCGCAGTGAGTGCGCCCGTGGCGTCGTGATTCAGAACGACCAGTTTGGCGAGCTGAACTACGCGCTTCATGGCGACGCCGCGCTCACCAGCGTGCCGCTTCCGCCCTATGAGCAATGGATCAATGACGCGGTAGCGTTGCTCGCCGCTTTCGTCGACGCCCTGCGCGGCACGGCTCCGCTGCTGTGTTCCGGGCGAGACCACCTCAATTCGCTTCGCATGGTTCAGGCCTGCGTACTTTCTTCCAAGCTTGGTCAAGCGATTGATCCGGCCGATCTCGACTTGGGTGCGAAGCGAGAGATCGGCTCACTCTCCAATCAAACTGCACAACAACAAAGGACGTCTCCATGAACACCGTGAGAAATTTTCTCATGGCAGGGGCTGCTGCGCTTGTATTGCCCGCAGCCTCCGCCTTCGCTGCCCCTCCCGCGGACACGCTGGTGGTTGGTATTTCCGCCGACGCGTCGACTTTTGATCCCGCCGCGATCAGCAGCCGCGACAACTCGAACATGGCCAAGCACCTGTTCGGGACGCTTTATGAGGTCGATGCCGAAGGCAAGATCGTGCCGCAGATGGCCGAGTCCTACGTCGAGGCTCCGGACGGCCTGAGCTACACTTACACGCTGAAACCCGGCCTCACCTGCGAAGATGGCGAGGCACTCACCGCTGAGGACGTCGCCTATTCATTCAATCGCGCCGCCGATCCGGCAAACGCCTTTACCGGCAATACGCCCGGCTTCGTCTACTCGTCCATCGGCTTTGCCGGCGCCGAAGCTGTCAGCGATCTCGAAGTCAAGATCAACCTCGAGAAGAAGAACCCGGTTTCCTTCGGCCTGATCGCCGAAGTGTTCCTGCACTGCAAGGACAGCTACGAAGCCATGAGCCTGGAAGATGCGGCGGCAAAGCCCATTGCCTCCGGTTCCTATCGCCTTGCATCCTGGGACCGCGGTTCGCAGGTCGTGCTGGAAAAGATCAAGGATCCGGGCACGTTCCAGAACATTATCTGGCGCCTCATTCCGGAGGCTTCGACCCGCTCGGCCGAGCTGATCGCCGGCAATGTCGACATCATCACCAACGTCTCCCCAGACCAGATCGAAGCCGTTGATGCTTCGGGCACTGCCACGGTCAAGGGCGTGCAGGGGACTCGCCGCATCTATGTCGGCTTCAATCAGCGCGAGGACTTTGCCACCGGCTCCGAAGGTGGGGCTGCAATCCAGAAGACCGACGTGCGCGTCGCCCTGCAATATGCCGTCGACGTCGAGGCCATCTGCAGCCAGTTGCTCAGCTTCGAGTGCAAGCGGGCCACCGGCCTGGTGAACCCGCCAAACGACAATCCGAACCTGACGCCTTACGCCTATGATCCGGACAAGGCGGAAGAACTGCTCGATGCTGCCGGGTATCCGCGTGGCGAAGACGGCACCCGCTTCGAGATCACGCTCCAGGCCCCACGTGGTCGCTACCTGAACGACGCCAACGTCGCTCTGGCTATCGGCCAGTACCTGGACGACATCGGGGTCAAGACCAACGTCGAACTGATGGAGTGGGCCTCGGTCTACGTGCCCATGCTGTCCAAGCACGACATGGGTCCGATGTTCTTCCTCGGTTCGGGCGGCGGCACCTGGAGCGCGCTCTATGACATGGCCGACCTGTCGGCAGTCGATGCCGGTACGAACTATACCGAATGGAAGAACCCTGACTGGTTCTCCGGCTGGCCTGAGCTCGCCGCGGCCACCACCGAAGAAGAGCGTCGCGTCGTCATCGACCGCATGCTTGAGGTTTTCTACAACGATCCGCCGTGGCTGATGCTGTACTTCCAGCCGGACTTCTACGGCGTTTCCAACCGCGTCGACTTCCATCCGCGTCGCGACGAGAAGGTCTACCTCTTTGACGTGGGTCTCGTCCCCTAATCGATCCGGCACGCGGGTCACCGATCCGCGTGCCGCCTCCAAGCCGAGCGATGATCGGCAGCAGCATGAACAGGTCAACCGGTTAGAGAAATGGCAAAGAGCATGCGTGTTTTCAATCGATACCTACTGGCCCTCGCGATGGCGCTTCCCGCGGCCGCACATGCCGCGCCGCCCGAGAATACTGTCGTCGTCGGCCTTAGCGCAGATGCCTCGACGTTTGATCCAGCTCAGATCTCGAGCCGCGACAATTCCAATATTGCCAAGCACATCTTCGCGACGCTTTTTCAGGTCAATTTCGAGGGGCAGGTGGAGCCATACCTCGTCGACAAGACGACCGTGAGCGACGACGGACTCGCCTATACCTTCACTATCAAGCAGGGCCTGACCTGCGATGACGGCGAGCCGTTGACCGCCGAAGACGTGGCTTATTCGTTCAATCGTCCTGCCGACAAGGCGCTGGGTTTCACCGGCAATACGCCTGGCTTCGTCTATACCACCCTGGGCTTCAAGTCGGCCGAGGCTGTGGACGAACTCAACGTCACCATCAACCTCACGGCCAAGACGACGCTGGCCTTGGGAATGATGTCTCAGGTCTTCATCCACTGCAAAGACAGCTACGAGAAGATGACCCTTGAGGAGGCCGCTTCCAATCCGATCGGGTCTGGCTCGTATCGCCTGGCAACCTGGGATCGCGGTTCCCAGATCGTACTCGAAAAGGTCAAGGATCCCGGCAATTTCGAGACCATTATCTGGCGCATCATCCCGGAGGCCTCGACCCGCACTGCCGAGCTGATTGCCGGCAATGTCGACATCATCACCAATGTCGCCCCCGACCAGGTTGCCGCCGTTGATGCCTCGGGCACCGCAACTGTCGCCAAGGTCGACGGCACCCGCCGCATGCAGATTGGCTTCAATCTGGGCAAGGGTGTCGAAGGTATGCCGGGTGCTGCCGAAATCCAGGATCCCAAAGTCCGCTTCGCCATGCAGTACGCAGTTGACGTTCCCAGCATCTGCAGTCAGCTGCTTGGTACCGAATGCACGCGCATGACCAGCCTGGTCAATCCGCCGAACGGCAATCCGGACCTGGTCCCTATCCCTTACGATCCAGACATGGCCGAAAAGCTGCTGGATGAAGCCGGCTATCCGCGCGGCGAGAACGGCGTTCGCTTCAGCATCCGTCTGCAGGGCCCTCGCGGTCGCTACCTCAACGACGCGAATGTAGTGCAGGCCATTGGCCAGTATCTCAGCGATGTTGGCATTAACACCGAAGTCGAGCTTCTTGAATGGGCATCGGTCTACTCGCCACTGCTTCGGACCAAGGAAATGGGCCCGCTGTTTTTCCTGGGGCAGGGCGGTGTCACCTGGAACCCGCTCTACGACATGAGCCTGTTTTCTACCAAGGATGGCGCCACGAACTACCAAAGCTGGACGGACCAGCGCTGGTTTGACGATTGGGCCCTGGCGATCGATGCGGACACAGTCGAGGAAGCGCGTCCTGTCATCAATCGCATGCTCAAGCTCTTCTACGAAGAGGGCCCGTGGCTGCAGCTCTACTTCCAGCTTGATTTCTATGGCGTGTCGAACCGCCTGGACTGGAAGCCACGTCGTGACGAAGAGATTGATCTCTTCACCGCTTCCCTGAAGTAGCCTTCTCTCGCTGGGTGCGCCGCCAGGCGTGGCGCACCCTCCCTTTCTCTAGTTGGGCCGACCGCCATGTGGACCTTCATCATCCGGCGCCTGTTACAAAGCGCCATCGTCATCATTGGGGTAACGCTCATCACGTTCACCGCGCTGCAAATGAGCGGTGATCCGACCTACCTCTATGTAAGCGAACGGGCGACCGACGCGGAAATCCAGCGCACACGTGAGGCGCTCGGCTTCGACAGGCCCTTGCCCGAACAATACATCACTTTCCTCGGGAAGCTGGCCCAGGGCGATTTCGGCGATTCACTATCCTACAAGCGCCCCGCGATCGAGGCCGTCATGGAAGCGCTGCCGGCAACGCTGGAGCTGACCCTTTTCGCAATGTTCCTGGCGATTGTCGTCGCTATCCCGCTCGGGATTGTGGCCTCCCTCAATCGGGGGACGCCGGTCGATGGATCGATCATGACGATGGGCATGCTGGGCCAATCCATACCGAGCTTCTGGCTGGGCATCATGATGATCATGTTCTTCGGCCTGCAATTGCGCATCCTGCCGATATCGGGCCATGTGCCGTTCATCATGCCGCTGGTGCAGGGCAATTTCGTCCAGGCCTTCAGCAGTTTACCCCAGGCGCTGTATTACCTGATAATGCCCGGCTTCGCTGTCGCGTTCTATTCCATCTCGCGCAACGCCCGTCTCGTGCGCTCCTCCATGCTCGAAGTGCTTGGCCAGGACTTCGTCCGGACGGCTCGCGCCAAGGGGATCAGCGAGACGGCCGTGGTTATCCATCATGCTCTGCGCAATGCGTGGCTGCCCGTGGTCACCATGATCGGCCTCGAGTTTGGCTTCCTGATCGGCGGCGTTGTGGTGGTCGAAATGGTGTTCTCGTGGCCAGGCATCGGCCGGCTCGTGTTCAACGCCATCAACCAGCGCGACATCCCCGTGGTGCAGGCCGCGGTCGTTACCCTGGCGCTGATATTCATCGCGCTCAATCTCATCGTCGATCTTGTCTACGCAAAGATCGATCCCCGCGTGAAACTCTAGGGAGGCCGGCATGTCTGTAGAAACTATCCCGTCGACGGCGCCGACCAAGACTCCTGTGATGTCACATCGCAAGCGCGAACTGCGCCGGGCCATTCGCTCCATGGTGCAGGCAAAGTGGCCGCTGGTGGCGCTGATCATCCTCCTTGCGGTCGCGATCGCCGCCGTTTTCGGTCCGTGGATTTCTCCGCTCGACCCCAATCGGCAGGACATCATGATGCGTCTGGCTGATCCCCTGACTGAAGGGCGCCGCAATGCGTTCTTCCTGTTGGGCACCGATGGGCTGGGGCGCGATGTCCTCTCGCGCCTGCTGTACGGCGCTCGCATTTCGCTGATGGTCGGCATTTGCGCCATCATGGTCGGGGGAACCATCGGCGTCGTGGCCGGACTGGTTGCCGGCTATTTCGGGGGCTGGATCGACGACGTCATCATGCGGTTGGGCGATATCCAGCTTGCCTTCCCCTTCATCCTGCTCGCCATCATGTTCCTGGTCATCCTGGGACCGGGCGTCATGAATATCATTATCGTGCTTGGTGTGGGGCAGTGGGTGACCTATGCCCGTATCGTCCGCGCACAGACCCTGTCGCTGCGCGAGAAAGAGTATGTGGAAGCCGCCCGCGCCATTGGTGACTCGACCTTCCTCATCATCTTCCGGACGATCCTGCCCAACATCATCGCCCCGCTGACGGTTATTGCCTCGTTCAATGTGGCCTCGGTGATCCTGTCGGAGGCTTCACTCTCCTTCCTCGGCCTGGGCGTGCCGCCCAACGTGCCGACCTGGGGCGCAATGCTGGCCGATAGCCGCGACCAGCTGATGGCCAACAAATGGTGGCTCGCCTTCTTCCCGGGCATTGCGATCGTCTTGACCGTACTGTCCTTCAACATCCTGGGCGACTGGCTGCGCGACTTCCTGGATCCTCGCCTCAAGACCATGGCGTAACTCGCAAACGAGAGAACAAGAAAATGAAAGTCGGTATTGTTGGCGCGAGCTTTGCTCGCTCCGCCTATCTTCCTGCACTCCGTCATGTTGAGGGGGCCCAGGTCGTGGCCCTGGCCTCTGGCCGGCTCGAAAGCGCCCGTTCGGCCGCGGACGAGTTCGGCGTTCCCGCAGCCTATGATGACTGGCAGGAAATGCTGGATCGCCATTCGCCGGACCTGGTGCTTATCGCCACACCCACCGACCTGCATGCCCCGATCACCCTGGCAGCGCTCGAACGCGGCGCCCATGTTCTCTGCGAGAAGCCGACGGCGATGGATGCGCGCGAAGCCGCTACAATGCTCGACAAGGCGGAAGGGCTCGGCCGCCTGCACATGATTGACCATGAGCTGCGCTTCAACCCCAATCGTGCCAGGGTCGCCGAGATGATCGCCAATGGTGATCTGGGCGAAATCCGTCACGTCAACGTCGCCAATATCGGGGCCTCCTGGGCCAATCCAGCCGCTCGTCCCAAGGGTGATTGGTGGAGTCTTGCTGAGCACGGCGGGGGCCGTCTTGGCGCTAATGGCAGCCATCAGGTCGATATGCTGCGCTGGTGGCTCGGTCCGGTCGCCTCGCTGGTCGGCCAGGCGCTGACTGTGATCCCCAACCGCGTCGACAAGACCACCGGCGAGCCGTGGACCGCCACTGCCGACGACGTCGCCTATTTCACGATGCAGATGCAGACCGGCGCCCTGGCTCAGGTCTTCATGAGCGGCGTTGCGGCGAACAATATCGGCAACCTAACCCAGGTCTTCGGCTCCAAGGGCACTATCCTGCTCGACAACGAGGATGAAAAACTGCTGTTTGCCAAGGTGGGCGGCGCTTTCGAAGACATCACCGTCGCCGACCCCCTCGCGGCCCTTCCTGGTCTGAACAAGGGCATCTGGAACGTCTCGGTTGTTGCTGCACTGCGCGAACTTACCGCCGCCATCGTTGAAGGCCGCAAGCTGCGGGCCGGCGCCACCTTCTTCGACGGACTAGCCAATCAGCAAGTGCTCGACGCAGTCAAGAAATCGACGGCGACGCGGGCCTGGGTCGATCTTCCGGCAGAACGCAAGTGATACGCGAACTTCGTCAGCAGCGGGTCATCGTTACCGGCGCAGGGCAGGGCCTGGGCGCTGCCATAGCTCGGCGCTTCGCCGCTGCTGGCGCCCGCTTGGCGCTTATGGACTATGATGCTGCGGCCCTGGCCGAGACCACCCGGGCCTGTGGTCCTGGCGCTATCGGCATCGAGGTTGATCTATCCGACCGCGCAGCAACCAATGCGGCCATTGCCAAGACTTTCGGTCAGATGGGGCGGGTGGATACCCTGATCCACAATGCCGCAATTCTGCGGCCTACGCCCTTCGCCGACCACGACTTCGAGAGCTTCTTCCAGACGGTCAATGTCGGCCTGCAGGCCGGCTTCCAGCTGTCACATGCCGTCTGGCGCGGCATGCGAGACAATGGTGGGGGTGCTATCGTCTATGTCTCGTCCCGCTCGGGCATCGAAGGCTTCGTTGATGAGTCAGCCTATTGTGCCGGCAAGCATGCGCTTGAAGGGTTGGCGAAAACGCTGTCCCTGGAAGGTGCTGCCTTTGGCATCACGGTGAATACCGTAACGCCCGGCATGTACATGCGCACGCCGATGTCCGATCGAAACTACACCGACGATATCAAGCAGAAATGGGTGGACCCGGCTCTCCTGACGTCCGCCTTCGTGGCCCTCGCTGAAGGGCGGTTAGCCGACAGAAGCGGGGAACGTCTTGACGCGTGGGTGGTGTCGCAATCCATCGACGGTGCCACGGGAGCATCGGCGGCCTCGCTTCGCCCCTAAACCGTAAGGAACTACGCATGCTTTCAATCGCCCGTCTGGACATCGCCGACGCTCGTATCCTGATCGCCGCAGCTCGGGCCAAGGCTGAGGCCATTGGCGTACCGATGTGCATCGCCATCACCGACGAAAGCGGCAACCTGATTGCATTTGAGCGCATGGATGGCGGCAAGGTAACCAGCACAACGATCGCCATCGACAAGGCCTACACGGCCGCCGCGGCCAAAAAGGCGACCCACGAATATGGCGCGGCCAGTCAGCCCGGTAGCCCGGCCTATGGCATCAATTCGGCAATCGGGGGGCGCCTGATGGTCGTCGGCGGCGGCTTGCCCGTCATTGTCGGCGGAGCGGTCGTTGGCGGTATCGGGGCTAGTTCGGGAACGCCAACGCAAGACACCGAGGTCGCTCAAGCGGGTGTAGATGGTCTTTTGGCGACAATGAGCACAGTCAGTAGACCGCTCTAGAATGAAGGTCGGCACGTTGCTCCGACGCGGTCCTGGTGACAGTCGCGGAGACGTCTCAGCTCGAACCACGGTGCCGCGGATCAGCGTTGAGATTTGGGCACGACCGCCGCCGCGACGCGGTCGCTCCCAGCGTCGAGACGCTATTTAAGTCCACGCGAAGCTGAAGGGGCTCGCCTAAAGGAAGGGAGTCCCGACAACAGCGCCGCGTGGATTCGGCACGCCGACTAGAACTTGTAATTTACACCCGCGCGAACAACGCTGAAGCGTTGGGCTACGTCGAGATTGCCGACCGGCAGGCCGTTATAGGGCTGGGCGCCGAGGTCGACGTAGAGATATTCGGCCTTGAACGAGATGTTGTCGGTCGCCTTGGCTTCGAGGCCGGCGCCGATGGTCCAGCCCATATGGGTGGCCGATTGCGAGGTGGTGACATTGCCCGGGTTGGTGGTGATGCTGGTGGTGCCGCGACCGGCGGCGAAACCGGCGGTGACGAAGGGCATGACCGGGCCGAAGCTCATGCCGGCGCGACCCCGCACCGTGCCGTAGAAGTCGATGCCCGACTTGAAGCTGCCAATGCCCGGAATGTCCTCGGAATAGCCGATATTGGCCCATTGCAGGTCGGCTTCGGCGCCGACGACGAAGCCGCCCATATCCATGTTGTAGCCAACCTGGCCACCGAGCTGCCAGCCATTGCTGTTGTTCTGCGTCTCGATGCCGGCAGCCGGACGGCGGGTGAGCGTGCCCCAGCCGAAGCCACCATTGACGCCGGCATAGAAGCCCGACCAGCCCGTTGCCGGGGTGGGCGAATAGATTGGGCTGGTACCGCTGTTCCAGCCGAGATCGGCGGCCTGGCTGGCAGTTGAGAGCAGCAGGATCGCGGAAAGCATGATGCCAAGACGCTTCATGGATGTCCTCGTTAACAAAAGGGAAAGCTCAAGAATTTCCTGCTAAATGCAACCGAAGACATTAACGCCCGGGTAAGGAACAAGGTTAACGCCATGCCGGAATGCATGGCTCGTGTTCACAATTGCGCGGGGTGGAGGGCGCTGCTTGCCAGCGGCGTCCGCGGCTGGCTTTGTGCCGCCATTGCGATCGGGGACCATGCCAATGTTCAAAGTGCCGTATTTCGACAATGCCGAAATGGAAACGATCGAGGCGGTGGAGGACGCGGGCGCTGCGGCGGCATTGGCCGCCTTCGTCGCGCTGACACCGGCGGACCGCCTGGCCGATGCCCGGCACGTCTTTGCCTATTACAAGGACTATCATCAGGCCGTGGGTGGCGAGGACTGGCTGGACGAACAGATGGGCGTGCCGGAAACACCGGCCGACATCTGGCGCCATGTCACGCCCGGGGGCGAAATCGCGGTGGAGAAGGGCCGCAAGGGCGACGATAACTGGTATGTCGTCATGGAGGCCAATTGCGCCTGGGAAGAAGAACACGGCCTCATGCTGGTCTGGCGCAACGGCACGACGCTCACCAAGGTCGGCGGTTATGACGGGCATCTGACCAACGTCAACGCCTATGCTGACGACAGCCTGGTCGACGTCGTCTACGCCGCCTCCGATCCCACATTCACCACGCGCCTCGGCGATGTCGGTTGAGGCCATTGCCGCAATTACCCGTGCGGTCGGCTCGATGTCAGTGCCTGCCGCATGTACTCGACAAAGACTCGCACCGTATGGGGAACGCGCGGGGTCCAGGGCCGCACGGCATTGACATGGGTGGCGTAGCGTCCCTCTACCACGTGGTGTTCCAATAGTCGGACGAGCGCGCCGCTGGCTACGAGCTGGCCGCACATGAAGCTCGGCAGGATGGAGATGCCGCCGGCGTTGAGAGTGGCCTGCAAGATGGCCTCGGCGCCATTGGCCCGGAAGGCGCCGCCTACAGCAACCGCATCGATCCCCTGGTCGCTTCTCAAGCGCCAGGTAGGCTTCTGCTGGTTTTCCCAGCTATAGAGAATGCAACGATGGTCAACCAGGTCGGCCGGCCGTGCGGGATGGGGTTTTCCGGCGAGGTAGGACGGCGATGCGACCAGCCACCAGGCGACTGGGCAAAGCTGCCAGATCGTATCGGTGTCGCGGATGAGGTCCGACATGCGCAGGGCGATGTCGAAGCCGTTCGCGGCCAGATCGACCACATCCTGGCTCAGCGACAGTTCCACGGCCAATCCCGGATAGCGATCCAGGAAGGCTGGAATCAATGGCGCTATCAGGCTTGCGCCTATGCCGGCGGATGAGGCGATGCGCAGGTGCCCCGTGGGCTGATGCGCGCGGTCCTTCAGGCCCGTCATGGCATCGTCGGCATCCGCCATCACCCGCGCAGACTCGGCGAGGAGCGTCCGGCCGGCGTCGGTCAGCGATAGTGAGCGTGTGCTGCGATTAAGCAGCTGCACGCCGAGGTCGACCTCCAGGGCCTTCACCTTGGTGCTGGCGGCCGATTTGGAAAGGCCCAGTCGCGCCGCCGCCAAGGTGAAGCTCAACGCCTCCGCGACATGGGTAAAGACGAACAGGTTCTCAAGCATCTGGCGGCGCATGATTGTTCTTAACACAGAACAATAGGTTCGATAGATGACCATTGTCGCGCAACCGCGGATCGCCTTTCATGCCGGAAAATCAACGAGCAGAGGCAAGCCCTATGACCACGATAAGCAGAATGGTTCACCTTGTGAGCCGGCCGGATGGCTGGCCGGCGCCAGACGATTTTGCCTTTGTCGATATTGCCCTGCCATCCACCGGCCGGGGACAGGTGCTGGTGGAGAATCTCTACCTGTCGGTCGATCCCTATATGCGCGAGCAGATGGATGGAGGCTGGCCGCTCAATGCGCCGCTCGAAGGCCGATCCATCGGTCGGGTCCTCGCGTCGCGCGATGCCCGTCTGGCCGAGGGCGATCTGGTGTTTCATCGAAGCGGCTGGTGCAGCCACGCTGTGCTCGGCGCCGAAGACGCGAGCCTTTTGCCAGAGCATGCCGGCATTTCCAGCAGCGCCTATCTGAGCGCGCTTGGTGGAACGGGCTTGAGCGCCTATGTCGGCTTGAGCAAAATCGCCAAGCTGCAGCCGCTCGAAACAGTCTTCATTTCCGCCGCTGCAGGAGGGGTCGGCACCATGGCCGGCCAGATCGCACAGCTGCTGGGCGCGTCAAGCGTGATCGGCAGCGCGGGCTCCGCCGAGAAAGTCCGGCGCCTGGTGGGCAAGCTCGGGTTCACTTCTGCGTTCAACTATCGCGACGGCAATATCGCGGCCCAGCTGCGCGCGGCGGCGCCCGCAGGCATCGATGTCTATCTGGATAATGTTGGTGGTGAACATCTCGAAGCTGCCATCGGATCGCTGCGCGACCGCGGCCGTGTCGCGTGGTGCGGTGCTATCGCGCAGTACAATGGGACGATCCCTCCGCCCGCCCCGCGCAATCTCTTCGATGTTGTCGGCAAGAGCCTCAGGATCGAAGGCTTCCTGGTGCGCGACTACCGCCATTTGCAGCCCGAACTGGAAGCACTGCTGGTGCCGCATATCCGTTCCGGGCGGATCAAGTTGGAGGAGACGATCACCGTTGGATTCGACAACATCGTCACAGCGTTCATCGGCATGCTGCGCGGCGAAAATGTCGGCAAGGCGATCGTACAGGTTTGCTGAAACCAGGAATATGGCGCGGTTGTGGGAAAATGGTGCCCCCCGCCGGACTCGAACCGGCACGTCTTGCGACGGAGGATTTTGAGTCCTCTGCGTCTACCATTCCGCCAGAGGGGCACGGCAAGGTCTCTAGCGCAGGTCGGCGATTGCCGCAACAGCGCCGTTGCGGGTCTAGCCGGCGAATACCAGTCGCGCGAGATACACCACCAGCACACCGGCGGCCATGGCGGCGAACAGATTGCGGGTGACGAAGTAGACCAGCGTGGTGGCGGCGGCGGCGATAACCTCGGCGGCGCTGCCGGTCACCAAAGCCGGGGCGACCAGCGAGGCCAGCACGGCGCCGGGAATGTGTTTGAGCCAGGAGGCGGCGAAGCCGTGACTCGGCAGGCGATTGGCCAGCAGCAGACCACCGGCCTTGACCATGAAGGTCACCAGCGCCATGCCCAGAATAGCGATAAGGGCTTCCGTGCTAGTCCACATGGCGCACCCGATCGAGAATGGCGCCGGCAAGGCTGCCGACAATGCCGCCAATAAGAATGTACCAGGAGCCAGGAATCAGCTTGGCAGAGATGATGGCGACAAGCGCGCCGACCAGCCAGGGCACGAGATCGGCCTTGCCCTTCCACATGCCGAGCAGCAAGGCAAGAAACGTGGCGGTGAAGGCGAAGTCGAGGCCGTATTTGGTGGGGTCGTCGATGACCGAACCCAGCACGTGCCCGGCGACGGTGGTGGCCATCCAGACACCGTATGCGACGATGCCGGCGCCGACGAGGAAGCCGACAGTCCCGCGGCTGCCCTTGCTCATCTCGCCGACTGTCAGGGCCCAGGTTTCGTCCGAAACCATGAACATGGTCAGTGCGCCGCGCAGTTGCTGTCCAGGGCCGAAGAGCGGGCGCAGGGTAGCGGTCAGCAGCACATAGCGCAGGTTGATGATTAGGGCCGCGACGATCAACGGTCCGATGGGCAGGCTCGATGGTGTCACCGTCCACAGGTCGAGCGCCACGAATTGCGCCGAGCCGGCAAACACCAGCCCGCTCATCAGGATGACTTCGAGCAGGCTGAGGCCGGCGCCGCGCGCCAACACGCCCCAGACGACGCCATAGGCGGCAATGGAAATGGCCACCGGCACGAAGGTGCGGGCGCCTACGTAAAGGTCGTCGGAAAAGCGGGAAGACATGGTGGTGACGCTCATAGGTGAATATGTAGCGGGCGCCGTGGCCAAACACACCAGAAAACGACAGGCAAATGATGACAAGTGGTGATGGCTGCAATCGGGAGCGGTGATGGGCGGATTGACGCCCCGTCAGGCCGGGCGTATCTAACCCGCGTGTCATTTCCAAGCCTCCAGCGCCCGTCCAGCCGGCATCCTGTTTTCGGGGTGTGAATAGGTCCCCGCCACGGTCTGAATTTTGCTCAGACCAATGTGGCCTCCGGGGCCCGTGACGTGACGCGCTCTTTGTCGAGGTTTTCCGGAGTGTTCAGATGAACCCCCAATCCAAGCCGCTCTGGCAGCGGTTCGCCATCTTCCTCGTGCCGCTCATGGCATCGAATATTCTGCAGTCGCTCTCGGGCACCATCAACTCGATCTATATCGGGCAGATGATCGGGGTCGAGGCGCTGGCCGCCACCGCCACCTTCTTCCCGATCCTGTTCTTCCTGATGAGCTTCATCATCGGGCTCAGCGCCGGCTCGACCATTCTGATCGGCCAGGCCTGGGGCGCCCGCAATGTCGACAAGGTCAAGCAGGTGGCCGGGACCACGCTGGTCACCACCATCGTGCTCGGCATTGCCGTCGCCATTGTCGGCGGCATCTGGACCGAACAGATCCTGACCGTATTGGGGGCACCGGAGAACATCCGTGCCATGTCGGTCGGCTACGCCCGCATCGTGCTGATCGGCATGCCCGGCTTCTTCGTCTTCCTCGTCGTCACCTCGGTGCTGCGCGGGGTGGGCGATACGATGACGCCGCTGTTCTCGCTGATCCTGTCGCTCTGCGTATCCATGCTGGTCACCCCGGCGCTGATCCAGGGCTGGTTCGGCCTGCCGCAGCTGGGCGTCAACGCCGCCGCCTGGGCCTTTATCGCCGGCTTCGTCAGCGTGCTGCTGTTCCTGTTTGTCTACATGCGGGCGCGCAGGATGCCGCTGGCGCCCGATGCCATCCTGCTTGGCGCCATGCTGAAGCCCGACTTCAAGCTACTCGGGCTGATCCTCAAGCTGGGCATACCGGCGGGGCTGAGCATGGTGATTTCCTCGATCGCCGGAATTGTCGTGGTTGGCCTCGTCAACCGGTTCGGTTCCAACGCGACGGCCGCTTATGGCGCGCTGGGGCAGGTGATGAGCTATGTGCAGTTCCCGGCCATGTCGATCGGTATCGCTGCTTCGATCTTCGGGGCACAAGCCATCGGCGCGGGGCAGATCCAGCAATTGGGCGCGATCACCCGTACAGCGCTGATGCTCAATGCCATCATTACTGGCGGGCTGGTGCTGATCGCGTATCTGTTCAGCCAGCATCTGGTGGCCCTGTTCATCACCGATCCTGAGGTGATCGAGCTCACCGAGACACTGCTGCACGTGGTGCTGTGGAGCATTGTCTGCTTTGGCTGGAGCGTGGTGTTCTCGGGCATCATGCGCTCGAGCGGCACGGTCTATGCGCCGATGGTCCTGTCGCTGGCGTGTATTCTCCTGATCGAACTTCCTGGTGCGGTGTTGCTGAGCCAGACCAGCCTGGGGCTGACAGGCATCTGGATCGCCTATGCCGCCAGCTTCACCATGATGCTGGTCTTGCAGGCCAGCTGGTACCAGTTCGTGTGGAAGAAAAAGAAGATCGTGGCGCTGATATAGACGGAAAGGCGGGCCTCTTGCCCGCCTTTTTCATGCGCCGACCAGCGAATCCCAGGCGGCCAGGGCGCCGGTGACGATGCGGTCTAGATCGGCCTGTTGGGCGCCGTCGCGGGCCTCGATGGCGAGGCCGTTGATCACTGTGGCGTAGAAGGTGGCGACGGCCTGCGGGTCGGCGGTGGCAGGAACGTCGCCGTCGGCAATGCCGCGCGCCAGCCGGGCCACCAGATGGTCGCGCGTCGCTTGCCGACGGCGGGTCAAATGGGCACGTACTTCGGCATTTTGCGGGGTTCCGACGGTTGCCGACAGCACGATGAAGCAACCGGGCGGCGTGTCTGGATTGAGCTGGGATGCGGCGTTGCGCAGCAGCGTCTCGGTGAAAGCAATGCGCGCCGTGGGGGCAGCGTCGAGCGCTTCCGCTGAAAAGCAGCCATACATGTCCTCGTAAAGCTGCAGCGCTTCGAGGAACAGGTTCTCCTTATTGCCGAAGGCGGCGTAGAGGCTGGGCTTGCCGATATTGAGCGCCTCGGTCAAGTCGCCGATGGACGTGCCTTCATAACCACGCTCCCAGAACAGCAGCATGGCCTGACGCAAGGCGTCCGTCCGATCGAATTCGCGTGGGCGTCCTGCCAAAACCGGGTGTCCAACTCATTGCGTACCGATCAGTATAAAATCATTGACCGACTGGAGCAAGTCGGTCTAGCTATTGTGTACCGATCGTTAGAAAATGGAGATCATGATGCGATCCAAACCTGAACTTCTCGACCAGGTTGCCCTGGTTACCGGTGGTAGCCGCGGCATCGGTGCCGCCATTGCCATCGCGCTGGCCAAGGCGGGCGCCAATGTCGCCTTCACCTATGCCAGCAACGGCGAACGGGCCGAGGAGATCAGCCGGCAGATTACCCAGCTCGGCCGCAAGGCGCTGGCATTCCAGGCTGACTCGGCCGATGCCGATGCCGTCGTCGCTGCGGTCGAGCGAACCGTGGACCATTTCGGTCAGCTCGATGTGCTGGTCAACAATGCCGGCGTTGCCGATGGCGGCGCCTTTGCCGATGTCTCGCGGGCCGATTTCGACCGGTTGTTCGCCATCCATGCCCGCGCGCCGTTCTTCGCGGCGCAGGCCGCGGCGCGGCACATGCCCAATGGCGGGCGCATCATCTCGATCGGCACCAATCTTTCTACCCGTGTCCCCGATCCGGGCCTGGCACTTTATGTATCGAGCAAGTCGGCGCTGATCGGGATGACGCGGGCGCTGGCGCGCGAACTGGGCCCGCAGGGGATCACGGTCAACACCGTCGATCCCGGCTCAACCGATACCGACATGAATCCGGCGAACGGTCCCTATGCCGGCAGTCAACTGGCGCATAACGCGCTGGGCCGCTTCGGCGCACCCGAGGATGTCGCCGCGGCGGTGCTGCATCTGGCCGGTCCCGGCGGACGCAGCATTACCGGAAGCTCGATCCTGGTCGATAGCGGCTACAACGCCTAATGCAAATGGCAACGCCCCAGCCGATCAGCGCAAGCGCCGGTTGGTTGGGGCGTTGTAACAAGAGGGGTCGTCAGTCGCCGCGGGCGTAGGCGACCTTGCGCGGCTCGGACGAGGTCGTGGCGTTTTCGCGCGCGTCATAAATGGCGCGGGCGTCGATGATCGAGCTGTGATTTTCGCCCGCCCAGTCCCAGAGGCTGCTGATCGGGCCCTGCAGGGTCTTGCCCAGTTCGGTCAGGCTGTACTCGACGCGCGGGGGCACCTCTGGATATATGGTGCGGGTCACCAGGCCATCGCGTTCCAGATTGCGCAGGGTGAGGGTCAGCATGCGTTGCGAGACGCCGTTGATCAGGCGCTTGAGTTCGTTGAAGCGCAACGTGCCGTTGCGGCCCAGCATGCCGACCACCATCACGCTCCACTTATCGCCAATGCGATTGAGAACGTCCGACATGGCGTGGCAGTTGGATGATTTGGAGGTGTCCTGAAGGGACATGGGCAAATCCTTCGGTCTTGTAACTCAGGCACAAATATAGAGACAGTTCCTTTCTGTGCCTAGGGGCGATTGTCGCGATCCCGTCACATGCAGCGTTCACCGATCCGGATGAATTGACAGCCGCCCTGTCGGCGCGGTCTTTGGATGGCCAAGAACTCTACCCGAGGAATCGCCATGACTGACCGTATCGAACAGCTCGCCGATCAGATGACGCTGGAAGAGAAGGTCTCCCTTCTCTCAGGCGAGGATTTCTGGTCGGTGCCGGCCGTTCCCCGACTGGGCATTGGCAAATTGCGGGTCACCGACGGACCCAATGGCGCACGCGGCGGCGGTTCGCTGATCGGCGGGGTCAAATCGGCGAGCTTTCCCGTTGGCATTGCCCTGGGAGCAACATGGAATGTGGAACTGGTCGAGGAAATCGGCGCCGCCCTGGCCGACGAGGTCAAGTCCAAGAATGCCCATATGCTGCTGGCGCCGACGGTCAACATCCACCGCTCGGTCACCAATGGCCGCAATTTCGAATGCTATGCGGAAGACCCGATCCTCTCGGGTGAGCTGGCCGTGGCCTATATTGTCGGCCTGCAGGGGCAGGGAATCGGCGCGACGATCAAGCACTTTGCCGGCAATGAATCGGAGATCGAGCGCACGACCATGTCGAGCCAGGTCGATGAGCGCACCCTGCGCGAGGTTTACCTCATTCCGTTCGAATGGGCAGTGAAGAAGGCCAAGACCTGGGGCGTGATGAGCTCGTACAACCGACTCAACGGCACCTTCACCTCAGAGCACAATTGGCTGCTGACCGACGTGCTGCGCCGCGAATGGGGCTATGACGGCGTGGTCATGTCCGACTGGTTCGGATCGCACTCAACCGCCGAAACCGTCAATGCCGGGCTCGATCTCGAAATGCCGGGGCCGCCGCGTGATCGCGGCCAGAAACTGATCGAGGCCATACAATCGGGCGCGGTGAGCGAAGCGACTTTGCGCCAGCGCGTCGTCGCCATGCTGCGGCTGATGCAGCGCGTTGGCTCGCTCGACGATCACAGGCCATTTGCCGAAGCCGCCAACGACCGCCCCGAGCACCGGGCGCTGATCCGCCGCGCTGGCGCCGAAGCGGCAGTGCTGCTCAAGAACAATGGCGCCTTGCCGCTGAGAGGCGATGGCAGCATTGCCGTTATCGGCCCCAATGCGAAGATCGCGCAGATCATGGGCGGCGGCAGCGCCCAGCTCAATGCGCATTACCGGGTGTCGCCCTGGGACGGGTTGGTCGCCGCTTTGGGTGAGGACCGTCTCAGCTACGCGCCGGGCTGCACCAATCACCGGTTCGAGCCGGTGCTGCGCGGATCGCTCAAGGTCGAGTATTTTGCCAATGAGCAGCTCGCCGGCGAGCCGGTGCACGTGGCGATGCAGGACGAAGCTCAGGCCTTCTGGATCGGCCACGTCGCTGACGGCAAGGTCGATGTCCAGCATTTTTCCGCCCGCATCAGCGGCACATTCACGCCGGAAACCAGCGGCGAGCATCGCGTCGGCGTCTATTCGGCCGGCTTTGCCAAGGTCTATGTCGACGGCAAGCTGATCGCCGATGCCTGGACGCAGTGGACCAAGGGCCGGACCTTCTTCGAGGAAGGTTGCGACGAGGTGGTCGGAACGGTCGGGCTTGAGGCCGGACGCGCCCATGAGGTGGTAATCGAGTTCGCCACCAAGGATTTTGCCACGCTCGGCCTTGCCGCCTTCGCGGCCGGTATCGGCCTGCCATTGGGCAATCAGGCCATCGCCGACGCGGTGCTGGTCGCCCGCAATGCCGATACCGCCATCGTCTTTGTCGGCCGCAATGGCGAGTGGGATACGGAGGGTAGCGACTTGCCGTCGATCCAGTTGCCGGGGCGGCAGAACGAGCTGATTGCTGCCATCGCCAATGCCAATCCCAACACGATCGTGGTGCTGCAAACCGGCGGACCGGTCGAAATGCCGTGGATCGGGTCAGTCGCGGCTCTGCTTGAGGCCTGGTATCCGGGACAGGAGGCGGGCAACGCCATCGCCGACGTCTTGACCGGCGCCGCCGAACCGTCCGGCCGCCTGCCGCAGAGCTTTCCGGTCAAGTGGAGCGACAATCCGGCCCATAGCCAGGATCGGGAGGTCTATCCCGGTCTCGATGGCAAGGTCCGCTACGAGGAAGGCGTGTTCATCGGCTACCGGCACTATGACAAGGTCGGCACGGCGCCGCTGTTCCACTTCGGCTTCGGACTTGGCTATACCAGCTTCGCCGTGAGCGACCTCACGGTCGACGACGCCGAGTTCGAGGCGGACGGCCAGGTGATGGTCGGGGTGACGGTCAGCAATACCGGCGCGCGCGATGGCGCGACGGTGGTGCAGCTCTATGTGTCCGATGATACTGCGTCCGTACCGCGCCCGGCCAAGGAGCTCAAGGCGTTCAGCAAGGTACAGCTCAAGGCCGGAGAAAGCCGCCAGATCACTCTGCCACTCGATGCGCGATCATTCGCCTTTTACGGCGAGAAGTCCCGGCACTGGCTGGTCGAGGATGGCAGCTTCACGCTGCAGGTCGGCCTGTCCTCGGTGGACCTGCCGCTCAGCGCGCAGGTGCATCGCCAGACCACGCTGATGCTGCCGGTTTAGGCCGCTTCACCTTTCCCTTGGGGGAGAGGTCGGCGCGCAGCGCCGGGTGAGGGGGCCTTTACTGGGTCGGATGTTGGGGAAGGCCCCCTCACCCGACCCAGGAGGGTCGACCTCTCCCCCGAAGGGAGAGGTGAAGGGTCTGCGCGGATCAGGCCACCTTATGCTCGGCGCCGTACATGCCGAGGTAGTAGTCGAGATTGCCGTCGCGCAGGCCGAGCGTTTCCATTATGCCGCTCATGAAGCTGACCGGCGCCGTGCCGGGAGCCGTGACGATCTTGCCGTCGACCACGGCATTGGGCTGGTCCTTGTAGCGGGCCGCACCTTTGTAGCCTGTCGGCGGCAGGTTGTCGGCCGAGTTGGAGGTATGGTCGACCTGGTCGAGCAGCCCCGCCTTGGCCAGCGTCAGCGTGCCGTCGCAAATGCCGGCAACGGTCTTGCCGGCCGCCTGCGCGGCAATCAGCGTTGCGCTGATATCGGGGGCGTGGGGCTTGCTCCAGATGGTGCCGCCATTGACCACAAGTGCGTCGATGGCGTTTGGATCGATGTCTTCGACGGCCATATCGGGCATCACCTTGAGACCGCCGGCCGAAGTGACGGGCTTGCCGCCCGGCGTCGCGAAGCGGGTGTCGATCTGGTAATATTCGCGAGCGCCAGCATTGAGCAGGGCCGTTTCCCAGTCGGCATAACCGTCGGTGAGAATGGTTACGATGGTTGTCATTTGGCGTCTCCTTTGCTTGTGATGGCCTGACCCTAAGCGCCGATCCCACCAGTTTTTGTCAGCAGCGGACGTCCCCTCAATGGCCAAACGAAGCGAACGATTGCTTGCCCTGATGCAGGCGCTACGCCGCCGTCGACGGCCGGTGACCGGGCAGGTGCTGGCCGATGAAATGGGCGTGTCGCTGCGCTCGCTTTATCGCGATATCGATACGCTCAAATCCATGGGCGCGGCCATCGATGGCGAGGCCGGGCTCGGTTTTCAGCTTCGTGCCGATTATTTCCTGCCGCCGCTGATGTTCACCGAAGAGGAGGTGGAAGCGGTGGTGCTGGGCCTGCGCACGCTCATCTATGGGCCCGATGGCGAGATGAGCGCCACGGCGCGCGATGCCAGCGCCAAGCTGGCGGCGGTTCTGTCGCCCGAACGCCGGCAGGATATGGATGCGGTGGGACTGTTCGTCATGCCGCGCAGCGTCGGCGGCGACGATTTTCGCCTCGGTCAGTTGCGCCGCGCCCTGCGTCAGGAGCAGCAGATCAGTATCCGCTATCACGATGCCGAAGGCTCCCCCACCGGTCGGACCATCTATCCGCTGGCGCTGGGCTATTACGAAAACCGGCAGGTTCTGGTGGCCTGGTGCACACTACGGCAGGATTGGCGCCGTTTCCGCATCGAGCGCATCGACGGTATCGACGTGCTCGATGCGAAGCTGCCCGAGCCGCGCCGGACGCTGTTTCACCGCTGGCGCACCAGCCTTGGCCTGCCCGACCTGAGCTAAGCGGCGGGGCCATAGCACTTCAGGGATATTGGGAAACGTGGCGTGTCTATCCGACTTATCCCCGGCCCCTTCGCCCATGCCATACTCCTCCGCGTTGCCCACGTCAGAGCCCAGTCATGACGAGTGATGGTCGTGGGGATAGCCGGAGGAGGAGGGGTCGCCTTCCTTGTGCGGGGGAAATTCGGCAGCCGCGCCTGCAATACTGGTAGCGCCTGAGCCCGGACCCGTTAGACAACCCGGCATGGTGGCGAGGCAACTGCCTCAACACAAACTATCCATCGAGGCAGATGCCTCGCCACCATCGCTCTACCTGAGCGAACACGGGACGACACGACAACCGCACTGCAGGCGGCGCTTCGGCACGTCCATAGCCTTCAAAAGCCTGTCAGTGTGACCATGCGTCCATTGAGGTCGCAGGGCGGCGCTGGTAAGAGAAGCCGCCTTCCAATAGTCCGGAGCCGTCCACTCTTGCTGCTTGTCCGCCGTCTTTTGCTCGTCGCCTTCCTTGCCCTGGTCAGCCTGACGCCCGCCCGCGCCAATCCGATGCTGCTGGTGGATATGGACAATTTCGACGTGCTTTACGCGCAGGAAGCCGGCCAGCCCTGGCACCCGGCGTCGCTGACCAAGCTGATGACGGCCTATGTGGTGTTCGAAAAGATCGCCGAAGGCTCGATCACGCTTGAGACGCCGGTGACCATTTCGCGCAAGGCGTTCAACGAGGCGCCGTCCAAGTCGGGCCTCGCCGTCGGTAGCGCCGTGACGCTCAAGGACGCGCTCTATCTGATGCTGGTCAAATCGGCCAACGACGTTTCCATGGCCATTGCCGAAACGATCGCCGGCGATGAAGCGAGCTTTGTGGCGATGATGAACGAGACGGCGGCCCGGATGGGCCTGTCGGCCACCCATTACGCCAATCCCAATGGGCTGCACAATCCAGCCCAGGTGACATCAGCGCGCGATCTGGCCGTGCTCTCGCTCTATATCCGCCAGAGCTTTCCGCAATATCTGCCGATCTTCGGCACCGAGGCGGTGGTGCTGGGCAAGAAGCGTCTCGAGTCCGAAAACAAGCTGCTCACCACCTTCTCCGGCACGACCGGCATGAAGACTGGCTTCGTCTGCGCCTCCGGGCTCAATATGGTGGCGACGGTCGAACGCAATGGCCGGCGTATGATGGCGGTGGTCCTGGGGGCGTCCTCGGGTCGCGAGCGCAATGAGCGTACGGCCGAGCTGGTGCTCAAGGGTCTCTCGGGCGCGGCCCAGCCGAGCGGACAGACGATCCTCAATGTCGCCAACAATCCCGGCGCCGCACCGGTTGATATGCGGCCGATGATCTGCGGCAAGGATGCCAAGGCCTATGTGGCGGCACAGGAGGCGGCGTTCCCGATGGGCCTCGAAGGTCAGCCCAGCTATCTCAATGACACGGTGGTGCCCAGCAGCTACGTGGCAACCGATCTCGGCAGGCTCGCCACGGGCGTTGCATTGCCGCGCCCGCGTCCGCCGCATGTGCCTGTCTTCGCGGTGCCGACGACCGAAGCCGCGTTGAGCGGCGACCTGCGGCCGGGTCTGCCGGCGTCGGTGGGTGCTGGCGTGCCCTATCCGCGGCCGCGTCCAGCCAATCTCTAGACGCTAGCCCTTTTGGATCGTGAAGCGCAGCACGTCGCCTTCGGTGGCGACGGCGCAGTCATGTCCCTGCTGCCGGCAATGCAGGGGAATATCGATCTTGGCCATGGGATCGGTGGCCAGCACGATCAGCGTCGCACCCGGCAGCAGGGCCGCCAGGCGTTTTTCCATCTTCAGTACCGGCAAGGGGCACTTGAGGCCCCGTGCGTCGATGACATCATTGGTCAAGGACGAGCACCCAGTGCACGCCATAGGCCGAGCTCTGGTTGAAGGCGACGGCGACGCCGGCCTTGGTGGCGTTGGCCTTGAGACCGGCGGCATCAGCCGGATTGTTGCGCCAGCCCGAGAAAGTCTCGGCAAAGGTGGCGTAGCCGGCGCTCAGCTTCATGACCACCAGGTCCTGCGGCGTCTTGGGCGGCGTGCCCGTCTGGGCATACTGGTTGGCCAGCACCTGCGCCGTGCCATCGAGGGCCGGGTCCGGGGTCAATGCCGGCAGACCATTGGTGGCGCGATAAGCATTGATGATGCTGAGGGCCTGCGCTTTGTCGAGGCTGGCGCCCGGCTGGTCCATGCGGGCCGAAAGCCCCGGCGCCAGTGCGATGCCGGCGCTGCCGCCGCCACCCATGCTGCAGGCGGAAATGGCGAGCCCGGCAAGAATGGCGGCGAGCGGCAGAATGGCCGGCTTGGAGAGGCGCAAAGCGGTCATGAAGCAAATCCTGATCGAAAGAAGGTCTGGGGCGAGTAGGGGGGCAGCAAGGCCAAAAGATGATCCTGCCGTTCAATAGCGCCAGGAGCCTGCTTTTGGCTTAACAGCGGGTTAGCGATCCCTGGCCGATCGACAGCTCGACATTGATCGTATCGCCTACAGTGACGTCGCACGTCTTGCGCACCGCCGCCTTTATGGGCAGCAGATAGCCCTGGTCCTTGGGAAATAGCGATGTCGTAAAGCGGACGTCGGCGATCCGGGCCTCAACCGGGATCATGCCCCAGCCATAGGTAACCCGCTTCGCCGCCTTGGCAATCTCGGCCACGTGAGCGGCAGGGATCGCCGCGAAAAAGAAAGGCGACGGCCCCCGCCAATGGATGACAATGGTCTGAAATCTGAGCGGCGGCATGGCGATCTCGTTGCATCAGTGCTGTCGCTCAAATACCAGAACTATCACCAGCGCAGCATCAGCTCCGGCATTATGGTGTTGAGCCAGGTCGTAGAAAAGCCAAGCTAACCGAAGTTCTTCGATGATCAAAATTCCTCTTCGCGCTGGACAACTCACCGCGGCCATCTCGCCGATCGGTGCTGAAATCACCTCGCTTCATCATGACGGTGTCGGCGAACTCATGTGGCCCGGCTCGGAAGATAGCTGGCATCGGCAGGCGCCTTTGCTCTTTCCGATCATCGGCCGATATCCGGATGACCTGGTCCTTGTCGGAGATGGTTTGCTCAATCTGCCGCCGCATGGCTTTGCGCCCGATAGTACCTTCGCTGTCGCGCAGCAGAGCGAGGCGGCGTGCCGACTGGTTCTGGCCGATGACGCCAGGACGTGGGCGGTCTACCCCTATGCGTTCCGCCTGACTGTCGATTTCGCGCTCGATGAACGCGGCCTCACCATGGCGATCGAGGTCCACAATCCATCGACCGAGGCTGCGCTGCCCTTCATGCTCGGCGGGCATCCCGGCTTTGCCTGGCCGCTGCCGGCCGCCGGTAATGCCAGCGATCATCGCCTGGGGTTCTCCCGTCGGGAGGCCTCGCCCATGCTGGTGCTGAGCGGCGCGCCTCTATCGGATGATCGAAGTTATGGCTTTGACGGCCAAGTTGCCTGGCCGGCCGATATCGACTTCTTCAGCCTGACCCACGCGCTGTCGCCCGTCAGCAGCGAGATGGTGACCTTCGGAACCGAGGCGGTGAATGTCGCGCTGTCGTTCGAGGGTTTTGAGACACTCGCCCTGTGGCGCCGCGACACGTCGCCGTTTCTCTGTCTCGAACCATGGACCAACCTGCCGATTGCAGCGACCGAGCCGACCCATTTCGAGGACCTGCCCGAGATGATCCGGCTGGCGCCGGGCGCCAGCCGTCGGTTCGCTATGCGAATTGTTCCGGGCGGGACAAAACTTGGTGCAGCTTCGCAAAGCTAGGAGCGGCAGAAACCTGCCTGTGCTCGGCTTCGATGCCGCGTTGCCGCAAGGCACGGATGTAGCGTTGCGCTTCGACGCCTGGGCCCAGCACCAATACGGGGCCGTTCCGCAGCGGCCACTCCTGCTCCGCCTCGGCAATTTCGGCACCTACCAGCAGGCCCAGTATGTAGCCGGCAATCTCGTCGGGTGGCATGCGATCGAACAGCACCAGACTGCGGGCCGAGAACAGCCGGCGCAGCGCTCCGCCGGGCAGGGACTGGTCCCAGGCGGTTGCAACGCCGCGATCGAAGCCGGCCTCGCTGATCGCGGCGCCGTCGGGGATCAAGCGGCTGACGAGCGAATCGCGGCTTAGAAGTTTAGCCGTTTCGCCGCCCACATAGGTGCCCAGCCGAGCGATACGCTCCGCCTCCACCGTAACGAATTTGGTGTGAAGGCCCGGCATGACCACCGTAGCGTTTGCTTGGCCGGCCGCGGCGAGCGCCCGAATTTCTTCACCGCGCATCACATCAGGCAGTGCCGCGAGCGACGAGACGCCGGGCAGAAATGTCAGGGTGAGTTCGGCATCGGCATGGGTCACAGCCGCCCTCCCGATATCGGAAAGTCCGGCCGGAGCAGCGACGAATCCGGTTTCGACCCAACCGCCGCGCCCGGTGATCATGCCGGAAAAATAAGCGGCCTTGGCCTGGTTCCGCCAAACCTGGGGCAACAGTTCGGAGAAGGTCTCGGCAAAACGGCGGTCGCGCACCGCGGTCGTGCCCGTGGCGTTTTGCACCACGTCGATCACTCTGCCGTCATCCTCAATGAGGTCGGCGCAAAACGCCTGTGATGTCCATTCCACCCCAATCAGCATTCTCAGTTCCTTCCAGGCGCTGTGGTTCGGCCTCGACCTTCGGCCGCACCTTTTCGTGCGCGCCGGATCAATGGCCCACTTGACTGATAGCACGCTGCATGTTCATAGTTCCATACCAAAGAAACAAGTTCCAATATATGGAACAAACTAAGGGATTGAGGATGCTGTTCGGGGTGCTGCCGGTTCTTCCAACGCCGTTTGACGCGAGTGGAGGCGTGGATGTCGATGCCATGGCCCGCGTCACGGAATTTGCCCTGGAAGCCGGTGCCGATGGTGTGGTCTTCCCCGGCGTGGCGAGCGAATTCGACCGGTTGGACGCGCAGGAGCGCGAGCGGCTGGTCGGCGTGGTCGGTCGCACCCTGGGTGGACGCAAGCCTTTCGTCGTTGGTGCCAGTGCGGCGACGCCTGCCGAAGTCATCGCCTTTTGCCGCGCCGGCAAGGCCGCGGGCGCTTCGGCGGCCATGGTCATGGCTCCCGCCAGTGTCGGAGCGGAGCCGGCAGCGCTGATCGCCTTTTTCGCGGCGGTGGCTGATGGCGCCGGGCTCGACATCATTCTGCAGAATGCCCCGGCGCCCGTCGGATCAGGCTTGCCTGTGGCGATCATCGCGCAGGTCGTGAGGGCCGTGCCGGCCATCCGCTACGTCAAGGAAGAAACCCTGCCGCCGGGCCCGCGTATCACCGAACTTATCGACGCCGTTGGTACCGAACTGGCCGGAGTGATGGGCGGGGCTGGGTCGCGCTATGTCTATGATGAGCTTGAGCGCGGGGCCGTGGCCCTGATGCCGGCCGTCGAGATCGCCGACCTGCATGCTCAATTGTTCCGGGCCTATCGCGATGGCGACACCGGTCGGGCGCGCGAACTCTATATCCGCTCGCTACCCATTCTGCTCGTGCAGATGATCTACCGCATGAGCCTGACCAAGGAGGTTCTGATGCGGCGTGGGGTGTTCACCACCACCACGGTGCGGGCGCCCCTGCCGGCATTCGACCGCCATGGCCTGGCCGAGATCGACATGATGCTGGCCGAACTGTCCGACCTGCTCACGGTCGGGGCAGAACCTTCAAAGCGTGCCGCGGGAGTTGCGCGATGACCAGCCGTATCAAGTCCGTCGAGAGTTTCATCATCCAGATCGCCCGCCAGGACGAGCCCTATCTGGGCGGTCCCAAGGCCGGCGAGGCGGTCAACGAAGCTGGCTATTTCGTTCGCGGCGGCAACCGCACGGTCTACCCCACCAAGGATCGCACGGTGATCTGCCGCATCGAAACGGTCGATGGAACGGTGGGTTGGGGCGAGACCTATGGCATCGTGGCGCCCGGCGCGGTGCGGGCCATCATTGACGACCTGCTGGCCAATTTCGTCATCGGCCGCGACCCCTTCGACGTCACGGTGATCTACGAGGACCTCTATGACCTGATGCGGGTGCGTGGTCACGATGGCGGCTATTACCACGACGCGCTCGCCGCGGTGGACATAGCCCTCTGGGACATCTGCGGCAAACTGCGCAACGCGCCGGTCGCCAAGCTGCTGGGTGGCGTCCGCCACACCGAAATACCCGCTTATGTGTCGGGACTACCCGGGCCGAGCCTTGCGGCGCGCGCCGAGTTCGCGCGGAGCTGGCTCGACAAAGGCTTCACCCAATTCAAGTTTGCGTCGCCTCATGCCGATGACGGCGTAGTGGCTGAGTTCCGCAGCTTGCGTGAGGCGCTGGGACCGGAGGCGATGATCGCTGCCGATCTGCACTGGACACTGACCGACGTCGAAACCGTGGCATTGGCCCACAAGTGCCTGCCCTATGACCCATGGTTCCTCGAAGCGGTGTGCAAGCCCGAGGATGTGGACGGCATTGCCCGTGCCGCCGAACGGTCACCCGTGCCGATCGCGGCCGGCGAGGAATGGCGCAATGTCTACGATGTCCGCCGCCGCCTCGAGGCCGGCCCACTGGCGATCATCCAGCCCGAAATGGGTCATACCGGCATCACCGCCTTCCATCGCATGGGGCTGCTGGCTGGTTCGCATCATCGGCAGGTCATTCCGCACGCCACGATCGGCACCGGCATTTTCCTGGCGGCCAGCCTGCAGGTCAGCGCGACCTTGCAGACCCTGCGCGGCCACGAATTCCAGCACTCGGTGATGGCGCGCAACGCGCCCTACATCGAGAGCGCGCTGGAGGTGAAAGAGGGGCGCTACATCGTGCCCGACAAACCTGGCATCGGCGCCGAGCCTTCGGCTCAGGCGCTGGCCGAAATGGTCAAATAAGACGTCATCTGGGAGGATAATGATGAAACTGACTAAGACCCTGGCCGGCCTGCTGCTGGCTGGCACCATGGTGCTGCCAAGCGCGGCCATGGCCGAAACGACACTTAATTTCGTGTCGTGGCAGGTTGGCGAAAAGGGCTATGGCGACTGGTGGGCCGCCGTGATCGAGGAGTTCGAGACGACCCATCCGGACGTCACGATCGACTTCACCCTGGTGCCGCGCGACGGCTACACCGACGCCATGATCACCCAGTTCGCCGCGGGTGCACCGCCCGATATCGTGCACCTGACCTCGTTCGAGTATCAGACCTTTGCCGAGAATGGCTGGCTCGAGGATCTGGGACCCTGGGTCGAGAAATCCGGCATGGACCTGACCGGCTGGGCTGGGCAGAGCGCTTGTGTGTGGAAGGGCACCACCAACTGCATCATGCTGCTCTATTTCGGCTACATCCTGGCCTATAACGAGCAACTGCTCGAGGAAGCCGGGGTTGCGGTGCCGACCAATTGGGAGGAGTTCCTGGCCGCCGCCCGCGCCACCACCATTGATCGCGACGGTGATGGCATCAAGGATGTCTATGGTACCGGCGTGCATCTGGCCACGGCCAATTCCAGCTATACCAATGACGTGCTGATGTATGTGCTGTCTGCCGGCGGCCGCTGGACCGACAGCAATGGCAAGGTGACGATCAACACGCCCGAGACGATCGAAGGCATCAACCGCTGGCGGACGCTGGTGGAGGAGGAACTGACCCCCATGGGCATGGTTGGCGGTGATACCGACCAGTTGTTCATGGAAGGCAAGGTCGCCATGCGCATCAACGGGCCATGGATCAACGGCTTCGTGCAGCGCGCTGAGCCGGGCATCCAGGAACACCTCAAATATGCCGCTTCGCCCCTGCAGCCACCGCTGGGCGGCTCGTCCAACGTGATCACGCTGGCCAAGGAAACGCTGCAGGAGAAGAAGGAACTGGCCTGGGAGTTCATCCAACTCGCCACCAGTCAGAAGTTCCAGGAGCTCTATTCCGAGCTGGGCGCTTCGCCGGCGCCCCGTCCCAACTCGGTCAACGATGCCGCGTTCGCCGCGGTGCCGCATATGCAGCTTCTGATCGACGCGACCAATGCCGCTTCGGCGGCTGGCGTCGACCGCATCCCGACCGGACTTGAGGCTCAGAACAACGAGTTTACCAAGATCGCTGCCGAAGAGTTCCAGCGCATGCTGATTGAGAACCTGCCGACCGAACAGGTCGCCGGCGTGATTCAGGTCGAAGCCGAAAAGCTGCAGTAACAGCCCGGCCGCGCCCCCACGGGGCGCGGCTGCCAACGCACAAATCCGGAGGAGGGATAGGATGCGCAAGACCACCATTGCGGGTGCGGCCCTGGGGCTGCTGCTCGCCACGACAAGCCTGGCCCAAGCCGAAACGCTCAAGTTTCTGACCTGGCAGCTCACCGAGGACACCTATGGTCCCTGGTGGGAAGCAGTGATTGCCAAGTTCGAGGAAGCCCATCCCGGCGACACCGTCGAGGCGACGCAGATCGCCCGGCAGGACTTTGCCGATACCATGATGACGCAGTTCGCCGGCGGTTCGCCGCCCGATATCGTCCACCTCGCTTCGTTCGAATACCAGCCCTTTGCCGCCAATGGCTGGCTGGAAGATCTTGGGCCGTGGATCGACAAGGCCGGCCTCGATCTCGATGGCTGGGCCGGACAGAATCTGTGCACCTGGGAAGGCAGCACGCGCTGCATCAACCTGCAGTATTTCGCCTATATCATGGGCGTGAACACCGCCCTGCTGGAAGAGGCCGGGCTCGAGATTCCCACCGGCTGGGACGAGTTCGTGGCCGCGGCGAGGGCGCTTACCAAGGACACTGACGGTGATGGTATCACCGATGTCTATGGCACCGGCCTGCATCTGGCTTCAGGCAATAACTACATCAACGACATGCTCAACTTCGTGCTGGATGCCGGCGGAAGCTGGACCACGCCGGAGGGCAAGCCCGCCTTCGATACGCCCGAAATGGTCGCGGCCATCGACCATTGGGCCACGCTGATCCGTGAGGGCCTGGTGCCCGCCGACACGACGGGCGGCGATGCCCGCCAGCTTTTCGTCGAAGGCAAGGTGGCCATGCGTATCGAGAATCCAGGCTTGGCCGGGGTGATCGAGACCTCCGCTTCGGAAGAGATGAAGCCGAACCTCAAGCTCGTGCCGTCGCCATTCGATCCGCCGGTTGGTGGCGCCTCGGCGGTGATCACCATGCCAAGTGAAATTCCCGACGAGCGCAAGCAGAAGGTCTGGGACTTCATCGCCATCGCCACCTCGCCGGAAATGCAGGAACTGTTCTCCGAGGTGGTCGGCGCCCCGGCACCGCGGCCGGGTTCGGTCACCGATGCCGTATTGGCCTCGACGCCCGAATACGGGCTGGTCGTGGAAGCCATGGAGAAGGCCGCGGCAGCAGGCGTCGACCGCGTTCCGGTCGGGCTCGAGACGCATTACAACGAGTTGGCCAGCATCGTGCGTGAGGAAATCCAGCGCATGATCATCGAGAATCGCACGGCCGAAGACACCGCCGCGACCTTGCAGGAGCGGGTTTCCGCTCTGCAATAGCAAGCCGGTCCGCCGGCCTGCCCGGCGGACCAACACCGTTCTAGTGGAGAATTACGGCGATGTCAGAATTGAGCCAGCCGCGCACTGATCTTGCCCCGGTTCGCCGATCATCCGGCCTATTTGGGATCGACCTGGCCAGCCCCCGGCATGCCAGCAAGCTGGGCTATTTGCTGCTCGCTCCGGCGGCGCTGCTGATCCTGGCCATCCTGGTCTATCCGATGCTGCTGGCCATCGACATCAGCTTCCACGACGTCAAGTTCGCGACCCTGTCGTTCGGCGCCAGCGAATATACGCTCGCCAACTATCAGAAACTGTTCTCGTCGCCCGATTTCTGGAAAGCTATCGGGGTGACGGCGCAATTGCTGGTGGTGGTCACCAGTATCAGCATGGCCGTCGGCATGGGCACGGCGCTGCTGGTCAACCAGCAGTTTCGCGGCCGCAGCTTTGCCCGCATGCTGATCGCCCTGCCATGGGCGATCCCTGAAGTCGTGGCGGTGGTCACCTGGGTCTGGATTCTCGACGCCTCGTTCGGCGTGTTCAACTGGCTGCTGATCAAGGCGGGGTTGGTGGGTGGTCCGGTGAGCTGGTTCTCCCAACCGGGCACCGCTTTCTCGGCCGTCACCATGGTCATGGTGTGGAAGGGTTATCCCTTCATCTCAATCATGATCCTGGCCGGGCTCCAGTCCATTCCCGAGGAATACTATCAGGCGGCCAAGGTCGATGGCGCCAACGTGTTCCAGCGCTTCTTCTGGATCACCATTCCCTGCATCGCGCCGGTGCTGGGGGTGACGCTGATCCTCACCATCCTTTGGGTGTTCCGCGATTTTTCGATCATCTACGTGCTGACCGGCGGCGGCCCCGTGGGGGCAACCGAGACGCTGGCCATCATGACCTATGAGGAGGCCTTCAACTTCTTCCGCATGGGCTACGCCTCGGCCATCGGCGTGGTGACGCTGCTCATCTGCGCCATCATCAGCGCTTTCCTGGTCAAAAAGACCAGCCACGCCATCTACTAGGAGGGCGCCATGAAACGCACGCTGCCCCAATCCATCCTGCTCTATGTCACCCTGGTGCTGGTGATCGCCATCCTGCTGTTTCCGGTCTACTGGATGGTCATCACCTCGCTGGCTCCCAGCAATGCCCTGCGCAGCTTCCCGCCGCAATTCTGGCCGCAGAACCCGCAGTGGCAGACCTATACCAACCTGATCTTCAACAGCGACATGCCGCGCTGGCTGATGAACTCGGCGCTGGTGGCCGTGGCGGCAACGGCCATTTCCATGCTGGTCTCGGTGCTGGCTGCCTATAGCCTCTCGCGCTACACCATGCGGGGCAGCGAGGCGGTGGGCCTGTTTATCCTGATGAGCAAGATGCTGCCGGCCACCATGCTGATCATTCCGCTGTTCAGTATCTTTCGTAACCTCGGCTTGATGGGCTCGCTGTGGTCGCTGGTCATTGCCCATGCGACGGCTATCGTTCCCTTCGCCACCTGGATGCTCAAGGGCTACTTCGACTCCATTCCGCAGGAGCTCGAGCAGGCGGCGCAGGTCGATGGCTGCACCCCCTGGGGGGCGCTGTTCCGCGTCATCCTGCCCGTTGCGGCGCCTGGCCTTGCCGCCACTGCCCTCTATGGTTTCGTGCTGTCCTGGGCCGACTATCTCTATGCCCGCACGTTCCTGGCCAATGCGGCCGGAAATTGGACGGCCAATGTCGGCATCGCCACCTTCAAGGGCGAGTATCAGACCGACTGGAACGTCATCATGGCCGCTTCGCTCCTGGCAGCCCTGCCTATCATGATCGCCTACCTCTTCCTGCAACGCTATCTCGTTGGCGGCCTTGCCGCTGGCGCGGGAAAATAACGCCATGGCCGACATTCAGATTCAGAACCTCAATAAGTCCTACGGCGCCTTCCACGCGCTCAAGGATATGTCCCTCCGTATCGAAGACGGCGAGTTCGTCGTCTTCGTCGGACCTTCCGGCTGTGGCAAATCCACGGCGCTCAAGATCCTGGCCGGCCTCGAAGCTGCCAGTGGCGGGAGCATTCTCATTGGTGGGGAGGATGTGACCGAACTCGCTCCCGGCAAGCGCGATATTGCCATGGTGTTCCAGAACTATGCGCTCTATCCGCACCTGACCGTGCGCCAGAATATCGGCTTCGGTCTCAAGATGCGGGGCACGAGCAAGCAGGAGATCGACCAGCGGGTCGAGCATGCCGCGCAGGCGCTCGAAATCACCGATTTTCTCGATCGCCGTCCACGCGCCCTTTCGGGTGGTCAGCGCCAGCGCGTGGCCCTGGGCCGGGCCATCGTGCGCGAACCGCGGCTGTTCCTGATGGATGAACCGCTGTCCAACCTGGACGCGGCGCTCCGCGTCCAGATGCGGGCCGAAATCACGGCGCTGCAACGGCGCATCGGCACGACCACGATCTATGTGACGCATGACCAGACGGAGGCCATGACCATGGCCGACCGCATCGTCATCATGCGCAAGGGTGTGGTCCAGCAGATCGGCAGCCCCGATGAGCTGTTCAACCGGCCGGCCAATATCTTCGTGGCCGGGTTCATCGGCTCCCCGGCGATGAACTTCATCCGGGGCACTGTGACCAGCGATGCAAGTGGGCTCAGCGTCGATGCCGGCGGCCTCCGGCTCCAGCTCGATGGTGCTGCGGCCGCTGGCTATATCGGCAAGGACGTCGTCTGCGGCGTGCGCCCGGAATCCCTGACCCTGGCCGCGCCCGGTGCGCCGGCCCTCGAAATCACGCCCACGCTCATCGAAAGCCTGGGCAACGAGGCTTATGTGCATTTCCGAATGCCGGGTCGTCAGGTCGCCGTTGCGGTGGCAGGGGAGCACGAGCATGAAGCGTCCAGCAGCGGCACGCTGATCGCTCGTCTCTATGATGTCGGCCAGCCGCTGGCCGGACAAGTGGTGCGGCTTGCCCTCAAGCCAAACTCTTCCGTACACCTGTTCGATCCGGCTACAGAAGAGGCGATCAGATAACGGAATCATCATGCCCGAACTGAAGCGTCTTGGCGGATATGAAATGCCGATGGGCACGACGGCCCTAGGCAAGGGGCTCTACGTGCTCGATCTGCTCGGCGAGGTGGACCGGCCCCCGCGCTTCACCCAGCTGCTGAAGCTCACCGGCTTTCCCAAGGGCACGCTGCATCGCATCCTCGAGGGGCTGATGGAGTTCCGCCTCATTCGCTTCAACGAGGCCGACCAGACCTATCGGTTGGGACCACGCTTCTTCGAGCTGGCCCACAAGGTATGGGATGAATTCGATCTGCGCGGCGCGGCAGCTCCCGAACTGGATCGGCTGGCCGACCTGACGCATGAGACCGTGTCGCTGTGCGAGCTGGAGCATGGCGCTATCCTCTATATCGACCGGCGCCTGTCTCCGGACGCGTTCGGCTTTCGCATCGAGGTCGGCCGCCGCGCGCCGGTGCACAATACGGCGGGCGGCAAGGCGTTAATGAGCTTCCTGTCGCCGCATCGGCAACGCAGCCTGATCGCCGAGCTTCTGGCCTCGGACGATGTCACCAAGCGGCCGGCTAACGAGGCCGAGTTCATGACTGATCTGAGCCTGACCCGGGCGCGCGGCTATGCGCTGTCGCTCGAGGAACACGTCCCCGGCGTCGTGTCGGTCGCTGCGCCGGTGCTCGACCACCGGCACGAGCCGATCGCAGCCATCGGAGTTTCCGGTCCGCGCGAGCGCATCAGCATTGATCGTCTGCACACGATTGGCCGCGACCTCATGGAGGCGGCGCGGCGCATTTCAGGCAATGTCGGAGCGACTGCTATGAGCATCAACGCACCCGAGCGGCCCCGCATCGAGGGAACGGCCAATGCCGAATGCGTGTTGCCGGTGGCTGCCCATCTCGGGGAGGGTCCGGTCTGGAGTTCGGCCGACGGCAAGCTGCTGTGGCTCGATATTCTCTCCCCGGCCGTGCACGTCTTTGATCCCGCAACCGGCCAGGACAGCGCGGTCAAGGTCCCGCGCATGGTGACCTCGATTGCGGCCCGGACCCGGGGCGGGCATGCCGTTATGACCCAAAATGGGCTGGAACTGCTCGACATCGCCACGGGAGCGCTGACGCCGGTGGTCGACCCCGAACAGGCCATCGAATCCAATCGCTTCAACGATGCCAAATGTGACCGCCGCGGGCGCTTCTGGGCCGGAAGCATGGCGCTGGACGCTTCGGCACCGTCGGGCAGCCTCTATTGTATCGAACCGGACGGGCAATGGCGGCGGGTGGATAGCGGTTTCACCGTGTCCAACGGCATGGATTGGAGCCCCGATGACACCAAGATGTACTTTGCCGATTCAGCGCAAGGCAGGGTGTTCGTCTACGATTTCGACCTTGAGAGCGGCACGGTCAGCAACCGCCGTCCGCTCATTCACATTCCTGCCGTCGAGGGCAAGCCCGATGGGCTGACCGTGGATGCCGAGGGCTTTATCTGGGTGGCGGTCTGGGATGGCTGGTCGGTCCGGCGTTATGCGCCCGACGGTAGACTGGACCGCGTCGTCGGCGTGCCGGTGCCACGACCGTCGAGTTGCTGTTTCGGCGGCCCGACCCTCGACCGGCTCTACATCACGTCGGGCCGCATCCGCCTCGCCGAGCGCATGCTGGTCGAAGCGCCGCTGTCTGGCGGTATTTTTGCCTTCGAGCCTGGCGTGCGCGGCCAGCCGGGCGGATTGTTTGCCGGATGATCGAAAGCACCTATTCCAGCCTGCGCGACCGGCCCGTCGTGGTGACTGGCGCCGCCTCGGGTATCGGCAAGGCCATGGCATTGGCCTTCGGCCGACAGGGTGCTCCGGTCGGCGTGATCGACTTCAACGCGGCTGGCGGAGCCCAGGTAGCCGATGAGATCATCGCCGCTGGCGGGCGGGCGATCGCGTCGCCGGCCGACGTCACCGATATTGCCGCGCTCCAGCTGGCCATCGCCTCCGTGCAGGAGGCACTCGGGCCGATCCGGGTGCTGATCAACAATGCCGGCAACGACAAGCGCCATGATTTCGCGGATATGACGCCCGCCTATTGGGATGAGCGCATGGCCGTCAACCTGCGCCATCTAGCCTTTGCCGCCCAGGCGGTGACGCCGGGTATGAAGGGAGCTGGTGGCGGCGTGATCATCAATCTAGGCTCGACCTCGTGGATGCAGGGCGCGGCGGGTCTCATCGCCTATGGCACGGCCAAGGCCGCCATAGGCGGGTTCACGCAATGCCTCGCGCGCGACCTCGGACCCGACGGCATCAGGGTGATGTGCATTGCCCCTGGTCGCACGATGACCGAACGCGCGACCGCGGGCGGACTTGATCCCGCCTATGTCGAGCAAACGCTCGCTCGCCAGGCCGTCAAGCAATTGGTGCAGCCCGACGATATTGCGCGCCTGGCGCTCTGGCTGGCCTCGGACGATGCCCGCATCATGTCTGGCCAGACCATCATAGCCGATGGCGGCCATATGCTGCGGTGACGTGGAGGTGGTGATCTCGACGGGATTCGAACCCATGACCCCCGGATTAGGAATCCGGTGCTCTATCCTGCTGAGCTACGAGACCACGGCTCGTGGATAGCAAATGCGCCGGTATTGCGAAACCCCGTTCGCGGGGCGCGATTGATGAATGCGGTTCATGGACACATGCGCCGCGAATGGCCTAATCGCCTGCGAGCTGGCCCGATAGACTTGCCGTCGACGATTCTGTCGACAGCGGGCTTACGGGGACCAATGATGAGTGACGAGGCCGTTGCCGATGTCAGCGCGGAGATCGATGACGCGGCCAAGCCACCTGTCAGCCTGACAGAGCATCGCCCCCTGCTCGGTATCGGGTTAGCCATTGCCGCGACCATGCTCTTTGCCACCAATGACGCCACCAACAAATACCTCATCGCCACTTATGATGTGCCGCTGGTGGCCGCCATCCGATACATCGTCCACGCGTTGCTGATGCTGGCGCTGCTCGGTCCGACGCGCGGGCCCGAACTGGTGACGACCCAGCGGACCGGGCTCGTGGTGGCGCGGTCGCTGTGCCTGGTCGTGGCGACGCTGTTTGCCGGGCTGGCGCTGCAACGCATGCCGATCGCCGAGACGGTCTCGATCATCTATCTCTCGCCAATCGTGGTCGTCGTGTTGGCGCGGCCCATTTTGGGCGAGCAGATCGGCGTCATCGGCTGGCTGGCTGCGCTGGGTGGCTTTGCCGGCGTGGTGCTGATCGCCCGGCCTGGCGGCGGGCTCGATCCTGCCGGGGTGACCTTCGCCCTGTGCAATGTCGGGGTCACGGTGACCTATTACCTGCTCTCGCGCATCCTGGTGCGCAGCGAGAAGACGCTGGCGCTGCTGTTCTATTCGGCGCTGGTGGGCGCCATCTGTTTCGGGCTGGCCATGCCGTGGTTTTGGTTTGGCGCGGTGCCGAGCCCGTTCGAAATCGTGCTTTTCATCAGTCTCGGGCTGACAGCCGGCCTCGGCCATTTCTGTTTCACCGCCGCCAATCGCTATGCCGAAGCGTCGCTGCTGGCGCCAATGGGCTATCTGCACCTGTTGTGGGCCTGCCTGCTGGGCTGGCTGGTGTTCGGACAGTTGCCGGACGGGCTCGGTCTTATGGGGATGGCAATTATCGGACTAGCCGGCGTCGGCGTGGCGCTGCGGTCTCGGTTTGCTGGCCGCTGACGCCCTGATGGCGTCGGGGTTTGCAGGACATCGGTTCATGGGCCCGGCCATTCGAGCGTAGCCCTCATGGCCTTCTCGCCTCAAATCGCTCCACTGGAGCGATTTGCCCTACGGGACGGCTCGAAGTCTTGCGAATGCCTTATGTTTCGGGCACACCGGGGGTCGAATTCGTCTGCTCCAGAAGGCTCGGCACATGGCCCACCCGGTTTCCCCGCTTGCTCCCAAATCCTACCCGGATCTGCCGGCCATATCGGGGGTGCGCTTTGCCACCGCCGAGGCCGGCATCAAGTACAAGAACCGCACCGATGTGCTGCTGATGGCGTTCGAGGAAGGCACGACCGCTGCGGGCGTGCTGACCAAGTCCAAATGTTCGTCGGCTGCCGTCGATTGGTGCAAGGCCAACCTGCCGGGCGGGGTCGCGCGGGGTCTGGTGGTCAATTCGGGCAATGCCAATGCCTTTACCGGCGCAAAGGGTAAAGAAAGCGTGGCGCTGACGGCCGATTATGCCGCCAAGGCGCTGGGCTGCGCGCCATCCGAAGTGTTCCTGGCCTCGACCGGAGTAATCGGTGAGCCGCTCAATGCCGACAAGTTTGCCGGCGTGCTCGATACGATGGCGACACGTCTCAATGACGGCCCCTGGATGGACCCGGCCAAGGCCATCATGACCACCGATACCTTCCCCAAGCTTTCGGGCGCCATCCTCGAGATCGACGGGGTGGAAGTCAGGATCAACGGCATTGCCAAGGGCTCGGGCATGATTGCCCCTGATATGGCGACGATGTTGAGCTTTGTTGTCACCGACATGCCCATCGCGGCGCCGGTGCTACAGGCCTTGCTGGCGCGCCATGTGCAAACCAGCTTCAACGCCATCACTGTCGACAGCGACACCTCCACATCCGATACGCTACTGGCCTTTGCTACCGGCAAAGCGCGGGTCGAGGCGATCGACAGCCTCGACGATCCGCGCGCCGAGACCTTCGGTGAAGCGCTGAGGGATGTGTTGTTCGATCTTGCCATCCAGGTGGTGCGCGACGGTGAGGGTGCGACCAAACAGGTCTCGATCCATGTCGAGGGCGCAACCTCAGACGCCAGCGCGTTCCGCATCGCCAAGTCGATCGCCGATAGCCCGCTGGTCAAGACCGCCATTGCCGGCGAGGATGCCAATTGGGGCCGCGTGGTCATGGCCGTTGGCAAGGCCGGTGAGCCGGCCGATCGAGACAAGCTCGCCATCCGCTTTGGTGACCTCCTCGTTGCCAAGGACGGCGAGCGGGCGGCGGTCTATGACGAGGCCGCGACCAGCGCCTACATGAAGGGTGAGGACCTGGAGCTGACGGTCAGCTTGGGTCTCGGCGATGGCAAAGCCAGCGTCTATACCTGCGACCTGACGCATGGCTACATCACCATCAATGGCGACTACCGGAGCTGATATGGTTCTGCCCGGCGCCGACGTGTTCGAACGGTCCGGCCTCAAGGCCTGGCCGGGGATAGAGGTGGAGTGGGATGGCGCTTGGGTGCGCCGCGCCGCCAATGGTTACACGCAGCGCGCCAATTCGGTGCAAAGCCTTGACCCTGCCGATGACACCGATGCGCCGGCCCGGATCGCCGCAAGCAGAGCGTGGTTCGAGACGCGCGGCCTACGGCCGATCTTCCGGGTGACGCCGCTGGCCGGGCCCAAGACCGTTGCGGCGCTCGACGAACAGGGCTGGGCCGAGGTCGATGCCAGCCATCTGTTCGCGATGGAATTGGGAACCGTCGCGGCCGACCCGCGCGGCGAGGTGTATGATCTGCTCGACCCAAAATTTCTCGTCGTTCAACAGCAACTCCGGAACTATCCGGATGAAAGGCTGGAAAGGCTCAAGGCTTTGCTCGGCGTGGTCGCGGTGCCCGCTTGCGGCATCGTGCAATACTCGCCCGAAGGCGCGCCAGTGGCCACCGCGTTGATGGCCATTGCTGACGGCATCGTCATTACCGGCAATGTCATCACCGACAGGACCCAGCGTCGCAAGGGTTATGCCGCTGGCATGATGCGGACAGGGCTTGCCTGGGCCAAGCAGGCGGGCGCGGGCATAGCGGCGCTCAATGTGGCGGCGGACAATCCGGGTGGGCAGGCGCTCTATGCCGCTCTCGGCTATCGCCGCCAGTATGATTACACCTATCGCATTCCCGGTGGCGCATGAGCGAAAACAAGCTGCTTCTCGTCGTCGCCTGCGCCCTCGTTGATGCCGACCGGCGCGTGCTGATCGCGCAGCGCCCTGAGGGTAAGTCCATGGCCGGGCTCTGGGAATTTCCTGGTGGCAAGGTCGAGCCCGGCGAAAGCCCCGAGGACGCGCTGATCCGTGAACTCGAGGAAGAGCTTGGTGTTTCGACCAAAACCGCGTGCCTGGCTCCGGTATCTTTCGCCAGTCACTCTTACGAGAATTTTCACCTGTTGATGCCACTTTACGCCTGCCGGAAATGGCAGGGTGTGCCGCAGCCCAGAGAGCATACCGCGCTCAAGTGGGTGCGTCCGCAGGCGCTGCGTGACTTTGCCATGCCGCCGGCCGATGAGCCGCTGATCGCAGCCCTGTGCGATTTGCTCTAGTTGTCCGCGGGGGCGCGCATGCTGGTAGAAACCATCCGGCTATTTATCGATGACGACGGCGGTGCTACCGCTATCGAATATGGCCTCTTGGCCGCACTGATCAGCGTCGCCGCAATCGCCAGTTTCATGATCCTGGGGAACGGCCTGACCAATCTGATGGGCGAGGGCACGGGCGCCGCTGCTCAGGTCATCGGCGAACGGGCCGACAACCTCTAGTTCGGGCTACTGCAGCACCACGACCTTGTACTTCTCGCCCACGACCACGGGGTCGCCGGGATAGAGGTCATTGATGATGTAGAACAGGTCGGTACCGCGATTGAGCCCACCCATCTGGCGTGCCAGGGTATCGGCCGTGTCGCCGGTTTTTGCCGTGACGACGCGGATGGCGACCTTGCGGATCTGTCCCAGGTCCGAAGAATCGGTGCGGCGGAAGCTCTTGAGCGTCGACTCGGCGCCGGCGGCAAAGCGGGCGCTGTCGGATTTGGCGGCGAAGATGAAGCGATAGACCTGGCCGTCGAGCCGCATGACCGAGACGCGGAAGAACCACTGGTCGGTCTGGGCCAGGCCGGAGGCCATCTCGATACCGTTATAGCTCTGGCTGCTGACGCTGTCGGCCTTGAGGCCCGCGATCCAGCCGGACTTCAGATAATCGGTCAGGGCGACATTGGGCTGCACGTCGGCGCTGTCGAAGCGCACGGCCTCGCCGTCACCGGCCACGCCGACCACGGCGCTCTGCGAATTCTGCAGCGTATAGCCTTCGGGCACCGTGAAGGTGAACTTCGATGCCGAATGCAGGAAGCGGCGGCCCACGATCGAGCCCTGGGCCGGGCTGTCGCCAAAGGTGAGACCGGCGATCGAGGCCAGATAGCCGTCGCGATCGGTCTCGCCCATGCTGGTTTGGCCGAACATGGTGCGCGCGGTATCCAGCGCTTTCTGGATGCGGGCCGGGGTTGAAGGGTGCGAGGACAGGAAGCCCTCATCGGCATTGCCGGCGCCGGCCGAGAAGGTAGCGAAACGGCTCATGACGCCAAGGAAGCGCGCTGCGGCCTGCGGATCGTAGCCCGCCTTGCCGGCAAACTTGATGCCTTCGCGATCGGCCTCGAGTTCCTGGTTCTGCCCGAAGGCGGCCATGGATTCACGGGTGCGGTTGGCGGTGGCGTCGGTAGAGGTGTCGCCGCCGAAGACGCCGGTGATCACGCGATCGACGATTTCGGTGGTGCGGGTGCGGTCGGTGCGCGCGCGGGCATGGCGCAGCGTCACGTGGGCGATTTCGTGCGCCAGGACGGCCGCGAGCTCGCTGGTGTCGGAGGCGAGGGCCAGGATACCGCGCGTCACGTAGATATAGCCACCCGGCAGCGCGAAGGCGTTTACCTCGGAGCTGTCGAGAATGGTGACCTGGAATTGCGCATTGGGCTGATTGGCGGCGGCAAGCAGGCGCCCAACGATACGGGCGACCATGATCTCGGCCGGGCGGTCCGAATAGACCCCGCCATAGGCTGCGATGATGCGCGGATGTTCGCGGCGGCCAATCACGGCGTCGTCGGGATCGGTGCCCTCGGGTACGACCGTCGGGGCGGGCCGATCGCCGGTCTGGCTCACGGCAATGTTCGAACTGGTGAGGGTGGTGCAGGCAGACAGCGCCAATAGCGAGACGGCCAGCAGGCCATTCCGCAATCCGGTCCGCATGTCTTCGGCGATGTGCCCCATGCTCGTCATCGTGTCGCCAGAACCTCGATCTGCTCGGGATGGGTTATTTCGATGCGTGGACCATCCCGGTCATCCACCCACCCCCTGACGCGCACCAATGCTCCTTCGAGCATCAGCGGATCGACACCCGTCTCGGCGAAAAGCCGCAGAGCCTGCGCCTCGATCACGGCGGTGAAGTCTTCCTTCCAGAACCGGCCGAAATTGAGATAGACCCGCCCGCCGCTTTGATCGGCGAGGAGTATGCGTCCCTCGACAAGTTCGTAGTGACCGGCCCGGGCGAGGAGGTCGCCGGGCGCGTCCGCCGCACGAGTGCTGTAATAGGGATCGCGCCAGATTCCAAGCCCGGCCGTGCGGGCGCGGCCCTCTGCCGCAAACAAAAGATCGAGGCAGGCGCGGTTGTCGGGGAAGGAATAGACGCGAGCCAAACCCCGGGCGACCATCGCCTGCTGGGCCCAGACGAGACCGTCGTCGGTTTCGACGAAAACATGGGCCAGGGCGCGTTCGTAGCGGTCGATTTCCTCGCCGCCGTAACCCAGTTGCACGGTCTTGTTGAGGGCAATGGCCTCGAGCGCAGCCTTGGCTTCGGGCGCCAGCGGCCAGGTCTCGAAGCCCTCGCGGCCCAGCGGCAGCTTGGGCGCCTGCGTTCCGATCATCCGCACGACGGTTCCGGTATGGAGCACCACCGTATCGCCATCGGTAACTTGGACGACAGTTCCACCCGGCACCATGCGCAAAGCCTCGCAAGCAAGAGCTGCCGTCGATGCCGACGATAGCGCGGCAAGCGCAACAAGATGAACCAAGCTAGTTTTGAGCAAATCAGGGCCCCGGAAAGACATTGTTCACCATGCACCCAAATAAGGCAAAAAATGATGAACAGATCGTGATTTCGGAAGCAAACAGCGGCGGAAGAGACGGTGGACGTCTTCCTGCGGGTGGGTTGGTTCATCGGGCAGCCAGGGAGACCGGATGGGCGTGCGGTCCATGTCAAGCCAGGCCATCAGCGGCGTGCCTATTCCGGCGCGCGCTGCACGATCAGGTGGTTGGCGATGGCGTCGGCCACCACCCGCACGGAGGGCAGCAGGCCCCGGCGATGCGGCATCAGCATCGTAGTGGTCACCTGGCCCATATCCCAGCCGGGCAGAACCTGCACCAGTTCGCCGCGCGCTATCGGGCCGGCGCAGATCGAGGCGGGCATCGCGGTTACGCCCAGCCCGGCTACGATGCCGGCCAGAGTGCCGTTGACGTCGTTGGCGCAGAAGCGCGAGCGGGGCGTGACCCGAACGGTTTGCCCATCGGGCCCATGCAGGTCCCAGAAACTGTCATTGGGGCCGGAAAACACCGCGTCCATCCGGTTTAGGTCGGTCGGCTCGATGACGGGCGGCCTGCCAGCCAGATAGGCGGGGGCAGCCGCCAGCCAGAAGTCCTCGATCATCAGCCGACGCTGCACCAGTCCTGAATCTCGTAGGGGAGCCATATGATCGCGCACGGCGATGTCATAGCCCTCCAGGATCAGATCGACGAAGCGGTCGGTGGCGTTGAGCACCAGGGTGATGCCGGGATGGCGGAGGGCGACCTGGGGTAGCAGGGCGGAGAGTTCGCTCTGCATGGTATAGACCCCGGCGGTGACGCGCACCGTGCCCGAGGGTTCGCCTAACCGGCCGCGGATGACGTTTTCGGCGGCTTCCGCTTCCACCAGCATGGCAGCCGCATGACGATAGAGGTCGCGGCCCAGCTCGGTGACCCCGAAGCTGCGCGAGGTGCGCTGGATCAGCCTCACGCCGGTGGCCGTCTCCAGCGCCGCCAGGCGCTTGCTCAGCGTCTGCTTGGGCGTGCCGGTGGCGCGGCTGGCGGCGGTGAATCCGCCATGGTCGACCACCTGGACGAAGGTCTGCAGGTCGTTGAGGTCCAGCATGATTGTCTCCAGACGTGGATGATAAGTCCACATTTGCCCGTCTGGTCTGGCTTTGTCCACATCCATAGATTTGCGCCCTTACCGCGACGACAGGAGATTTGTCATGACTGCCGCCGACATTCCCGCTCCGCGCGCCGATGCGCGGGCGTGGTGGGGCCTCGCCATTCTGGCGCTGCCCTGCCTGCTCTATTCGATGGATCTGACCATCCTCACCCTGGCCTTGCCTCATATCGTGGCCGATCTGGGCCCTAACGGCGCGCAACTGCTGTGGATCGTGGATATCTATGGCTTCGTGCTGGCCGGGGCGCTGGTGACTATGGGCGCGCTGGGCGACCGCATCGGCCGCCGCCGTCTGCTGCTGCTGGGGGCGGTGGCTTTCGGCGCCGCTTCGACGCTGGCGGCGTTTTCCAGCAGCACCGAAATGCTGATTGCCTCGCGCGCGCTGCTCGGTCTGGCCGCCGCGACCCTGGCGCCCTCAACCCTATCCTTGATCTCCAACATATTCGCCAACCCGAAAGAGCGGAGCTTCGCCATCGCGGTATGGATCGCTAGCTTCTCGGTCGGCGGGGCCATCGGCCCGATCGTGGGCGGGCTGCTGCTCGAATTTTTCTGGTGGGGCTCGGTCTTCCTGGTGCCGCTGCCGGTCATGGTGTTGCTGCTGGTATTGGGGCCGCGGCTACTGCCCGAATTCCGCGACCCGGACGGTGCGCCGATCGATCTCCCCAGCGCCGCCCTGTCGGTCCTGGCCATCCTGAGCACGGTCTATGGCATCAAGCATCTGGTGATCGGCGAGGTCGGCCCGGTGCCGCTGGCGGCCCTCGCCGCTGGGCTGGCGCTCGGCGCGCTTTTCGTCCGCCGGCAGTTCCGCCTGCCCGACCCGGTCATCGACGTGCGGCTGATGGGTCAGGCCCGGTTCGTGGTGCCGTTGGGCATCTACTTCCTGGGACTGTTCCTCACCTTCGGCATGCTGCTGCTGCTGGCGCAGCATCTGCAACTGGTGCTGGGCATGTCTCCGCTGCAGGCCGGGGTGTGGTCGTTGTTCTCCGCACTGGGGTTCGTCGCCGGTTCGCTGCTGGCGCCGGGCCTGGCCTCGGCGCTGTCGTCCAGGCGCGTCATGGTGGTGGCGCTGGGCCTCACCGCCATCGGTTTTGCGATGGTCGGCATTGGCCTGGGCAATGGCGAGTTCGCGCTACTGCTGATCGGCATGTCGCTGTTCTCGCTGGGCGTATCGCCGGTGCTGGCGCTGTCTACCGATCTCGTCATCAGCGCCGCGCCGCCCGAACGGTCCGGCTCGGCGGCCGGAGTGGCCGAAACGGCCTCCGAACTGGGTGGCGCGCTGGGTGTCGCCGTGGCCGGCAGCATGGTTATCGCCCATTATCGGCAGGGCGTTGCGGCGGAACTGCCGCCTGGTCTGCCCGCCGAGGCCGACCTCGCCATCCGCGACAGCCTGGGGGCTGCCATGGAGGCGATCGCCAGCTTGCCGGCGGCACTGCAGACGGCTGCCGCTGCGGTGGCGCAGGAGGCTTATGTCGCCGCGTTCACCCAGCACGCCTTCGTGGCTGCCGGGCTCGCGGTGGTCGGCGTGATCCTGGCCCTGCGCTTGCGCAAGGCCTAGCCAGAGGGGCGGCGGCTCAGGCCGCCGCCTTCTTACGCCCGGCGATGAAGCCGCCAAAGTAGCGGGTGGCAGCCGGTACCACGATCAGCACGATGGTGGTGGCCATGACAGGCACCAGGATCAGGCAGCGTTGCCAGATTTCCCAGCCAGCCGTCAGCGGCATCAGGACATAAAGGTAGAGGGTGACCACGGGATAGACCAGCAAGGTCATGACGGCGGCCATGCGAAGGCGAGAGGCGAAAGTGGGTTGCATCAGCGATGCTCCATTGAAACGGTACGTTTCGTTCTCTAACGGAACGCCACGTTTCGTTCAACCCCTTTCTTTCGAGTTTCTTTTGGACGATATTGCTGTGATGACCGACTTTGCTACCGATGACGCTGATCAACGCCGCCGATCAATCGGCGCGCGCCGCAATCCCGATACCCAGGAAGCCATCCTTGAGGCCGCCGAGGCGCTGGTGTTCGAGGAAGGCATAGCCGGCTTTTCCATCGAGGCGGTTGCCAAGCGGGCCCGTGCCGGAAAACCGACCATCTACAAATGGTGGCCGGGCAAGACGGCATTGCTGCTCGATGTCTATCACCGGCGCAAGCCAGCCAATGTCCATATGGATACTGGATCGGTCGAAGGCGATGTGCTGGCATTTTTGACCGGGGTGTTTGTCCATTGGGGCGACACCGGCGCCGGTCAGGTGTTTCGTTTCATTGTCGCCGAGGCCCAGCGCGACGAGACCGCTGCAGCCTCGCTTGCCGAATATTCCGCCGAGCGGCGCCTGCAAGGCAGTGCGCTCTTCGAGCGGGGCGTGGCGCGCGGAGAGTTGGCCAGAGATGTGGATTGTGGTCTGGCGGCCGATGTGCTGGCGGGCTTTATCTGGCACCGGCTGCTGACCGGGCGCATCGAGCGCGATCCGGACAAGCTGCGCGTTGTGGCGCGGCAGATGGTCCGGGGGCTGATGGCCCCCGGACGCTGATCTGGCGTTACTGCGCGACGGGCGCAGCTTCTTCGCCGGCAGCTTCGGTCTCGGTCTGGGCAGCCACGGCGGCAGAGAGCTCGGCGTCCGGAATGTCGATCGCGACACCGTCCATCAACCGGGCGACGGTTTCATCGAAGGTCTTCATCAGCAATTGCTGCTGGATCTGGCCAGCAACCTGCTCGAATGCTGGTGGCGTCGACTCGCGCTTTTCCTCGAGCTTGATGACGTGCCAGCCGAACTGGGACTGCACCGGATCGGAGACCTGGCCGATATCGGTCAGCGCATAGGCAGCGGCTTCGAACGGAGCGACCATCATGCCCTTGCCAAAGAAGCCCAGATCACCGCCATTGGCAGCGCCTGGGTCGATCGACTTTTCCTTGGCAATGGTGGCGAAATCGGCGCCGCCGTCGAGCTCGGCCTTGACGGCCTTGGCCTCTTCCTCGGTCGCGACCAGGATGTGGCTGGCGCGGATTTCTTCTGCGGGCACGAATTCGGCGACCAGCTTGTCGTAGTCGGCGCGGACGGCTTCCTCGGTCACCGCATTGGCAATGGTATCGGCGAAGTAGGCGCGGCGCAGAGCGCGATCCTCAAGGTATTTGAGCCGCTGCTGGAACAGAGGGGTATCGGCCATGCCGGCGTCGCGGCCGGCGGCAGCCATGACCTTCATGTCGATCAGCACGCGCAGCAGGAAGGCCTTGCGCTGCTCGGGAGGCATCTGGCTGAGTTCCTGGGTCAGGTCCTCGGCGGCAAAGCTGAGATCGGCCTCGGTGATCGGCTCGCCCGCCACGGTCGCCACGACGGTCTCCGGAGTGGGGGCGGGAGCGGCTTCAGCCGCCGGAGCCTCGGCAGCGGGGGCCGCGTCCTGGGCGAAGGCGGGTGCCACGGCATTGGCCGCAAGGATCAGCGCAAGAACGCTCGCGGTGCGGGCGAGGCGCTTGGAAAAAGACATCATCAGGTAAATCTCCTTGGCCAGCGCTTGCTGCGCCCTGGCTCATTGGTAATCGGCAGCCACGTGCCTCTGGGGTATTCCGGCCTGCCTCACACGGCAACGGGGCCAAAATGTGCCGCGCCGCGTTTCGTGAGCAACCAAAGGGCCGAAAACCCCGTTTCTGCGCGGATTTCCGGCAGGGCGGAGGAGGTGTCGCCCATTTTGGCGACGTTGACAAGACAAGGCCTCGCTCTTACATCTCAGCCGCTTTTCCGCCGCTCGGCGGGGATACAGAAATTCAAAGCCGGAAAGGCTTTCTCATCGCGACGACGACCCGTTGACGGGACTGCATTTCAAACCTCCCCTCACCCGCGCGCCGATGAGCAATCAAAGGACCTGACATATGGCACTTGCTGCGCTCGCCCGGCGGATTTTCGGCTCTCCGTCCGACCGGCACGTAAAGCGGTATCAAGGCAAGGTTGCCGCCATCAATGCGCTCGAGCCCGAGCTCGAAAAACTCAGCGACGACGCCTTGCGCGCTCGCACCGCCGAGTTCAAGGCGCAGCTCGAAAAGGGCGCCGACCTCGACGACTTGATCGTGCCGGCCTTCGCCACGGTGCGCGAGGCCTCCAAGCGTGTGCTGGGCATGCGCCATTTCGATGTGCAGCTCATCGGCGGCATGGTGATGAACGAGCGTGGCATCGCCGAGATGCGGACCGGTGAAGGCAAGACGCTGGTGGCGACCCTGCCGATGTACCTCAATGCGCTGACCGGCAAGGGCGCGCATCTGGTCACGGTCAACGACTATCTGGTGAAGCGCGACGCGGCCTGGATGGGCCAGATCTACGAATTTTTGGGCCTCACCACCGGCATCATCGTGCATGGCATGACCGATCCGGAACGCAAGGCCGCCTATGCCGCCGACATCACCTACGGCACCAATAACGAGCTTGGTTTCGACTACCTGCGCGACAACATGAAGTACACGCGCGCCCAGATGGTGCAGCGTGGCCATGCCTTTGCAATTGTCGACGAAGTGGACTCGATCCTGATCGACGAGGCCCGTACGCCGCTGATCATTTCGGGTCCGTCGGAAGACCGTTCCAATCTCTATACCACCATCGATGCCCTGATGCCGATGATTGGCGAGGGCGATTTCGAGCTCGACGAAAAGCAGCGCGCCGCGACCTTTACCGACCAGGGCATCGAAAAGCTGGAAGCCAAGCTTGCTGAGGACGGCCTGCTCAAGACCGGCTCGCTTTACGACCTCGAAAACGTCGCGCTGGTGCACCATGCCAACTCAGCCCTGCGCGCTCACAAGCTGTTCCGCAAGGACAAGGACTATATCGTCCGCAACGACGAAGTTGTCATCATCGACGAGTTTTCCGGCCGCATGATGCCGGGCCGCCGTTATTCGGAAGGCCTGCACCAGGCGCTGGAAGCCAAGGAACACGTCAAGATCCAGCCGGAAAACCAGACGCTGGCGTCGATCACCTTCCAGAACTATTTCCGCCTCTACAAGAAACTGGCCGGTATGACCGGTACGGCGGCGACGGAAGCCGAAGAATTCGCCGACATCTACAAGCTCGACGTGGTGACCATTCCCACCAACGTGCCGGTACAGCGCAAGGACGATGAAGACGCCATCTTCCGCACCGCCGCCGAGAAGTTCGACGCCATCGCGCAACTGATCAAGGAATGCCAGGATCGCGGCCAGCCCGTGCTGGTCGGCACGACCTCCATTGAGAAGTCGGAAATGCTGGCCGACCTGCTGCGCCAGAAGAATGTGGGCACGATGAACGTGCTCAATGCGCGTCACCACGAGCAGGAAGCTTTTATCGTCGCCGATGCCGGTCTGCCCGGCGCCATCACCATCGCCACCAACATGGCGGGTCGCGGTACTGACATTCAGCTCGGCGGCAATCTCGAAATGCGCATCCAGCGCGAAACCGAAGGTCTTGAGGGCGAGGCGCGCGAGGCCAAGATCGCCGACATCAAGGCGACGATCGCGGCCGACAAGGCCAAGGCGCTGGCAGCGGGCGGGTTGATGGTCATCGGCACCGAGCGCCATGAAAGCCGCCGCATCGACAACCAACTGCGCGGTCGTTCCGGCCGCCAGGGCGACCCGGGTCATTCGGCTTTCTTCCTGTCACTGCAGGACGACCTGATGCGCATCTTCCCGGTCGACAGCATGGATTCCATGCTGGGCAAGCTGGGCCTGGAGCAGGGCGAGAGCATCACCCATCCATGGGTCACCAAGGCGATCGAGCGCGCCCAGGGCAAGGTCGAAGCGCGCAACTTCGATATCCGCAAGAATATCCTCAAATACGACGACGTGATGAACGATCAGCGCAAGGTGATCTTCGAGCAGCGCATCGAGATGATGGACGCCGAGGATATCAGCGAGACGGTCATCGATATGCGCCACGACGTGGTCGAGAACATCGTCAACAAGGCCATCCCGCCGCGCTCCTATCCCGAGCAGTGGAATGTCGAGCAGCTCGAGGCGGCGGCAAAGACCTATCTCAACCTTGATGTGCCGGTGAAGGATTGGGCGGCCGAGGAAGGCATCGACGCCGAGATCGTCATCGAGCGCCTGACGGCAGCGGCCGATGCTGCTGCTGCGGCCAAGGAAACCCGCACCATCGCCGCGATGGAAGCCGCCGGTTCGGGCAATCCGACCGTGATGCGGCAGGTGGAGAAGTCGATCTTGCTGCAGTCGATCGACGGGCTATGGCGCGAGCATCTGGTGACGCTCGATCACCTCTCCAAGGTCGTGGGGTGGCGCGGCATCGCCCAGCGCGATCCGCTCAACGAATACAAGCAGGAAGCCTATGAGCTGTTCCAGGCGTTGCTCGCCAATCTGCGCGAACTGGTGACCACGCAACTCAGCCATGTCGAGCTGCAGCCGCGTCCCGTGGCTCCGCCGGTGCCCGACCTCAGCCGCCTGCGCGAAACCCATATCGATCCGCTGACCGGCGAAAACGACGCCGACGGCGGCGACACGATTGCCGGAGCCCTTGGCGCGGTCGGCAGCGATCCGTCGCTCAAGCCGATCGACCCAAAGCTGTTGGTCGGCGTCTCGCGCAACGCGCCTTGTCCCTGTGGCTCAGGCAAGAAGTTCAAGCACTGCCACGGGCAGTTCTAGAGAAACGAAAAGGCCCAGATGAAAGTCTGGGCCTTTTCACTGGCACTGTCGTTCGTGCTGTGCGTCACCCTCGGGCTTGACCCGATGGTGCTTCACTCTCGGCACGCCGGCCGAGCCCTCGGGTCAAGCCCGAGGGTGACGATCGGGGCTTTCACTTGCCGGGTGCGGGCTGGACATCCTCAGCACGTCACGCGGATTTCGGCGAAGCCGCTGATGCTGCCGCCCTCGCTGGGCAATACGGCGATCATACATTGGGTGCCGGGCAGGCCGATATTGCCGCCTTGGGCGATGACGGTGCCGTCGGCCAGGCTGATGAAGCCATTCTCCACCGCGCCGATTTCAACCGTGCCAGTGGTCCCGCAGACGGTGTAATTGTCGCCGGCCGCAACCATGAAGCGCGTGCCGGTAGGCAGGCAGTCGCCATCCGAGGCGGCAGTGGCAGCGGGCGCCGTGGTCTCGCCCGCCAGGGCCGGCAAGGTCGGGTTCTGGGTATTGGCCGCGCCGCTACGCCAGCTTTCCTCCAGAATCGCCAGACGGTTGGAGAGGTCCTGCAAACCGGCATCGTCGGGTATGCTCGCCGGACTATCGGCCGCCTGCTGGCGACCGAACAGTTCGAGGCTGAGCTTGATCTGTGCGATGTCGGTCGAGAGGCGCGCTATGTCGCGCTGCGTTTCGGTATAGACCCAGCCCGCAGCAAACAGGGCCGCGACGCCGACGAGACCGACGACAAAGCTCAGAACGCGCCCGGGCGCACGGCGCGGCGCCACCGGGGTAGCGGGCTCTGGCTCAGGCGCATGCAGCTTGAAGCCACTGCTGGCCACCGGCGTCTCTTCCACAGCGACAGTCTCCGTTTGCGGTCCATTCTAGCACAGGCCGAGAGGGCATCGCCCCACAATGCGGCCCGGATATGGCTTTGCGTGAAGTGGCTATGGCCGGTTGGGGCGGGGAAAGGGTATGGGCGCGGTTTTGCCGCTCATGACCGGGACGATGTCTTCGTCCTTGCCGCCGCCAAACAGGTTGCCGATGCCGCTGAAGATGCCGGAAACGGCGCCGCCAACAGCCTCGCCGCGTGCCTTGATCGCCGCTTCCTCGGTCGCCTTGCGCTCTTGGGCCGCCAGCGTATTGGCAAAGGCGGCCTCATCGGCCTGCTGCTTGGCGGTGAGGGCGGCATTCTGCACGCCTGCCGGGCAGGCGCCCATGGCGTTGAGAGCGCCGCCGCCACTGCTGGGATTGAAGATGTATTGACGTTCGCACACGTCCCAGACTGGCGGCGTCTTGGTCAGCTCGAACAGGTCGTAGCCTTCCTTAATGTCCTTCCAGAAATTGAGGTGCTCGCTGGTGGACTGCGACGCCAGGTTGGCGGCGGTCATCTTGAACGGGAAAATCTGCAGCTGGAAGCTGGGATTGCCGCCCTTGAAGGTCTCGCGCGCCAGCGCGTAAATCTCGGCAATGCCGTCATCGGTCATGGCGTAGCAGCCGCGCGACGAGCAGTCGCCATGCACCATCAGGTCGCTGCCGGTGCGGCCCCAGGCGCGGTCGAACTTGTTGGGAAAGCCGGTATTGAAGGCCAGGTAGTAGCTCGAACGCGGGTTCATCAGGCCGGGCGTGATCGTATAGAAGCCCTCCGGGCTCTGGCGATCGCCTTCCTTGATCTTGGGCCCGAGCACGCCAGAAAAGGCGCAGATCTCGTAGCTCTTGAACATCTTGAACTGGCCAGAGCTGGTCCGCTTCCAGACCTCAAGCACCTTTTCCTGCTTGAACATGCGGATGACCATGGCCTCGCCGGGCGACGAGCCCATGGCGCGCAGGCCCGAAACCACGCCGCTTTGCAATGGCTGGTTGTGCCGGTTGTCGCTGCTCTTGGGCAGGAAGCCGCCGCAGGCGACCAGGCCAAAGGCGACCCAGAGCAGAATGAGGGCCGAACAGAACTTGCGGAGAAGGGTAGCGGTCACGGTCGGCGGCCCATTGCGGAGAGGTGCGAGACCCATAGGTACTCGTAGTTACCGCAGCATGAGAATTGCTGGTGAACGAAGCGTTACCACGGCGCAATTGTGGCGGGAAGCGGGGTGAAATCACGCAAGTGTGCAAATCTGCCCGCCCCTCCCCAAAGGAGAGGGGGAAGGCGCTACAGCGCCGTGCCGATCGCCAGGAACTTCTCGCGGCGGTGTTCGCGTACTTCAAGGCGCCCTTTGCCGGCAAAGTCGGCGAGGAAGGCGGCGATGGCGCCGCGAGTCGAGTCCATCACGATCTCGGGGTGGCGATGGGCGCCGCCCGGGGGTTCGGGAATGATGCCGTCGATGACGCCGAAGCCGAGCAGATCGGCCGAGGTGATCTTCATATTGGTCGCGGCATCCTGCGCCCGGGCTGCGTCACGCCACAGGATCGAGGCGCCGCCCTCGGGCGAAATCACCGAATAGATGGCGTGTTCGAGCATCAGTACGCGGCTGGCGGTGGCAATGGCGATGGCGCCGCCCGAGCCGCCTTCGCCGATGACGATGGCGATATTGGGCACGCCCAGCTCAAGCGATTTTTCGGTCGAGCGGGCAATGGCCTCGGCCTGGCCGCGCTCCTCGGCGCCGATGCCGGGATAGGCGCCGGCGGTATCGACGAATGAAATCACCGGGATATTGAAGCGGTCGGCCATGTCCATGATGCGGACGGCCTTGCGATAGCCTTCCGGGCGGGCCATGCCGAAATTGTGCTTGAGGCGTGTCTCGGTGGAATTGCCCTTTTCCTGGCCGACAACAGCAACGGGCTGGCCGTTGAAACGGCCGAAACCAGCCTGGATCGCAGCATCCTCGGAGAATTTGCGATCGCCGGCCAGCGGCGTCCATTCGGTAATGAGGCTCTTGATGTAATCGGACAGGTGCGGGCGCTGCGGATGGCGGGCGACCTGGGTCTTCTGCCATGGCGTCAAGCGCTTGTAGATTTCCACCAGTGCCTCATCGGCACGGCTCGATAGCCGGTTGACCTCTTCGTCGATACTGACGGCCTGGTCGGTCGCCGCAAGGGACTTGAGCTCGGCGATCTTGCCTTCAAGATCGGCTACCGGCTTTTCGAAATCGAGATAAGACTGCATCCCACCCGCCCGTTAGGGGTCATTATGTCGGACCCGTGGATATGGGCCGCTGCTGTTGCGCCCTAAAGTGGCCGGAAAGTGACGATGGCGCAACATCAAGTCAAGGTTTGCGCGCGCCTGATCGTTATGCGTCCCATAATGCTAACAGATTGATAGTGGGCGTACCGGGCTATCAGCCCTGATTGAGCGGGTGGTGGCTCTCGACCAGGGTGCGCAGCTTCTCGTCCAGAACGTGGGTATAGATCTGCGTGGTCGAGATGTCGGCGTGGCCGAGCAGCATTTGTACCACGCGCAGATCGGCGCCGCCGGCCAGCAGATGGCTGGCGAAGGCATGGCGGAGGACGTGCGGTGCGACGCGGGTCGAACTGATGCCGGCGCGGCCTGCCAGGCCCTTGAGGTCGCGGGCGAAGACCTGGCGGGATAGATAGCCGTCGGCGCCGGTCGCGGGGAACAGGAACGGGCCGGCGTCCAGCGTCGCCACATAGGCCTTGACCGCATCTCGGGCGCGATCGTTGAGCGGAACGACGCGCTCCTTGTTGCCCTTGCCGGTAACGGTGATGAAGCTGGTATCGCGCATCACCGCCGAGCGGCGCAGGCTCACGAGTTCGCTGACGCGCATGCCGGTGGCGTAGAGCAGTTCCAACAGCACGTAGAGCCGCAATGCCGCGGCGTGTTTTTGCTCGGACGCTTCGGCGTTGGCTTCTACCTCGGCAGTCACCAGAAGTTTGTCCACCTCGGCGATGGAAAGCACTTTGGGCAGCGCGCGCCGGCTTTTGGGGCTGGCGACGATGCGGGTCGGGTCATCGCCGCGCATATTGTCGGCGCACAGGAAGCGGTGAAATTGTCGGATCGCCGAGAGGCGGCGGGCGCTGGACGCGGCAGAGAGGCCGTCGCGGCGAAGCTGGTCGAGATAGGCATTGACGGTTTCGCGCGGCACGGTCAGCAGCGTCTGCTGCTTGCCGGCGACGAAGCCGGCATAGTCGCCAAGATCGCGCCGATAGGCGTCGATGGTGTTCTTGGCGGCGCCGCGTTCGGCGCTCATCATTTCGAGAAAGGCGCCGATCAGGTGCCCGCCGCTCATGGCGTCGTGGTCTCGGCAGGCGCCGCTTCCGTTGCCGGGGCGGCCGGCTGGCTGCCGGGCAGGGCCGGCGCGCCGCCACCGAGCAGATCACGGGAGGGAATGCGGATGGTGACTTCCTTGGGCGTCGGCTCGACCAGCGCCACGAGCGCGAACATGCCAGCATAGACGAGGCCAGCAAGAAACAGCAGCGTGATGATGAGGCGGATCAGGGTCGGCATGATCGTCCAACGATAACAATTGCTGGTAAACTGTCAGCAAATAGTTTCGTTTCCGTTTGACCGCCGCAGCGGCCTGCACCAGGCGTCCTGTGCAAGTTTCTTGACAGGGCGGGCCGGTGCGGGTTGATAGCGGCAAGATCAGGGAGCCCAGTCTTGAACCGACCCGACGCGGCATCGCGGCAGGCCCGCGCCGAGCACCTCGTAGAGCGCCTGGCCGGCAAGCCACTGGTCCTCGTGGGCATGATGGGCGCCGGCAAGACCACGGTGGGCCGCCGCCTCGCCGCTCGGCTCAATCGCCAGTTTCTCGACAGTGACGAGGAGATCGAGAAGGCGGCGCAGATGACGATCCCCGAGATTTTCGAGCAACGCGGCGAACCCGAATTCCGCGCCGGCGAGACCCGGGTTATCGCGCGCGTGCTCAAGGACCATGGCGTGGTGCTGGCCACCGGCGGAGGGGCCTTCGTCAATCCCGATACGCGCGCGCTGATGAAGGCGGAAGCGCTGACCGTGTGGCTCAAGGCCGAGGCGGATATCCTGTTCGAACGGGTGTCGCGCCGCTCGAACCGGCCGCTGCTCAAGACCGCCAATCCGCGCGCCACGCTCGAGAAGCTGATCGAGGATCGCTACCCCATCTATGCCGAAGCCGATGTGACGGTGTTGTCGCGCGATGTGCCGCAGGATGTGGTGGCCGGCGACATCGTCGACGCCGTGCTCGCCTTTCTCAAACGCCAGGATTGATCGATGGCCGATATTGCCCACATGGTTCATGTTGCGCTGGGCGAGCGCGCCTATGACATCCTGATCGGCGACCGGCTGTTGGACGAAGCGGGCGCCATCCTGGCCGAGCGATTTCCCGGGCGACGCTTTGGCATCATCACCGATGCCACGGTGGCCGAGGCGCAGTTGCCGCGGCTGTTGCGGTCGCTGGATGCGGCCGGGCTTGGACATACCGAGATCGTGCTGCCGGCGGGCGAAAGCACCAAGTCCTGGGCCTATCTCGGTCAGGCGGTGGAGGGTATTCTGGCGGCGCGGCTGGAGCGCGGCGACCTGGTCATCGCGCTGGGTGGCGGCGTCATCGGCGACCTCGCCGGCTTTGCCGCGTCCATTGCCCGGCGGGGCATGGATTTCGTGCAGATGCCGACTTCGCTTCTGGCGCAGGTCGATAGCTCGGTTGGCGGCAAGACCGGCATCAATTCACCTCACGGCAAGAACCTGATCGGGGCCTTCCACCAGCCCAAGCTGGTGCTGGCGGACCTCTCGACGCTCGATACGCTCGCGCCGCGGCAATTTGCTTCCGGCTATGCCGAGGTGGTCAAATACGGGTTGATCGACGACGAGGATTTCTTCTTCTGGCTCGAAGCCAATCAGGCCGAAATCTTTGCCGGCGGTCCGGCCCGCGGCGAAGCCATCGCCCGCTGCTGTGCCCACAAGGCACGCGTCGTCATCGAGGACGAAAAGGAGCTCGGTGTTCGGGCGCTGCTTAATCTGGGACATACCTTCGGGCATGCGCTGGAAAAGGACACCGGCTATTCCGACCGCCTGCTGCATGGCGAAGGCGTCGCCATCGGCATGGCGCTGGCGCATGGGTTCTCGGCAAAACTGGGCATCGCGCCGAGCCAGGATACCGGGCGGATCATCGCGCATTTGCAGAAATCGGGTCTGCCGACGGCGTTGGCCGATATTTCCGGCAATCTCGGCTCGACCGAGGTCCTGATGGCGGCGATTGCGCAGGACAAGAAAGTGACGCGCGGCGCGCTGACCTTCATCCTGACACGGGGCATCGGCAAGGCGTTCATCGAGAAGAACGTGGATCCGCAGGCGGTCTCGGCGTTTCTGGATGAGATGCGGGCCGTCGCTCAATAATCCAGGGCAGAGGCGGGAAGCGTGGCGAAGACAGCCAAGTGGAGTAAGCTGCCCTCGGCGCAGGAGATTGCCGCCTTTGGCGGAATGCACTGCAAAGCCCTTTACTTGAAGGCCGTGGCCAGCAATTGGCGGTGCCCTGGTTGCGGGCGCACGGCGCAACAGCTGATCAGGTGGTCTGAAATCAGAGGGCCATCCTGGCGCGAGCGTTTCGGCGATGAGTATGGCATGGGTTGGACCATTTCCATTACCCGGCATCACTGCCACACAGAACGCAAGGTCCGCTTCCCGGATACGATCATCTGCGGCGACTGTAACTCTGCCGATGGTGCGGTGAAGCGAAAGCTTGGTCTGCCAGCAAGCTGGAGCTTCAGCCCGGCAGAGATCGCGCAGTTCGTTGCGGTGTCGCCTCACTCCGGCAAGACCCTTATCAACTATGATATAGCCTTGGCCATTTATGAGGACGCTAGTCGTAAGACGTGATCCGACAGGGAGAACTAGGCCAGTGTACGTTCAAAAAACGCCAGCAGCTTCTCATGCAAGTCGTTCTCGCTGGCGCTGTTGAGCATGTGGTCCTGCCCGTCGAAATAATGCACCTGCGGTGCCTTGCCCGCCGCGCGCAGGCGTTGCTCGAGACGGCGGGTCATCTCGACCGACCAGACGCGATCGGCGGTGCCGTGGCTGATGAAGATCGGAGCAGGGATGGTCTCGACTGCGATCGGGGTTGTTGGGAGCAGAGCGTCCGACGAGCCCTGCCAGGTCCAGGCGCGCTTGCCGGGGTCGGGCGACTGCCAGCCGGGATCGCCCTTGTCGCGCCAGGTGGCGCTGTTGAAGCCCTGGCAAATCACATCGGGCGGGCTGTGGACGGCAATGGCATCCACCGGCGCCAGTCCGTTCTGCGCCATCAGTGTCGAAACCAGCAGCGCATGCTCGGCGCCGCGAGAAACACCATAGAGGCCGAGCCTCGGGCCGGAGAAGGGGAAGGCGCGCAGCGCGTCGAGGGCTTGAACGGTTCGGTCCAGCGGCACATCTATGATCGACCCGGCATTCCACGAATTGCCGCCGATCGAATAGGTATGCGGATAGGCCAGATAGCCATGGGCGGCGAACAGCATGGCGATCCGATGCATCCAGCCAGAAGGGCCACCTTCGGAGCCGTGTAACAGCAGGAGCGCGGGAAACGGGCCGTCACCGGGCGGACCATAAGTGGTGCCCCAATCGGGCAGCAGGCGACGAATGATCCGCAGTGACATGGCTACACCCGATCTGATAACGGATACGGTCCGTCAGGTGGCAAGACCTCGATGGCCAGGGCATGCACCCGGTCCTTGAGTTCGGCGTCGAGCACGTCCATGACGGCGCGGTGTTGCGCCACGCGGCTCATCCCGTCAAAATGGCGGGTCGCGATTCTGACACGAAAATGGGTTTCACCACCCTCCCGCCAGCCGGCATGGCCATGATGGAGCATCGATTCGTCGATCACATCGAGGAAAGCGGGGGCGAATTTATCGGTGAGCTTGGCGGTGATGGTGTCTTTGGCACTCATGCTGCGGGCTTTCTAACTGGTCCAGGCACGTAACTAGGCGCAATGAAACTGCAATCCAAGCTCTTCGATACCATCCGCATCAGGCCGCGTCGGGAAGAAAAGCCCGCGTCGGCTGAGCATGTGTGCGATTGGGAGGGCTGCGAGCTGGCTGGGGAGTACCGTGCGCCCAAGGGGCATCGCAGCGAAGGGCAGTATCATCATTTCTGCCTCGAACACGTGCGCCACTATAACACCGCGTTCAACTTCTTTGCCGGCATGGACAAGGACGAGCTGGAGGACGCGCTGCATACGCCGCCCAAGGCAGAATCGCGCTCGAGTTTTGCCACCGGCAACCCCAATATGCGCGGTGCCAAGGCGGCCCGCGAGGCTTTGCGTCCCGGCGACCGGTTCGGCGACCCGTTCGGTGTGTTCGCCCGTTACCGCCATCGCCAATCGCAGAAGCCGGCCTCGGAACGGGTCAAGCCGCTGCATGAGCAGGATCGCCGGGCGCTCGAAACGCTCGGCATTATCGGGCATGCGAAGTCCGACGAGATCAAGCGTGCCTACAAGACCCTGGTCAAGATCCACCACCCGGACGCCAATGGCGGTGACAAGGCCAGCGAAGAGCGGTTGCGGACCATTATCGCGGCTTATTCGCACTTGAAGAAGACTGGGTTCGTGGCGAAATGACTTCCGGCCCCTCCGGGCCGTTCCCTCGGGCTTGACCCGAGGGCCGCTCAGCACTTGTGCGGCGTTGAGAATGGCCCTCGGGTCAAGCCCGAGGGAACGCTGGTGGATGAGTATGGCGCATGCATTCTGTCGTCCAGACGCCTACCGCCTCCGTCACAATGCTGCTATAGAGCCCGCGACTTTCACGCCTGTCCTGCCTCGATTTTTCCCGCCAAGAGCTTTGCCATGACTGAGTACACCAATCTGCCCGATACCGAATTCTCGGCACGGGAGCTGTTCGGCATCGATACCGACATGGTGGTCAAGGGCTACAAAGAAGCCAATAGCCACGTCCCGCCCATCGATCCGGATTACCTGTTCGACCGCAACACCACGCTGGCGATTCTGGCCGGTTTCGCGTTCAACCGACGCGTCATGGTGCAGGGCTATCACGGTACCGGTAAGTCGACGCATATCGAGCAGGTCGCGGCGCGGCTGAACTGGCCGCTGGTGCGCGTCAATCTCGACAGCCATGTCAGCCGTATCGATCTCGTCGGCAAGGACGCGATCGTGCTCAAGGACGGCAAGCAGGTCACCGAATTCCGTGACGGCATCCTGCCGTGGGCGGTGCAGAACAATGTCGCGCTGGTGTTCGACGAATACGACGCCGGCCGTCCGGACGTGATGTTCGTGATCCAGCGTGTGCTCGAAGTGGCGGGCCGTCTGACCCTGCTCGACCAGAACCGCGTGATCGTGCCCCATCCGGCCTTCCGCCTGTTCTCGACCACCAATACCATTGGTTTGGGCGACACGTCGGGCCTCTATCACGGCACCCAGCAGATCAACCAGGGTCAGATGGACCGCTGGAGCCTGGTCACCACGCTCAACTACCTGCCGCATGACAAGGAAGTCGGCATCGTTCTGGCCAAGAATAAGGCTTACGGCGAGACCGAGAAGGGCAAGAAGGTCGTCTCCAACATGGTGCGCCTGGCGGACCTGACCCGCTCGGCCTTCATCAATGGCGACCTGTCGACCGTGATGAGCCCGCGCTCGGTGATCACCTGGGCCGAGAACGCCCAGATTTTCGGCGGCGATATCGGCTTTGCCTTCCGGCTGACCTTCCTCAACAAGTGCGACGAACTCGAGCGCCCCGTAGTGGCGGAGTTCTACCAGCGCGTGTTCGGTGAAGACCTGCCGGAAAGCTCGGCAAACCTCGCCGTCACAGCGTAACAACGCCTTTCGGACTTCCGGAAGGCCCCTCATCCGGCCCTGCGGGCCACCTTCTCCCAGAGAGGCGAAGGGAACGCGGTGGCCAGCCAATGCTCTGAAGCGCCCCCTCGCCCCTCTGGGGAGAGGGCCGGGGTGAGGGGTGGTCGGGGAAGCAGATGGCCCAGAATATCTACGACGACGCCAAGTTTTTCGAAGGCTACAGCCAGTTTCCGCGCTCGCGCGACGGGCTGGCTGCGGCTGCCGAATGGCCGTCGCTCAGGAGCATGCTGCCGGATTTGACCGGCAAGCGCGTGCTCGATCTGGGCTGCGGCTTCGGCTATTTTGCGCAATGGGCCGTCGAAAACGGTGCTGCCGAAGTGGTGGGCCTCGATCTCTCCGAAAACATGCTGGCCGTGGCCCGGCAGAACTGCGCCGGCATGCCGGTTCGCTTCGAACGCGCCGACCTTGAAACGGCCGATTTCGGTAGCGGGGAATACGACCTGGTGTTCAGCTCGCTGGCCGTACACTACGTCGCAGATTTCGACAGTTTCTGCGCCAGGGTGCGGCGTGCCCTCAGGCCGGGCGGCCACTTCGTCTTCTCGATGGAGCACCCGGTCTTCGCGGCCCGGGCCAATCCGGAATTCATGACCGATGCCGAAGGCTACATGGTCGGTGCCGTCAACGATTACCTGCGCGAAGGTAAGCGGCTGACCAATTGGATTGCCGATGGCGTGGTCAAATACCACCGGCTGATCTCGACCACGATCAATGCCCTGCAAGACGTTGGTCTCCAGCTTGACCATGTCGACGAGTGGTCGGCCACGGATGCCGATATCGCTGACCATCCCGAATGGGAAAAAGAGCGCTATCAGCCGATGTTTCTTCTGTTTGCGACGAGTGTCACCTCGTCTCTGCCCAACCGGACTTAAGTCATGGCCACTCCACCGCGCAGCAAAGCCAACAAGCCCGACCAGACCCAGGTGTTCAAATCCGCCATGGGTGCGACGGTGCGCGCCATCGGCGCCAAGGCCGACCTCGAGGTGACCTTCACCTCCGATCGTCCCTTGCTGACCTCGGACAAGGCGCGCCTGGCCAATCTGCCGCGCCTGCCGACGCGCCGCGATATCGCCATTGCCCGTGGGCAGGGCGATGCCATGGCCATGCGGCTCGCCAGCCACGATCCCGACGGTCATCGCAAGCGCTCGCCGATGGACCCCATTGCCCGCGCTGCCTTCGATGCACTGGAGCAGGCGCGTGTCGAAGCTTTGGGTTGCGTACGCATGCCCGGCATGGTGGGCAATATCGGCGAGATGCTGGAAGACCGGCTGTTCCGCGCAAATTTTGCCGAGGTCGACGACAAAGGCGATGCGCCGATTGCCGAGGCGCTGGGCCTGCTGCTCCGTGAAAAGCTTGCCGGCGTGCCGATACCGCCTTCGGGCCATGCGCTGGTCGACCTCTGGCGCAAGGAAATCGAGGACAAGGGCGGCAAGTCGCTCGACGCGCTGCTGACGCGCTACGAGGACCAGGAAGAGTTTTCCAAGGCCGCCAAGGCGCTGCTGCGCGACCTCAATCTCGTGCCTGAAAGCGAGCTGGATGATCCCTCCTCGGACAGCGAGGAAAATGAGGATCAGGACCCCGAGCAGGGCGATAGCTCCGACAAGTCCCCCGAGCAGGGCGAAGGCGAGAACGACAGCCAGGACAGCCAGGACGACGAACAGGCCGGCGAAAGCGAAGAGACCGGCGACGTCGAGGGCATGGAATCGGACATGGCCGATACCGACGAGGACGCGTCGGCCGAGGCCGGCGAAGACGCGCCCATGCCGCCGCCCGCCAAGGATGGCGGCAACCAGCTTTCCAACCAGTTCCAGTACAAGGTGTTCACCACCAAATTCGACGAAATCGTCAAGGCGGCCGAGCTTTGCCCGCCTGACGAGCTCGACCAGTTGCGCAGCCTCCTGGACAAGCAGCTTGAAAACCTGGCCGGCGCCGTGGCGCGGTTGGCCAACAAGCTGCAGCGCCGCTTGATGGCCAAACAGAACCGCTCCTGGCAGTTCGACCTTGAAGAGGGTCTGCTCGATACGGCGCGCCTCACCCGTGTGGTGACCGACCCGATGCAGGCTTTGTCCTTCAAGGTCGAGAACGACACCGATTTCCGCGACACCATCGTGACGCTCTTGATCGACAATTCCGGCTCGATGCGCGGTCGCCCGATCACCATCGCGGCAATCTGCGGCGACATCCTTGCCCGCACGCTGGAGCGGTGCGGCGTGAAGGTCGAGATCCTGGGCTTCACCACCCGGGCCTGGAAGGGCGGCAAGTCGCGTGAGGCGTGGCTCGAAGCCGGTCGCCCGGCCAATCCCGGTCGCGTCAACGATGTGCGCCACATCATCTACAAGGCCGCCGACGAGCCGTGGCGCCATGCGCGGCGCAATCTCGGCCTGATGATGCGCGAAGGCCTGCTCAAGGAGAATATCGACGGCGAGGCGCTCGAATGGGCGCGGAAGCGCTTGATGGCGCGCCCGGAAGCCCGCCGCATCCTGATGGTGATTTCCGATGGTGCGCCGGTCGACGACTCGACGCAGTCGGTCAATGCCGGCAACTATCTTGAAGCGCATCTGCGGCAGGTGATCGAGGACATCGAAACCCGCTCACCGATCCAGCTGGTGGCGGTCGGTATCGGTCACGACGTGACCCGGTACTACCGTCGTGCGGTGACCCTGCTCGATGCCGAAGAGTTGGCGGGAGCGCTGACGGACGAACTGGCAGCCTTGTTCGACGAGGAAATGCCGGCCCAGTCGCGCCGGCGCGGACGCGGATGAAACCCGTCCTCGCCGCGCTTGGTGTGGCCTTGCTCGCCAGCACAGGTGTCGTGCAGGCGGTCGAGGTCAGCGTTAGCGCGGCGCCGATCACCCGCTTCAAGGAAAGCGGACTGGACGAGACGGTGGATCGCCTGATCTTTCGCGGTGGCATCGCGCTGGTCAGCCAGGACGATACGGTAGGCGGATTGTCTGGGCTCGCGATCAGCGGTCCCGAGCAGCGCGTCGTTTTCGTCTCCGATCGCGGCAATTTCGTTTCCGGGCGGCTGGCCTATGACGATGCCGGGCGCCTGTTCGGTTTTATCGGCGTCACCATCGAGCCGATGCAGAATTCCAAGGGTCAGCCCTTGCCCCGGCAATATGCCAAGGATGCCGAAAGCGTCGATACGGTCTATCGCGACGGTGCGCCAGTTGCAGTGCGCGTGGCCTTCGAGCACCTGACCCGGGTGGCCGATTTTGCCCTGACCGATGGCATCCCCGGCGGCGCGGCGCGCGAGGTGAGCATTCCCGATTGGCTCACCGACCTCAGGACCAATGAATCGCTGGAATCGGTCTGCATCGCCCCACCAGCCTCGCCGATCGCCGGCTCCACCCTGCTGCTGACCGAAGAGGCGATGGACGAGAACGGCAATCACCGTGGCGAGCTGCTGGGCCAGACCGACAAGGGGCCGATCGCCTATCGGCAAAGCCCGGTGGTCAACCCCACCGATTGCGCCTTCCTGCCCAATGGCGACCTGCTGGTGCTGGAGCGCGGTGTGTCCATGCTGACCTTCACCATGGCGCTGCGCCGCGTGCCGGCGGCCGAGGTGCGGCCGGGCAATCTCATGGTGGGAGAGACCCTGCTCGAGGCCAGTGGCGGCACCATCGATAATATGGAATCGCTGGCTGTGCACACCGCGCCCGATGGCGAGGTGCGCATCCTCATCGGCTCAGACAACAATTTCAACGACTGGCAGCGTAGCCTGCTGCTGGAGTTTGCGCTGCCTGAGTAGGGGCGCCCGCTCCCCGGAGGTAGAAGGACGGTCCGTCGCCTCCCACCCATCGGCGCTTCCCCCGGACTTGATCCGGGGGCCTCTCGTCACTTGTGCCGTGTTGAGAGTGACCCGCGGATCAAGTCCGCGGGAAGCGATTGTGGGTGGGGATAGATCGCGCTCGGACCGCAGTCCGATCTCAGGCCACCACACCCAGCGGCGGCAATGGCTTCAACTTGCCCATCAGCGCGCGATACGGCGCCAGCAGCAGCAGGGCGGCGAGGAACTTCACGAGGAAATCGCCGGTTGCCAGCGAGGTCCAGAGCGGAACCTCGGGGCCCACGCCCAACCATGGCGCCGGGAAGCCGAGCGAACCATCCGGCAGACCGAACAGGGTGTCGATACCGACCAGCGCCGGCGCAAATGCCACCGAGAAGAAGATAGCCGTATCGATCATCGAGCCGAACAGCGAACCGAGCAGCGGGGGCAGGAACCAGGCCTTGCTGGCGCGCAGGCGCGAGAACACGGCGATATCGAGCAATTGTCCGGTGAGAAATGCCGTGGCCGAGGCCAGCGCGATGCGCTGCGTTGTCGCCGGGTTACCGCCGGCATTCCAGGGCAGGGGGTTGTAGCTCAGGTAGAACGAGACGCCGAGGCCAACGAGGAAACCCACCAGCACCACCAGCCGGGCGTTACGGGCGCCGTCATAGCGATTGGTCAGGTCGGTGATGAGAAAGGCGAAGGGGAAAGTGAAAGCGCCCCAGGTCAGGAGATCGGCCAGATTGACCGAGCCCAGTTGCGCCTGCAGCGGGTAGAGCACCAGAATATTGGACGCGGCAACGACCACGACCATAGCGGCAACAGCCGCCAGGAAACGAGCTAGCATCAGAATGCACCTCTGTTGAGCGCGGCCGGCAAAAGACCGGTGCGCCGTTATTCAGTTAGAGCAGGAAGTTGCCCCACTCTCAATCGTCACCCTCGGGCTTACCCCGAGGGCTCTTCACTTTGCCGGATGTACAGAAAGTGTAATGCCCTCGGGTCAAGCCCGAGGGTGACGATTGAGAGTGGGGCAAAACAAAACCGCGTGGAGCGCATAACCCCACGCGGTCAATTCGTTGGATCGTCCGATCGCTTAGGCAGCGAGAGCGGCGCGAACTTCCTTCTTGATGCCCTGGGCTAGCGGCGACAGGTCGGCGTCGCTCTGCTTGAGCAGGAAGGCATCGAGGCCACCGCGGTGCTCGACGGTGCGGAGCGCCGCAGCCGAGATACGGAGCTTGACGGGGCGGTTGAGCGCGTCCGACAGCAGCGTCACGTTGAGCAGGTTGGGGAGGAAGCGGCGGCGGGTACGGTTGAGAGCGTGCGAAACGTTGTTGCCAACCATTACGCCCTTGCCAGTCAGTTCACAGCGACGTGCCATTTTCGATATCCTATTTGTGTAAAGGTCCTGCGTGGCGGAGAAGTCCGCGACGGGCCTCGATTGTTGTGAAATCTGGCGCGTCTTTAGAGAAAACGGGCGGGTACGTCAAGGTAAGGCGACCGTCAAACGGGCGCGAGCGCCTTGCATGGGCCATATCGGGCAGGCACTTTCGTGCCAATGAGCTGATTCGCTGCTGCCTTTCGCCGAGACCCGAGCCCTTGACCCAATCCCGCCTTGCCCTGTCTGCCGTGCTGGCTTTGTCGCTGAGCCTCCCTGCCGCCGCTGCCGAGGCTGATGCCCAGGCAAGCTACATTCTGACGCTGGGCGGCATCAATATTGCGGCGATGACCGTCGATCTCAAGGACAATGGCAGCCAGTATAGTCTTGACCTCAACGCCAATGTCGCCGGCCTCGGCGCGGTGGTGGCCAGCGGCACGGCCAAGGCCAGCTCGGAAGGCAGTTCGTCGGGCAACAGCCTCGTGTCGCAGGCGTTCAATCTCGAAACGCGTGCCAAGGGCGAGACCTTTTCGGTCGATGTGTCCTTCGCCGGCCGCGACGTGTCGGCCTTCAAGGTCGAGCCGCCGATCATGGACAATTACGACCGGGTGCCGTTGGAGCGCTCGCACCTGACCGGCGTGAGCGACTTCCTCTCCGCCTTCGTGCTCAAGGGCAGCGGGCTCGACAAGAGCCTCTGCCAACGCCGGGTCAATATCTTTACCGGGGTCGAACGCTTCAATATCGCCATGAGCTATGCCGGCGACGACGAGGCGACCTCGCCGCGCACCGGCTATCAAGGGCCGGTGGTGTTGTGCACGGTGGACTATGACCCCGTCTCGGGCCACTTCACCACCTCCGACATCACCAATTACCTGGCCGACAGCGACCGCATCGTCATCTGGTACGCGCCGCTGGGTGAAACCGGATACTTCATCCCCTATCGCGTGCTACTCGGGACCAATATGGGGGACCTCTCCATGGTCCTGACCGGGATGAGCTTCTAGTTCACATTCAGCGCAGTGTTCGCTTCATCCACGGCGTTCCCTCGAACTTGATAGGGGCCTTTCGCCGCTTGTGCCGCATTGGGAGTGGCCCTCGGGTCAAGCCCGAGGGAACGTCTGCGTTTGTTCACTGGATCGGGCGCGCGCCAGGATGCCCCGGTTTCTCTGTCTCACGTTGGGACGGTCAACGGGTTTTTTGACAATTTTGGATGTCGAAGCGCCGGGCGGGTTGGGCTTTGGCGTTAACGCAGGTTTCGAGCGGCAGATTTCTCGCGGAATGTTCCGTTCAGATTCGGCGCAATTCCGGCGATTTTAACGGCTTGGTAATCGAATTGAACGGCTTTGGGCCCGATCTGCGCCTGTATCGAAGCATGGCTGCGCCGCTTGTGCATGCGCGGGATCGGCGGCACCAGATGTCGTGGTGAACAAAGGCGCATTGGCGTCATTCGCACGATTCGACCCGTGTTCGTTCCGGTTTTGGATCAGGTGTGAAGCGGGCGCCTTGGCGGCGTCCAAATCTGTGCCAGATCGGGACGCGCTCGCTGGCGGTTGGTCAGTAACGCGCAAGGCATCGTTCACTCCGGAGGGGTGCTCGTCGTCGCCGTGGCACTCCCCCGAGGCGTCGCGGAGCGCCTGTGCCGCGATGGGACGGTCAACAGGGCACTTCCTCAATTTGGCCATCGCCGAGGCCGGAAAAGCGGGTCACAGGTCGTCAAGCTGACAAAAATCTTTGCGAAACAAGGATTTACGATTGGGTGACGAATGGCCGATTCTAGACGAAATTCACTCTTTGGCAGGGAAGTTGAAGAGATTTTGCGCTTTAGGCGCCGCTGGCGCTGGCCCACGACTGACATTAGTGGTTGGGACGGCGCCAGCCTACCACCCCTAGCCGGGAACGAATCCGGACTCAGTGAGTCTCATCGATTCGGTTCCGTTTCGTTCCTGACCTGTTCCAAGCATTAACCATGGTGACAAAACCGTCGCATAGGCTGTCCTTTCTTGGGACAAGATCGCTGTGCCCTCGCAACCGGCGTTTCGACATCCTACATTGCCCACGATGACTTTTCCGCCCGCCCAATCGGTCAAGGCGATTCTTGGCCCGACCAATACCGGCAAGACTTATTTTGCCATCGAGCGCATGCTGGCCCATCCCACAGGGATGATCGGCCTACCGCTCCGGCTTTTGGCGCGCGAGGTCTATCAGCGATGCGTCGAGCGCGTGGGCGAAGGCGCGGTCGCTCTCGTGACCGGGGAAGAGCGCATCGTTCCGGCCAAGCCGCGCTTCTGGGTGTGCACGGTCGAGGCCATGCCGATGGATATCCGCGTCGATTGCGTGGCGATCGACGAAATCCAGACGGCGATCGATTTCGACCGCGGCCATGTGTTCACGGACCGCATCCTGCACGCCCGCGGCACGCAGGAAACCCTGCTGCTCGGCGCAGCGACCATGGCGCCGGTGATCAAGCGATTGCTGCCGCATGCCGATATCGTAGACCGGCCAAGGTTCAGCCAACTGACCTATGCAGGCTCGAAGAAGATTTCGCGCCAGCCGGCTCGATCAGCCATCGTCGCCTTCTCGGCTCGCCAAGTTTATGCCATTGCCGAGCTGATCCGGCGCGAGCGCGGTGGGGCGGCCGTGGTGATGGGGGCACTGAGCCCGCGTACCCGCAATGCCCAGGTCGAGCTCTACCAGAATGGCGATGTCGATTTTCTCGTTGCCACCGACGCTATCGGCATGGGGCTTAACCTCGATATCCATCACGTGGCCTTCGCCGACGACACCAAATTTGATGGTCATACCAGCCGCCCGCTGACGCCGGCCGAGATCGGCCAGATCGCCGGCCGGGCCGGCCGGCATGCCCGAAATGGCACCTTTGGCGTCACCGGCGGCACCGAGGGATTCGACGAGGAAATGGTCGTTGCGCTCGAAACGCACGACTTCGACCCGGTCAAAGTGCTGCAATGGCGCAACAATCAGCTGGATTTCTCATCCATTGCAGCGTTGCAGAACAGCCTCGACATGGCCCCCGAGCATCGCAGTCTCACAAGGGTGCCGGTGGCCAAGGATCAGCATGCCCTGGAGTTCGTTTCCCGCAACGAGGCAGGTCAACTCGCGCGCGGACTCGATGGGGCGCGGCTCCTGTGGGAATGTTGCCAAATCCCTGATTATCAAGGGATTTCCCCGGCCAATCATGGGGAAATTGTCACGCGCATTTACTCGGACTTAGTCAAGCGCGGCAAGGTCAACGCGGATTGGATTGCCGAGCAGGTGCGCTTTTGCGACAATATGAGCGGCGATATCGACACCTTGAGCAATCGGATCAAGCAAATCCGGACATGGACCTTCGTCGCCAACCGCAAAAACTGGCTTGCAGACCCTTCACATTGGCGCGAAAAGACCCGGGATATTGAAGATCGGCTGAGCGATGCGCTGCACGAGCGCCTAACCCAGCGATTCGTCGACCGGCGCACCAGCGTGCTGCTTCGTCACCTGAAAGACAAACGTATGGCATCTCCCGAGATCAATGAACGTGGCGAAGTGCGGCTGGAAGGCCATCTGATCGGCACGCTCGAAGGCTTCCGCTTCACCTTGGCGCGCACTGACGGCGACGCCGATACCAAGGGCCTGCGCGCGGCTGCCGATCAGGTTGTGGCGCCCGAAATCCACAATCGCGCCGATCGTCTGGCGGGGGCGCCGAACGAAGAATTCGTGCTGGCGACCGATGGCCGGCTGCGCTGGAAGGGCGATATCGTCGCCGAGCTGATCGAGGGCGATGCGCTTTACCGGCCACGTATCCTGATGCTGGCCGACGAAACCCTCACCGGGACCGATCTCGAGCGGGTGCAGGACCGTTTGGCGCTGTGGCTGCGCCACCATATCAATACCATTCTCGAGCCGGTGATGGCGCTTGAGGCGCCGGCCGATCTCGAAGGCGCGGCGCGCGGCATCGCGTTCCAGCTGTTCGAGCATCTGGGGTTGATCCCGCGTTCGCAGGTGGCCGACGAGGTCAAGAATCTCGATCAGGACGTGCGCGGCAAGATGCGCAAGCTGGGCATCAAGTTTGGTGCCTACCACATCTACCTGCCGCTTTCGCTCAAGCCCGCACCGCGTGAGCTGGCGCTGATTCTGTTTGCGCTCAAGAATGGCGGCATCCGCCAGCCCGGCGTGACCGACATTCCGCACATCGTGCTGTCGGGCCGCACCTCGTTCGTGGTCGATCCGGAAGTCGATACACGCCTTTATGAGATCGCCGGCTTCAAGGTGGCTGGCAAGCGTGCCGTGCGCGTCGATATTCTCGAACGCCTGGCCGACATCATCCGCCCGTTGATCGCGCTCGATCCGACGCGTCACCAGGGCGAACTGCCCGCTGGCGCTGCCGAAGGCAACGGCTTCCGCGTCACGGTCGAAATGACCTCGCTGCTGGGCTGCTCGGGCGAAGATTTCGCCTCGATCCTCAATTCGCTGGGCTATCGCGTCAAACGTACACCCAAGGTTGCCACCCCCGCAGTTGCGGCTGAGGCGACTGCCGAGGCTCCGGCGCTTGAAGAAGTGCTGGCCGAGAATCCGGCGACGGTTGATGCCGCTGCCGAGGCACCGGTCGAAGCGGTAACGGCAGATGCGGCGCCGGCCGTCGATACCGACGTACCGCCGACCGCAGTAGTCGAGGCTGCACCGGAAACGGCCGAAACCGCGCCGGCGGCCCCCGCCGAGCCGGAATTCGACGAGGTCTGGTCGCCATCAGGCAAGCGACCCGATAACAAGCGGCACGAACATCGTCGCCGGCCCGAGGGCGAAACCCAGCAGGTTCGCCAGCGGCCGGAACGCAACCATCGTCCGCCGGCCCCCCGCCGGCCGGAAGGCGAAGTGCAGGACCTCAGCAAGGCGCGGCATTTGCAGCCCAAGCCGAAATTCGAGGGTAAGGGTCGCAACGATAATCGTCGTCCGGCCGATCAACAGGGCGAGCGGGCTAAGTTCGAGCGCCCGCGCGAAGAGAAGCGCGAAAAGGCGTTCGATCCGGATAGCCCCTTCGCCAAACTTGCGGCGCTGCGCGACCGCAAGGCCGAGTAGGCCTTGCCGGGGACTGTCGGCATGCCGCTCCGTAAGGAGCGGCTCGACAAGTTCCTGTTCTTCTCGCGCGCGCTCAAGTCGCGCACGCTGGCGCAGAAGGTCATCGAAACCGGCGCCATCCGCGTCAATTCGGAAAAGACCGACCGCTCAGACCACAAGGTGGGTGCCGGCGACGTGCTGACCATGGCGCTGCATGGCCGGATCGTGGTGTGGCGCATCATCGACCCCGGCACGCGGCGTGGTCCGGCCAGCGAGGCACAAGGGCTCTACGAAGACCTGTCGCCGCCGGCTCTGCCCAGGGAAGAGCGCTCCCCCTATGACGCGGCGATCGCGCCACGTGGTGATGGGGCAGGACGGCCGACCAAGAAGCAGCGGCGCGATACGGACAGGCTAAGGGATGGGGACGAGTAGGGGCGACGCCTCCACAAAATTGATCGTCACCCTCGGGCTTGACCCGAGGGCGGTTCACTTCCCGACATGCCAATAAGTGCAGAGCCCTCGGGTCAGGCCCGAGGGTGACGCGCGGTGCTTGGCCGCGCAGGAGAATATATGACTGACATCCCGACCCTCACCACCGAGCGCCTCATCCTCCGCCCGCCAGTCTTTGCCGACTTCCCTGCCTATGAAGCCCTCATGGCATCACCTCGGGCCACGTACATGGGCGGTCCTTACGATACGTTCCGCGCCTGGGGCCTGTTCTGCCACGACATTGCGTGCTGGCAGCTGTTCGGACATGGCGCCCTGATGATCGAGCTGCAGTCGACCGGCGAATGCATCGGGCAGGTCGGCATCAATCATGGCCCGCTGTTTCCGGAGAAGGAACTGGGCTGGCTGCTTTACGAGGGCAATGAGGGGCATGGCTATGCCGTCGAGACGGCAAGGGCGCTGCGCGACTGGGCCTTTGACGTCCGCGGATTGACCACGCTGGTCAGCTATTTCGACCCTGCCAATAGCCGCTCGCTCGGTGTGGCGACACGGCTGGGCGCCGTGCACGATCCCCTGGCCCCCAGGCAGGATCCCGAGGACCTGGTGTTTCGCCACCCACGCCCCTGACACTAGTTTTCGCTGTCATCGAAGACCGCTTCGATCGGCACGCCGAACAGGCGGGCAATGCGAAATGCCAGGGGCAGGGATGGGTCGTAACGTCCCGTCTCTATGGCGTTGATCGATTGCCGCGATACATCCAGCTTCTCGGCGATCACGGCCTGGGACCAGCCGCGCTCGCCGCGCAATTGTCGGATCGCGTTCTTCAAGACGCAGCGCCGGAGCGAAGGTTGAGCGCCATGACTGCGACGCTATAGGCGATCCAGTAGAGTGGATTCAGCCAGTAGATGGAGAGAGCCGCCGCCCCGGCGTAGAATTCGAGGTAACCCCAACCGGTGGCGATGACCATGACCAGGGCAAGTGCGGCGAACGCTGCTTTGACCTGGATGGAGCGCAGGAACTCGTCGATCTCGCTCACATATCGCCAATGGGCCCAGAACATGCCGACCATGGCGGCGACCGGCAGGATGGCTGCCGCGTAGAGTGCCCATGTCGGCAGCATGGCAGACTCGTCGGCCATCTTGATAGCGGAACTCGCCCCGACAAAGACCAGGCTTGCTGGGATGATGGTTGCCAGATAGCGGCGGTTCGCGGTCTCGTTGGTCATTTCGACCTCCAGGAATGTCAAGCGTCCTTTACATAGAGATGACACTGCTTTTTGTCAAGTTTCCTTGACACAGATTGGCGGCTAGATGGCGGTACCGGCCTGGCGCGCGGCTGGGGCAAACATTTCGCGTGTGGCTCAAACCTGCGCCAAACCGTCCCCCGAACCGCCCTTGCAGCGCCGGTGAAAACGGTTTAGCACCGGTCCCGTTGAGACTTGCCGGGCCGCGTCCCCTCCCGCGCCCGTGCCTTCGTTCGGGATCGCCTCCTAGATGACCTACATCGTCACCGACAATTGCATCGTCTGCAAATATACCGACTGCGTGGAAGTGTGTCCGGTGGACTGTTTCTACGAAGGCGAGAACATGCTGGTGATCCATCCGGACGAGTGCATCGACTGTGGCGTGTGCGAACCCGAATGCCCGGCCGAAGCCATCAAGCCCGATACCGAGAGCGGGCTTGATGAATGGCTGGCGCTCAATACCAAATATGCCTCGATCTGGCCGAACCTGACCGAGCGACGCGATCCGCTACCCGAAGCCAAGGAACGGGACGGGGAAACCGGCAAGCTCGAGAAGTATTTCTCCGAAGCGCCGGGCGAGGGCGACTGAGGTTCAGCGCTTCCGGATTGGAGCGCCGATCTTACCCATTCTCCGCCGCTTCCCGCGGACTTGATCCGCGGGCCACTCTCAACACCGCACGAGCGGGCGAGAGACCCACGGATCAAGTCCGTGGGAAGCGACCGTGGCTGCGGGAAAGTTGCGCGCGGTTGATGTTGTCCGCCGACACGCACGAAACTGGCGCCCAGCCACATCCTCGCCCCATTGCGCGGGTCTGGCGGCGCTCTATTTACGACTTGATTCGTAGTTTTTGATTTTGCTGAATTTTTGTGCTATGGTCTCACCATATGCAGTTGAGCCCTTCACCCAGCCCGTGCCTTAAGGCACGATTTTTTTGACAACATCGTTGGATGCATGTGCTCCGGGGAAAGCGGACCCGGACGCCCATGGGGTTTTTGCTGCGCGCGGCGTCCCGTTCGGACGCAAGTAGAGAGTAGGAATGGACGATCCTTCCCGCGGGAATTGTCCATTTGGGGCGTCAACAAGGAGTTCCATGAATATGGTAGCCAAGAAGGTACAGACACGGCTTGGGTTCAAGACCGGCGAGTATGTCGTCTATCCGGCGCATGGCGTCGGTGTGATCGTCTCGATCGAGGAACAAGAAGTCGCCGGCCTGACCCTTGAGTTGTTCGTCATCAGCTTCGAACAGGACAAGCTGACCCTGCGCGTGCCCGTCGCTAAGATCAAATCAGTCGGCATGCGCAAGCTGGCCGAGGAAGACATGGTCACCCAGGCGCTGACCACCGTCACCGGTCGTGCCCGCGTCAAGCGCACCATGTGGTCGCGCCGCGCCCAGGAATACGAAGCCAAGATCAATTCCGGCGATCTGATCGCCATCTCCGAAGTCGTGCGCGATCTCTATCGCTCGGAAGAGCAGCCAGAGCAGTCCTATTCGGAACGCCAGCTGTTCGAGCAGGCGATGGATCGCATGAGCCGCGAAATCGGCGCCGTCAACAAGTTGACGCTGACCGAAGCCGTGCAACTGATCGAAAAGAACCTGGCCAAGTCGCCCAAGCGCACCAAGGCCGATGCCGCCGAAAGCGACGAAGAAGCCGCATAAGCGTAGAGCTTCAGCAGAATTACAAAGGGCCGGTGGCAACACCGGCCTTTTTTCGTACGCTCAAGCTGCACAGCCTGCTAGCCAATTGGCACCAAATCGCAGTGAATGTCCGATGTGTTAACGCGAAACGCCGCGGTAGGGCGAATGTCTCTCGATGCAGCCGAAGTTTTCGTCAGAGTGGCCGAGGCTGGAAGCTTCACGGCCGCGGGCAAACGCTTGGGCATGCCCAAATCGACGGTCAGCCTGCGGATTGCGCAGCTTGAGGCCCGGTTGGGCGTGACGCTGATCAAGCGAACGACCCGGCGGTTGCAGCTGACTGACGAGGGCCAGCGCTATTTCGAAACGGCAAAGCGCAGCCTTGCCGACCTTGCGGCGACGGAGGCCATGCTGCGTGACGGGCAGGCCGAACCCTCCGGCCTGCTGCGCATTGCCGGTGCCACCAATATGGGCGAAGGCAGCATTGGCGACATCATCGCCGACTTTGTCATGGCCTTTCCCAATATCTCGGTCGAGCTGGTGCTGGGGCAGCGGCGCGTGGATCTGTTCGCCGAGAATATCGACCTGGCGCTGCGGATCGGGCCGCTCGAGGATAGCGCCAGCCTCATGGCGCGCCATATCGGCGATGTCTCGCGCGTGCTGATGGCAGCTCCGGCCTATCTCGAACGGCATCGGTTTTCGCATCCGCGCGATATTCCTGCTGCGGATGTGATCGGGTTTTCTGGCGAGCCGGAGGTGGCGCTGCATCATGCAACGGGCATGGTGCATATGCTTGATAGCCGCGGGCGCCTGCGCGCCAACCGCATGACGGCGATCCGGCATCAGGCCCTCAAGGGGCTCGGTGTGGCCCTGCTGCCTACCGCCTTCACCACGGATAGCGTGGGGCGGGCGCTGGTGCCGTTCCTCACCGAGTGGCGCACCACTAGCTCACCCGTGCATGTGGTCTATCCGCGACAAGGACATCTACCGTCCCGAGCGCGTGTTTTCATCGATTTCCTGGTCGCCGCGCTCAAGGGCTAATTGTCCATCTGGCTAGACAGTCAATCCATAATAGCGTGCTGGTAGACAATCGAAGGGCGAATTATCTCCTTGGCAAACAGGAGATGATCATGCGCGCAGCAATTTTTCGCCGGACTGGCGGCCCCGAGGTTCTTGAAATCGCTGATGTTCCAGCGCCTGTCCCCGCGCCGGGCGAGGTTCTGGTGCGGGTCCATGTAACGGCCGTGCAGCAGTTCGACACGGCCGTGCGGTCTGGCTGGATGCCGACCACAGCCGAGGTCAAGCTGCCAATCATTACCGGCAACGAATTTTCCGGCGTCATCGCCGCGCTGGGTCCCGATGCGATGGGCTTCGCCGTCGGCGATCGGGTCGCCGGGCGCCACACCTTTGGCAGTGCTGCGGAATTTCTGGCGGTGCCGATGGTGGACATCGCCGTCGTGCCGGAAAAGCTCAGCTTCGCCGAGGCCGCCTATCTCGGTGGCTCCGGGCAAACCGGCCACATGGTGGTCGAGTGGCTTGGTGTCACCAAGGGCGACGTGTTCCTCGTCCATGGCGGCTCTGGTGGCGTCGGATCGGTCGCGATTCAGCTCGCTGTCGCGGCCGGGGCCAAGGTGGTCGCCACCGGCAGCGCCGCCAATCAGGACTATCTGCGCGGGCTCGGCGCGACGCCTATCATCTATGGCGAAGGACTGCGCCAGCGCATCGAGGCGGCAGCGCCCGAGGGCGTGACAGTGGTGCTCGATTGCGCCGGCGGCGAGAGCCTCGACATCTCCATTGCCCTCGGTATCGACAAAGGGCGCATCGCGACCATTGCCGATGAACGTTACAAGGAACTGGGCGTGCAATGGCCCACCGGTGCTCGCAACGGTGCGCGGCTGGCAAACCTGCTGGCCTTGGCGGCGAGCGGCGTGGTCAAGGCCAATATCCGGCAGGTCTTCCCGCTCGACCAGATCGCCGAGGCCCACCGGATCGTCGAGGCCGGGCATGGCGCGGGCAAGGTCGTGGTCGAGATCGGCTAGTCCTTCTTGGTCAGCATGTCTTTCATGCTGACCTTGGCGCTGCCCGGTCGCAAAGGCTGCTGCTGGCTTTCATGCGGAACCCAGCCGGAGAGCCAGATGATTTCCAGCGTCGCCCTGATGCGACCGTCGGGATCGCTGTCTTGCGCGGCATAGGCATTGGCGGCGGCCGCCAGCAAAGCTGGGCTGGCCAGTCGCCGCGGCCGGTCGAGCAGCGGGTTGGATGCGCCCAGCGCCTTCAATTCGCTCATCAGGGCAAAGGGCGTTGAATAGCGCACCACGTGCGTTTCGACATCCGCCACCGGCAGGGCGAGGCCGGCGCGCTGCAGCAGGGCTCCAGCGTCTCGCACCTGGATCATCGGCGCCACCCGGGCGGAGGCGCCGCCAAAGACCAGGGCATCAGCCGACAGGAACGCCTCGCGCAATTCGGTCAGCGTATCGCCGCCGAGCGCGGCGATCATTAGCAGGCCATCGGGGGCCAGCCGGGCCCGCAGGCGCGCCAGATATCCGGGCACGTCGTTGACGGCCTGCAGATGCAGCAGCGAGACGATGAGATTGTAGCCGCGACCCCCAATGTCGGGCAGATCGTCGGCGCCGGCAAAGGCCGGCAAACGCTCGAAGGCGAAGCGGTTGCTCGCCGTCTGGCCCTCGGCGGGGAGCCTGTCGACGTCGGGACCGATAATCAGCGCCTTGGGAAATTCGCGGATCAGTGCGCCCAGGCGGTCCTCGAGATCGGCCAGAACGAGGTCGGTGACGAAATCGCCCGCGCCGGAACGGCGCGCCAGGTGGCGGGCGATGAGCGCGGTGTCGAAAATCCGGGGCGGCTGGCTCATGATGGTCTTGCGGCCGTTTGGGGACGTGTCACTATCACCGCTTATGGAGAGCGTCGAAGAGCTTGTCAAAAGCGATGGATGGCACCGCCGCCTGGGCAAGGGTGCGCGGCGGCTGGGTGGCATGCTGCTCGACCTGGCCTATCCACCTGTCTGCCTCAAATGCGAAGTGCCTACGGCAACGCCCGATGCCCTCTGTCCCAACTGCTTTGCGGCCCTACGGCCGATCACCGCGCCGCTCTGTCCACGGCTTGGCCTGCCATTCGAGGTGGCGATCGGGCCGGACGCGGTATCGGCTGAGGCCCTGGCCGATCCGCCACCCTTCGGGCGGGCCCGGGCGGCGCTCGTCTATGACGAGGTGGCGCGGACCATCGTGTCGCGTCTCAAATACGGCGACCGGCCGGAGCTGGCGCGGTTTTGCGCGCGACTGATGGCGGGCGCCGGCCATGAATTGTGGGAGGGCGCGCCGCTGCTGGTGCCGGTGCCGCTGCATCCGGCCCGGCAACGCGAGCGGCGTTACAATCAATCGGGCGAACTGGCGCTGGCGTTGGGCAGGCTCATCGGCCTGGCTGTTGATCCCGATCTGGTGCGGCGCACGCGCCAGACGCGCCAGCAGGTGGGGTTGAGCGGCGATGGTCGGGAGCGGAACGTCGCGGGCGCCTTCGCCGTTCACCCCGATATCCTGCTACGGGCCAAGGGCCGCCGTGTCGTTCTGGTCGACGATGTCTATACGACCGGCGCGACGACCAAGGCGGTGACGCGAACCTTGCTCAAGGCGGGCATCGAGGCTGTCGACGTCGTGACCTTCGCTCGCGTTGTCATCGGCGCGGACTTGCCCATATAAGGATTAACGCCCGCCCGTTGGGAGAGATGACATTGGCCAGAATCGAAATCTACACCACGCCCACCTGTCCCTATTGCCACGCCGCCAAGTCGTTGCTGCATGACAAGGGCGTCGACTATACCGAGATCACCGTGCTTGATCCGGCCCTGCGCGACGCGATGACCGAGCGGGCGCATGGCCGGCGCACTGTGCCGCAAATCTTCATCGACGACACGCATGTTGGCGGCTATGACGATATGGCGGCGCTGGATCGACGCGGCGGGCTCGATCCGCTGCTGCAGGCCGAGTGATTGCCGGGACTCTTCTCATGAAAATCGCCGCCATCCAGATGCGGTCGGGGCTTGATCCCGATGCCAATATTGCCGCGCTCGAGCCCATGCTGGCCGAAGCTGTGGCGCAGGGCGCTCAATATGTGCTGACGCCGGAAGTCACGGTGATTTTCCCCGAGAATCGTGAGCAGCTGGCGCAAGTGGCAGCGCCATTCGAGGATCATTCGCAATTGCGCCGCGTGGGCGAACTGGCCCGGCAATATGCCATCCACGTGCATATCGGCTCGCTAGCCGTGCCGCTCGCCGATGGACGCTTTGCCAATCGATCGGTGCTGTTCGGGCCCGACGGGGCGATCGTCGCCACCTATGACAAGATCCACCTGTTCGATGCGACTATTGCGGGGCTCAATGCCTATCGCGAAAGCGCCACCTATGCCGGGGGCGAACAGGCGGTGACGGCATCTCTGGGTGATTTCACCCTGGGTCTTAGCATCTGCTACGATATGCGCTTTCCTAAGCTCTACAACGCGCTGGCCAATGCCGGCGCGACGCTGATCGCCGTTCCGGCGGCCTTTACCGTGCCCACCGGGCAGGCGCATTGGCATGTCCTGCTGCGGGCGCGGGCCATCGAGACTGGGTCGTATGTGATCGCAGCCGCGCAAGGTGGCCAGCATCCCAATGGGCGCGCGACCTATGGCCACTCCATCATCATCGATCCCTGGGGGCGGATTGTCGCCGAGCTGGATCATGATGAGCCCGGCGTGCTGGTGGCTGAGATTTCTCCCGAGCTCGTGGCGGACGCACGTGAACGTGTCCCGGCTCTGGCCAATGCGCGAAACTTTGCCCTGCCCCGCGCATTGCAGCCCTAGCCCATCGACCTATATCCTTAAGAAGGCAGGGCCAAGTGGCCCGAGAGACGTTTGCACGTGATCCAGTATTCGCTCCATTGCTCCAAAGGCCACCAATACGATGCGTGGTTCAAGAATGCCGCGGCGTTCGACGAGCAGCAGGCGCGCGGTATCGTGACCTGCGCCGTGTGCGGGGATGGTGTCGTGAGCAAGGCGCCGATGGCGCCGGCCGTGGCGCGTACCGATCAGCAGAAGGTTTCACTGAGCTCATCCTATCCGGAATCCGCCAAATTCCGCGAAATGCTGCGGGCCTATCGCCAGAAGGTCACCAGCGAGGCCGACTATGTCGGCGACAAGTTTGCCGAGGAAGCCCGCAAGATCCATTTCGAGGAAGTGGAGCAACGCGGCATCTATGGCGAAGCGACGCGTGACGAGGTCGCCGCATTGCTCGACGAAGGCGTCGAGTTTCTGCCCCTGCCTGACGTCACGGACGACAACTAGTTCCGAGCGCCACTCCCGGCGCAACCCGCGGAGACATCACTATGACCACACTCGACGCAGCCCTATCGGGCACGTTTGCCATTGGGGGCGACCTCAGGGTCAACCGCCTCGGTTTTGGCGCCATGCGCATTACCGGCCCCGGCATCTGGGGTCCGCCTGAGGACCCCGATGAGGCCAAGGCGACGCTGCGGCGCCTGGCCGAGCTCAATGTCGATTTTGTCGACACCGCCGAAAGCTATGGCCCCTATGTCAGCGAAGAGCTGATCGGAGAGGTGCTGGCGCCCTACGCCGATGGCACCATCATCGCCACCAAGAGCGGGCTGACCCGCAGCGGCCCCGACCAGTGGCAACAGCTGGCGCGGCCGGAATTCCTCCGTCAGGCGGCAACGCAGAGCCTGCGCCGGCTCAAGCTCGAGGTCATCGACCTCTGGCAATTGCACCGCATCGAAGCCAAGACGCCGCGCGCCGATCAGTTCGGCGCCATCGCGCAGATGCAGAAAGACGGCCTCATCCGCCATGTCGGTCTGAGCGAAGTCAGCGTGGCCGACATCAAGGAAGCCGAGAAGTACTTCAAGGTCACCACCGTGCAGAATCTCTATAACCTCGTAACCCGCCAGGCCGAGGACGTTCTGGACTATTGCGAGGCCAATGGCATCGGCTTCATTCCATGGCGACCGATCGATGGCGGAAACCTCGCCGCTGTAAGCGCCGAGTTCCGCGCCATTGCCGAAAAGCATGAGGCATCACCCAGCCAATTGGCGCTAGCCTGGATGCTGAAGCGCTCGCCGGTCATGCTGCCCATCCCCGGCACCGGCAAGGTCAAGCATCTCGAAGAAAACGTCGCTGCTGCCGCGATCAAGCTCAGCGATGAGGACTTCGCGACGCTGGATCGCATTGGCAAATCGCAACGTTAGTAAAAAAACATTTTACATACAAAATCGATGCGCTCATGATCGTGCCCAGTCACAGGGGATACGAATATGAGCGCATTGCTTGAACAGGGTCTCAACCGCGTTGACTGGATCCGCAGCCGCATGGCGCTGCTGGCGCGGGTGCGCAAGGATTTCGCCACCAGCCAGCCGTTCAAGGGCAAAACCATTGGCGTGTCGCTGCATCTCGAGCCCAAGACCGCCGTGCTGATCGAGACGCTCGCCGCCGGTGGTGCCAGGATCGTCGGCACCGGCAATTACGGCTCGACCCAGGACGATGTGGTGGCGGCGCTCCGTCACTGGGGCATGACCATGTATGGCCAGCGCGAAATCGGCTGGGACGAGCATCTGGGCAATGTCCGCAAAGTGGTGGAACACCAACCTGACATCCTGCTCGATAACGGCGCCGACCTCGTCGCGCTGGCGGTCGAGATGGGCGTCGCCGACAAGATTATTGGTGGCACTGAAGAGACCACCTCGGGCGATGACCGGCTGCGGGCCGATTTCGCCGGCAAGGTGCCGTTCCCTGTTATCGTCATCAATGACAGTCCGCTCAAGCAGATCGTCGAGAACAAGCATGCCGTCGGGCAGGGCAATGTCGAATCGATCATGCGGATGACCAATCTGATGATCAATGGCCGCCGCTTCGTCATGGTTGGCTATGGCTGGTGCGGGCGCGGCATGGCGCAATATATCCGCAGCTTTGGCGGGCAGGTGGCGGTGGTCGAGAAAGACCCGATCAAACAGCTCGAAGCTGTCATGGATGGCTTCCGCGTCGGCACGCTCGATGCGCTGGCGCCTTGGGGCCAATTCTTCTGCACGGCGACGGCGCGCGAGCGCGTGGTCGGCAGCGCGGCTTTTGCTAAAATGCCTGACGGGGCGATCCTCGCCAATTCGGGACATTTCCCCACCGAGATCGACACCGATGCCTTGCGCAGTGACGCCAAAAGCGTCCGCAAGCTGGGCTCGATGATCGAGGAATTCACCATGCAAGATGGCCGCAAGCTGATCCTCCTCACCGAGGGCCGGATGATCGAACTGGCCGGCGTCGAGGCCAAGGGCAACTCCATCGAGGCGATGGATCTGGGCTTCATGCTGCAGTCGCTGTCGCTCGAGCGGGTGGCGACGCGGCCCAAATCGCTGGCGCTGGGGCCGCAGGCTGTGCCTGTTGATATCAACCGCACCATTGCCGCCGCCATGGTTGCCGACTTCGCCCCCGACGCCTAAAGCTGGCCCTATGGCCAAGGACATCACTCCCGATTACGCGGTTCCAGCGCTGGAAAAGGCGCTGGACATTCTCGAACTGCTGGCGGCCCGGCAGGAAGGGCTGACGCAGAACCAGATCGGCGAGGCGGTCGGCCGTTCCGCCAGTCAGATCTTCCGCACGCTGGCCGTGCTGGAGCAGCGCGGTTACCTGTGGAAGGCGCGGCCATCGGGGCTCTATTTCCTCTCCATGCAGCTCTTCGAAATGGCGCACCGCCACCCGCCGACGCGTGGGCTGGTGCAGGTGGCCATCCCGGTCATGCGCGAACTGGCGCAGGCGGTGCGGCAGAGCTGCAATCTCGGCGTCTATGATTTCGGCCGCATGATCATCGTCGCCGAGGCTGAAAGCCCGGCGCCGTTTGGCTTCCGCGTGCGGGTGGGCGGGCATTTTGCCTTGTTGGGTGCCGCCAGCGGCAGGGCGCTCCTGGCGTTTCAGGACGAGACTCAGCGAGCCGAATGGTTGGCAGTTTCAGACGCGGCCGAGATGGAGGCGGCTGACCGGGCACGCTTATTGGGCCGCCTCGCTGAGGTCCGGGCTCGCGGTTACGAGCAGACCCAGGATGGGCTCCATGCTGGCGTCAGCGATCTGGCATTTCCGGTGCTGGTCGATAGCCGGGCTATTGCAACGCTGACCGTGCCCTATGTGTCGACAAGCTACAGCGAAACGCCGATGGACAAGGTGATTGCGGCTGTGGGGGAAGCGGCGGCGGCCATTTCGGTGGCCTTGCGCGGGGCCTGAAGCCAGCCCGGTCGGTTCGATAGGGAGGGTGGAATCCCCGCTATCGAACCTGACCAGAAGACAGGCCTTGGCAGGCCGTCAGGTGGCTGAGCGGGGGTGTAGCACCGGGTCGGGGCGTTGTCACGTGTTTGTCGCAGAACGTAGCAGGCAGCGGAGTACCCCCCTTAGCCTCCCCCTGACAGGGGGAGGGACTGATCGAGCTTGTGGCGCGATCCGCTCCCACACACGGGATGGATTCCTCCCCCCTTTTTCAGGGGAGGTTAGGAGGGGGGGTACCCTTATGTCGCCTCAGTTCCAGAGCTTGTCGATCGCCTGGGTATCGCGCACGGCGCCCTTGGAGGCCGAGGTCACCAGCGCTGCATAGGCCTTGAGGGCGGTGGTTACATTGCGCTTGCGCGGATGGGCCGGCTTCCAGCCCAGCTTGTCCTGCTCAGCGCGGCGGGTTGCCAGTTCGGCATCGCTTACCAGCACGTTGACCGTGCGATTGGGGATATCGATCTCGACAATATCGCCTTCGCGCACGAGGCCGATGGCGCCGCCCTCGGCGGCTTCCGGCGAAGCGTGGCCGATGGAGAGGCCTGACGTGCCGCCCGAAAACCGTCCGTCGGTCAGCAATGCACAGGCTTTGCCCAGACCCTTCGATTTCAGGTAGCTCGTCGGATAGAGCATTTCCTGCATGCCGGGGCCGCCGCGCGGGCCCTCATAGCGGATGACGAGCACGTCGCCTTCCTTGATCTCGTTGGAGAGGATGGCCTTGACCGTGGCGTCCTGGCTTTCAAACACGCGCGCCGGGCCGGTGAATTTGAGGATCGACTCATCGACGCCTGCCGTCTTCACGATGCAACCATCGAGCGCGATATTGCCCTTCAGCACGGCGAGGCCGCCATCCTTGGAGAAGGGGGTCTCGGCCGAGCGAATGACGCCATTCTGGCGATCGAGGTCGAGTTCGGCCCAGCGGTTGGACTGCGAAAACGCCTGCGTGGTGCGCACGCCGCCGGGGGCGGCCATATAGAATTGGCGGACTGATTCCGAATTGGTGCGGGAAATGTCCCATTTATCGATGGCGTCGCCCATGGTCGCGGCGTGAACCGTAGGCTCCTTGCGGTTGATCAGCCCGGCGCGGTCGAGTTGGCCGAGAATGGCGAAGATGCCGCCGGCGCGGTGCACGTCTTCCATATGCACGTCGCTCTTGGCCGGCGCGACCTTTGACAGCACCGGCACCTTGAGGCTCAGGCGGTTGATGTCGTCCATGGTGAAATCGACGCCACCTTCATAGGCAGCGGCCAGGATGTGCAGCACGGTGTTGGTCGAGCCGCCCATGGAAATATCGAGTGCCATGGCATTCTCGAACGCCGCTTTGGTGGCGATGGAGCGCGGCAGCACGGAGGCGTCGTCCTGCTCGTACCAGCGCTTGGCCAGGTCGACGATCAGATGGCCGGCCTCCTGGAACAGGCGCTTGCGATCGGAATGGGTGGCCAGGGTCGAGCCATTGCCGGGCAGGGACAGGCCGAGCGCTTCGGTCAGGCAGTTCATCGAATTGGCGGTGAACATGCCCGAGCAGGAACCGCAAGTCGGGCAGGCGGCTTCTTCGACGGCCTGCACTTCTTCGTCGGTATAGTGCTCGTCGGCTGCCATCACCATGGCGTCAACCAGGTCGAGCGCCTGCAGCTTGCCCTTGACCATGGCCTTGCCCGCTTCCATCGGCCCGCCCGACACGAAGACCACCGGGATATTGAGGCGCATGGCCGCGTTGAGCATGCCGGGGGTGATCTTGTCGCAGTTGGAAATGCAGACCATGGCGTCGGCGGTATGGGCGTTGACCATGTATTCGACCGAGTCGGCGATGATGTCGCGCGAGGGCAGCGAATAGAGCATGCCGTCATGGCCCATCGCGATGCCATCGTCGACCGCGATGGTGTTGAATTCCTTAGCGACGCCGCCAGCGGCCTCGATCTCGCGAGCCACGAGCTGACCAAGATCCTTGAGATGCACGTGTCCGGGTACGAACTGGGTGAATGAGTTCACCACGGCGATGATGGGCTTGCCGAAATCGCCATCCTTCATGCCCGTCGCGCGCCAGAGGCCACGCGCGCCGGCCATGTTGCGGCCATGGGTGGTGGTGCGGGAGCGATAGGCTGGCATGGCAATATCCTCGGAAGTCATTGCGCCGATTGAGACAGGCGCGGTTGATCTTCTTTAGACCCATTCCAGGGGAGGATCAATCAAAAAGCGTACCGTACGGTACGGTACGGTACAGGTTGCGATGCCGTGAAACCCGCCTCAGTGTCGGGCCTTGGTGCTAGAACTTGTAGCGCAGGCCGACGACGGCGGCGTTCGAGCCGTCGACGGGGGCGATCGTGCCAAAGCCACCCGAGCGGTGCTGTACACGTGCCAGGAGCTCGAGATTGGGCATGGCTTTGTGCGACAGCGAGACTTCGGGTCCGAGGTAGAACAGAACAGGCAAAGAGCTGTAGCCGGCCTCGGCGGCGCGTTCGGCCTCCGCGCCGATCAGGTCGGTCACGACAGATATGCCGGCGGTCAAAGCCGGGGCGATGGTGATGTCGCCGATATCAAAATTGACGCGGGCAACGCCGCCAGCCCAGACTTCAGCGGACGCGCGCTGGCCCAGCCGCAGGCCGGCGCCGGCCTCGACGCCGAATTTGAGGCCGCGGGGGTGATTGTAGAAAAAGTACTGGTAGCCCACGCCGCCGAAGAAGTTGTCCTCGTAGCGATTGTCCCAGAAGGCAATGGTGTCGCCGAAGAAGTCCTTGCTGAACGGACCGCCCATGATGAACACGTTCTGATTGTTCGACGCTTCCGCGGGGACGGCAGGGTCGGCATAGGCAGACGTTGCGGGGAGGGCGAGTATGGCGACGAGCAGGGCAAGACGGGTCGTCAGTAATCTCACTGCGCAAGAACCTCTAAAGCAAAAATACTACGGTTAACGCCGGCCAGGGCGATTGCGTTGCCTTAGCCGGATCACGTTTGGCGCAAGCGCCATCAATAGGGTGCGGCCAATCCGTTCGTGTGACCGCGAATCTGAATGAAAGAATCAATGGGACCGAACTTGGACCTCATCATGGCGACGCCGTGACTTGACGGCGTGCCGCTATGTTTCGCAGCTTGGTGCGGGGGATTTGCCATGGCCGAGCCAACTGCCCAAGCCTTCATCACCGCGCTCTGGGAAAACCAGTCCGACCGGGAACTGGAGAAGATCGGCCGCTACTTCAAATCGGGTGCGGGCGATTATGGCGAGGGCGACCGCTTCATCGGCGTGCGCATGGGCACGGTGTTTGCGCTCGCCAAGGCGTTCGTCGGCATGCCGCCCGACGAGATTGAGCGCCTGCTCGAAAGCGATATTCATGAGGCACGGGCCGGGGCCGTGTCGATCATGGCCAAGCAATACGCGCTCAAGAAAACCTTGCCCGAGCGGCATGCCGAGCTGGCCCGGCTCTATCTGCGGCGGCACGATCGCATCAACAACTGGGACCTGGTCGATCTTGGCGCCTGGCAGGTGCTGGGCATTTGGCTGCGCGACAAGGACCGTTCCGTGCTCTACGAGCTAGCGCGATCAGACAATCTATGGGAGCGGCGGACGGCCATGTTCGCAACCATGGCCTTCATCAAGCCGCGGCAGTTCGACGACGTCATGGCCATCGCCGAAATCCTGGTGAATGACCCGCACGACCTGATCCACAAGGTCGTCGGCGGCATGCTGCGCACCGTGGCCATGCGTGACAAGCCGCGCGTCGAAGCCTTTCTCGCTCGGCATGCGGCGACCATGCCGCGTGTCATGCTGCGCTACAGTATCGAGCATTTCTCGCCTAGCGAGCGGGCGGATTGGCTTGGGCGGAAGGCGTCAGCCTAGTTGTTGATGCTGAGAATGCCCCATTGGGTTTCGGCGCAGCCGTCATCGAGGCAGACATTGGTCATCCACAATGCGCCATTGGCAAAGCCGACGCCTTCGCTGGTCACGATCAGGTCGGAAAAATCCTGGCTGGCCAGCGCGTCCTGCGTATCCAGGGTCACCAGATCGCTGAAATTATCGATGAGGTCCTGTGGTTCAATAATGTCGTAGGCCTCGCCATTGGCCTCGATGGGCAGCGGATAGAAAGCCATATTGGCCATGGTGACGGCCAGGTCACCAAACAGGAACCCGTCCTGCAACATACCGAAGGCCTCGCCGAAGCCGACGGAATCGCCGTGGATGGACTCGATCTGGTTCACGACCTCCTCTTCGCTCTGGGCAAAGGCGGGCGCGATCGCGAGGGAGGAGGCAATCAAAGCGGCGGCGGCAAGGGTGATGCGCATAATGGCTCCGGGCGTTTGCGCGGCACTATAGCCGGCCGTCACACCGTAAAGCGACAGTGCCGAGCGCAAGTCGTGACTAATGGACGGGTTTTTCGGCCATCACCATGTAGTTGACGCCCATGTCGCGCGAGCGGCGCCATTCGTCGGCCAGCGGGTGGAAGACGACGCCGGTTTCACCCGTCACGCGCAGGCCGTTGCGTGTCAGCAGCGTCTTGATCTCATCTGGCGTGAGGAACTTGTTCCAGTCGTGCGTGCCCTTGGGCAGCCAGCGCAGCACGCGTTCGGCACCGACAATGGCGAGCGCGTAGGCCCGGGCGGTGCGGTTGAGCGTGGCCGTCAGCATCAGGCCGCCCGGCTTCACCAGGTCGGCGCAGCTCTTCATGTAGAGCGGCACATTGTCGACATGCTCGACCACTTCCATGTTGAGCACCATGTCGTATTTCTGGCCTTGGGCAGCGATTGCTTCGCTCGTGGTCGCCTGGTAGTCGATGGCGAGGCCGGATTTTTCGGCATGCAGCCGGGCTATGGCGATGTTGCGCTCGGCGGCATCGATGCCGGTGACCGTTGCGCCAAGTCGCGCAAGAGGCTCGCAGAGCAGGCCGCCACCACAACCGACATCGAGAATTGTCAGGCCCTCGAACGGCCGCATGGCCGACCCGTCACGGCCGAAATGGGCGAGCAGATGCTCACGGATATAGCCCAGCCGCACCGGATTGAATTTATGCAGCGGCTTGAACTTGCCGGTGGGGCTCCACCATTCCTCGGCCATCGCGGTGAACTTGGCGATTTCGGCATCGTTGATGGTGGTTGACGTCATGGCGCGGCTCCGTTTCCGCCATATGACGCTGCGACTGCGGAAGAGACAAGCCGCGCAACGGTCGCAGGGCAAATACGCGAGGTCGGCTTGCGACCCCTTTTCGGTCGACAAACGACCGACGCTCGTCACTTGAAAGCGGACACCAGAGGTAGCCGTCTCCTTTGTCATTCGTTTGGTCGCGGAGAGGGGCGAGTACCTAGCTGCCATCCTGTCTCGAGGGATACCAATCCGACTCGAGGTGCCCTCACTCCGTTTATACTCGTCAGATGGAATCCGCGCACCCGGTGCGGCGGAAGTCCGCGCTGGCTTTGAGACGTTCGCCATCACGCCAGCACATCTGGAAAGAACCCTGGTTCCAGTCCCATTGCGGCATCGGGCCCAGAAGCAGGCCCATTGCCGTAAGGTCGGTGACGACCTCGGGCTTAAGACGGCTTTCGATATGGAGCGTGTAGTCGTCTTCGAGCGGCAGCATCCGCGGCGCGTCTGAGGCCAATTGCGGATCCATGCCGAAGTCGAGGATGTGGACCAGCATCTGCGCAACCGTGGCGTAGACATTGCCGGGCGTGCCCAATGCCAGCCAGGGCGCGCCGTCCTTGAGCACCAGCGTATTGCCCAGGATGTTGCGCATGCGGGCGCCGGGAACGCGGAAGTTCGAAAAATGGGCGCTCATCGACGTCTGCTCGTGCGACCCCATCATGAAGACGCCATCGACCGCCATTCCGGGAATGCCCCCGGACTGGATGGTGTTCATCATTTGAACCCAGTTACCATCGGCGTCGACAATTGAGATTTCGCAGGACCCGACTGGCGACTTGCGGCTGGCGCTGTTCCAGCCGCTGGCGGCAAGGGCGGCGCGGCCACGTGTCAGGCGGACATGCTCGGTCAGGTCGACATGCGGGCGGCTCGCGGCAATCAACCTTGCCTGCTGCGCGTGATAGACTGGGTCCATCAGCACTGCGGCAGCGTTGCCGGTGACCGTGGGATCATGCAGGAAGCCGCAGGCCTGTTCGGCGAGACGCAGTGCATGGGCCATGGTGAAGACATACTCGGCACCGAACGGCTCCATCCCCGCGATGCCAGCATGATCGAGGATACCCAGCACCATGGCACAGAAGGCGCCCTGGCGCTCAGGCGGCGCCAGTCCGACGATTTCATGTCCGCGATGCATGAATCGCAACGGCACCTGCCAGCGCGGCGGATTGGCTGTCAGATGATCGAGGCGGACCGGCCAGCCGAGCTCGTTGCCCGCCGCCACAAAAGCCTTTGCCCAGCCGCCGGTGATGAAATAGTCCGGACCCTCGGTAGAAAGCCGCTGCATGGTTTCGGCCATGGCGGGGTTGCGCAACACCTTTCCAACAGGGGTCAGGTAGCCGCTCGGCATGAAAACGGCACGGCCGGATTCGAAATAGCTGCAGAAGGGCGCGGCAAAGACGTTGACGCCATATTCGAATGAAGAGACGGCGTGGCCCAGTTCGGCCCAATGCACGGCGGGCGCACAAAGGTCCGCCCAGCTCCTGCTGCCATAGCGCTCATGCAGCGCCTTGAGGCCGGGCATGAAGCCGGGAATGGCGGCCTGGGGTCCCGGTGCCCCTTCGCGCGCCCATCCGCCGACACCGTTGATCGGGCGGAACGGCGCGAGATCGGGCGCCAGTGTGCCCAGGGCATTAAGCTGGTGCGCCTCTTTGCTTTCCCCGTCCCAGTAGAGACAGGAAACCATGCCGGCATGGCTTGTCAGGTGCGGTTCAACCACCGCCTGCACAAGGGCAGCAGCAATGGCCGCATCGGCGGCATTGCCTCCCGTGGCGAGTACGCCGATCGCAGTCTCGGTGACGATCGGGTTGCCCGTGGTGGCGACGGCTCGGCCCTGGGCCACGGGTTTGGGACCCTGGTCGGCAATGTAGCTCTCAAGCGGTCGCATGCTTACTCCCGGGGCTCCATGGCGTCGCGCAATCCGTCGCCGAGGAAATTCACCGCAAGGACGGTGAACAGGATCAGAAGGCCGGGTGGAATGGCTAGCCAGGGTGCTTGCGATAGCCAGGACGATGCGCTGTTGAGCAGATTTCCCCAGGTGGGCACGGGCGGCTGGATGCCGAAGCCGAGGAAGGAAAGCGCGGATTCCAGCATGATGGCGCTGCCCACCGCGAGGGTCGACGCCACGGTGATCGGGCCGATGGCATTTGGCAGGATGTGGCGGAACATCAGCCGTGGTCCGCTCGCGCCGAGCGCCCTTGCTGCCTCGACGAATTCGCGTTCTCGCAGGGCCAGGAACTGGCTGCGCACCAGGCGCGCCGTGCCCATCCAGATCAGGATGCCGACGATAGCGACGAGCAGAGGCGGACTGGGACGGAAGAGCCCGGAGAGCAGCAGCACAAGGGGCAGGGTGGGGATCGACATCATAACGTCGGTAAAGCGCATCAGGATGATGTCTGGAATACCGCGATAAAAGCCCGAGACGGCACCGATCAGCGTGCCGACAATGCCGGCGATCATAGCGCCTGCCAGGCCCACGGCGAGAGACACCCGGCCACCATGGAGGAGGCGCGTCAGCGCGTCCCGGCCCAGTTCGTCGGTACCCAGCCAATGCTCCTGCGACATCGGGCCGGGCATGCCGAGCAGGTCGAAATCCTGGTAGTCGTAGCTATAGGGGGAGATCATCGGCCCGATGGTCACAGCTATGCCCAGCAGCACCAGGAAGACCGCACCGATGACGGCGAGCCTGCGCTTCAGAAAGCGGCGGATGACGCGACGCCAATAGCTCTGCGGCGGTGTCTTGGCAATGACGGCATCTTGCGCCGTTGCATCAGTCATAGCGGATCCTCGGATCGAGCGCCGCATAGCAGAGGTCGGCGACGATGTTTGCGACGACGATGGCGAGCGAACCCATCATCATCAGGCCCATCAACATCGGATAGTCGCGGCCATCCATGCTTTCCATGAAGAGCCGCCCTATGCCGGGCCAGGCAAAGACCGTCTCGGTGATGACGGCGCCCGAAATGATGGTGACGAAGTCCACGGCGATCACGGTGACGGCGGGGATCATGGCATTGCGCAAAGCATGCACGAACAGTACGGCTTTCTCGCTGCGCCCCTTGGCATAGGCGGTGCGGATATAGTCCTGGTTGAGCACGTCGATCATGCCCGACCGGATGAAACGGCTCCAGCTCGCGACTGTTGCGAGGGACAGAACCGCGGTCGGCATGATGATGTGGCGGAGCCTGTCAACAAAAGATCCATCGCCGATCGACTGATATCCGGCGGAAGGCAGCCAGCCCAGTTGCACGCTGAACAGCAGCTGCAGCAGCAACGCGAGCCAGAAGACCGGGGTGGAAATGCCGGCAAAGCTGAGCACTGTGACGGTGCCGTCGAGCTTGGAGCCGCGGCGGGCGGCGCTGATAATGCCGACCGGAACGGCGATCAGCAGCGAAATGACCATGGCGAGGCCACCCAATTGCAGGGTGGGGCCCAGGCGCAGCACGATTTCGTCCAGCACAGGACGGCCGGTGCGGATGGAATAGCCCCAGTCGCCGACAAGGATGGCCTTGAGCCAAAGGAAATACTGCACGGGAACGGGCTGGTCGAGCCCATATCGGGCGGCGATCTGCGCCAGCGCCTCCTTACTGACGGAAGGATTCTCGGCGTATATGTCCAGCGGTCCGCCCGGCGCCAACTGGATGATGACGAACAGAATGACGGAGATGCCCAATAGAAGCGGGATGGCGCCGAGCAGCCGGCGAATGGCGTAACCTAGGCTCATCTCGCTCCCTGGGGCTGCGGAGCCACCGGCCCTGTCGAAACAGGGCCGGCACGCAATTCAAGTGCGTCTGTCGAGCACTCAGCTCTCAAGATACCATTCCTTGGTGTCCACGAAATTGGTCATGTTGGTGGGGTTGGGAACGAAGTTCTTGAGCTCGACGGGCTTGGCGATGACCGAGACGCCGCCTGTGAGGGCGATGGCCGGAAGGTCTTCGGCAATAATGCGCTGCATTTCGGAAGCGGCGGCCTTGCGCACGTCCTGGTCCAGCGTGTTTTCGAGGCGGGCGAAGACTTCGTCGAGCTCGGGGTTCGAATAGCCCTGGCCGTTGTTCTCGCCTTCCGTGCCGTAAAAGATCGAGTAGACCGGATCGGCAGAGGTGATCCAGCGACCGTAGATCAAGTCATAGCCGCCCGAGTAACGGGCTTCGCGGTAGGCAACGCCGGTCTTGTTGTCGGCGGTGGCTTCGATGCCGATTTCCTTGAGCTGGGCGATGATCACCTGCTGCACGTTTTCGTCGTCGGCACGGCCTGACTGGACCACGAAGGCAAAGCTGAGGCGGTCGCCATCCTTTTCACGGATGCCGTCGCCGCCCTTGGTGTACCCGGCGTCGTCGAGCATGGCATTGGCCGCTGCCGGATCGTAGGCGTATTCGGGGGTGGCGTCATCGTAGAGGTCGAAAATGGGCAGGACCAGCGATTTGATGGGGGTGGGGAAACCACCCTGGACGCGGATCAGCGTTTCGCGGTTGATGGCATGGGCCACGGCCTTGCGGACAGTGCCGTCGGCCAGGATTGGATTGCGGAAGTTGAAGTCGAGGTGCCCCCAGCTCAGCTGCGGGCCGACGACGATTTCAAGGCCTTCGACGCCCTCAAGCTGGGAGGCGCGGCCATAGGGGACCGAAACGGCCATGTCGAGTTCGCCGCTCTGCAGCTGGGTGATCAGCGTGTTGCTGTCTGTGACGATGCGGAACACCAGCCGATCAATATAGGGCAGGGCATCGCCACTTTCAGCGGTCTGCCAATAGTCGGTATTCTTGTCGAGCACGACATACTGGCCACGCACGAATTCAGCGACCTTGAACGGGCCGGTGCCCACCGGGGTTTCGTTGTAGGACGAGGTATTGAGATCTGTGCCTTCGAGCAGGTGCTTGGGCATGATGCCGAAGGTGAACAGGGTGGAGGCGAAGTTCGGCTTCACCGTGTTGTAGTTGCATACGACGGTGTAATCATCTGGCAGGTCGATGCTGTCGATATCCTGCGTGCCGTCCTTGGATTCGGCGATGAAGGCGGGGTCCTTGACCGCTTCCCAGGTGAACTTGACGTCAGCGGAGGTGAAGGGCGCGCCGTCGTGCCACTTGACGTTTTCCTGTAGCTTGTAGGTGATCGTCATCTTGGAGCGGTCCTCCGAAAGGACGATGCCGCCATTGTCCAGGGTCGGCACTTCCTTGGCCAGAACCGGCACGTAGCGGGCGTCCTTGTCGGGCGCAATCAGGCCTTCAATCACGGTGTGCTGGGCATCGGCGAGGAAGCCGGTGGAGTAGGTGTTCATGGTGTCGAGCTCATAGGTGAGCCCGACAGTCAGGGTACCGCCGGCCTGCTGGGCCATGACAGGGAATGCCCGCATGGTGGCGAGCGCGGTGGTGGTGGCGAGAATGCCCTGAAGCAAGACGCGGCGTGAGAGTTTGACGTTCATGATGTCCCTTCCTTTGTGCAAACTTTTGATTTCGCTGGCGATTTTCCGGTCTTGTTAGTAGCCCAGGCTCCGATCGACGGCGTGCAGCACGGGCTCGCCATTTTCGAAGCGCCGGATGTTTGCGGCCATTTCCTTAACGGCCATATGCTGGTGGGTCGGTGCCGCGACATGGGGCGAAAGCCGGATCTTGGGGTGCTTCCAGATCGGATCTTCGGACGGCAGCGGTTCGACGCGGAAGACATCGAGCGCCGCGCCGCTGAGCTTGCGACTATCGAGGGCGGCAATCAGGTCGGCATCGACCACGTGGCCGCCGCGGGCGCCATTGATGAAGAAACCACCATCGGCCATGGCATTAAACAGGGCCTTGTCGATGATGTCGGCGGTCTGTGCGGTCAAGGGCAGCAGATTGATGACAATGTCGGACCCGCGCACGGAAGCGATCAGCTGATCGGCTCCGGCAAAGGTGGTAGCGCCGGCAATGTCGTGCCTGGAACGGGCCCAGACGCGGGTATCAAAGCCGAAGCGCACCAGATGATCGGCAACGGGACGGCCTAGGGCGCCGGCACCCAGAACGGTGACCTTGCGCTCATTGGCGAGCTTTTCGGGGAGCGGGGTCCATTCGCCCTTGGCCTGCAGCTCGGTGTAATGGAAGAGGTTGCGATGCCAGGCCAGGGTCTGGGCGAGCACCCATTCGGCCATGCCCAAGGCCAGGCCTTCATCGACAAGCCGCACGATGGGCAGTGCTTCGGGAACCTCGCCGCTTGCGAGCAGATGCTCGATGCCGGCATTGAGGCTGAGGACGAGCTTGAGGCCCGGGACGGCGCGGATGACGCCCGGAAGGGGACGGCCGACGACGATAAAAGGCACATCGGCATCGCCGGCCTGAGGCTGGTCGGTGAGTACCTCGAAATCCGGCAATTCCGTGCGGAAAAGCTGGGCCAATTGTTCAGGATTTCCGCGCGAGGCAATGAATAACCGTTTCATGACAGTGAGCATGATGCGCGAAGCTGTCCTCATGCAATGGCCGAAAAAATTCAATTTCCCTGCACTTGAGATCATGCAATGGGCGTTTTCGGGCCAAGACGCGAAGGCACGCGGCGGGTGTGACGCGTGCTTGGACAGGGTGCTGCAATGTTGGGCAGGCCCGATCAGTTGGGCGGGGCGGAAAGGTCGAGTTCGTGGCTGCGGATACAGGCAACGGCGTGGCCATTTTCCATGACTTCGAGCGGCGGAACGCCCTCGGCGCAAGGGGCGATGGCATAGGGACAGCGGGTACGGAAGACGCAGCCTGAGGGCGGATTGACCGGGCTGGGCAGATCGCCCGTCAGCGTGATGCGCTCGCGGCGGATGGTGGGATCGGGGACCGGGGCCGCGTCAAGGAGGGCGCGGGTATAGGGGTGGCGCGGCTTGGCATAAAGATCGGTTGCGGTGCCCATTTCCATGACCCGGCCGAGATAAAGGACGATGACGCGATCGCAGAGGAATTCGATGACCGACAGATCGTGCCCGATGAAGAGAAGCGATAGGCCCAATTCCTTGCGCAGATCCTGCAGGAGGTTGATGATCTGGGCCTGGATCGACACGTCGAGCGCCGAGACCGGCTCGTCGGCAACGATGAAATCGGGATTGACTGCCAGGGCGCGGGCGATGCCGATGCGCTGGCGTTGCCCGCCGGAAAACTCATGCGGGAAACGGGCAGCGGCATTGGCGGGGAGCCCCACCTTTTCGAGCAGCTCGCCGATGCGCTGATCGCGATCCTTGCGGGTGCCGATGCCATGCAGCATCAGTGCTTCGCCTAACGTCTGGCCGACGCTCATGCGCGGATTAAGGCTCGCATAGGGATCTTGGAAGATGATCTGCATGCGCGAGCGCAGGGTCTTGAGGGCCTTGGCAGAGAGGGCGGTGACGTCCTGACCATCGAGATGAACCTTGCCGGAGGTCGGTTCGACAAGGCGCAGTACGGCGCGGCCAAGCGTGGTCTTGCCCGAGCCCGATTCCCCGACCAGTCCGACCACTTCGCCACGGTTGACGGTAAACGAGACGCCATCGAGGGCGCGCAGGGTGAGGCCCGGCTTGAACAGAGTCTTGCCCAGTGGGTAGTGGACCCTGAGGTCGTCGACGACGAGGAGCGGCTCAGCCATGAACTTCACTCCAGCGAATGCAGCGCGCGCCGTGTCCGGGCACGACCGGCAAGAGAGCGGGTACGGCGGCGCGGCACTCAGGGATCACCCAGGTGCAGCGCGGGTTGAAATCGCAGCCCTGGGGCGGATTGCGCGGATCGACGACGCTGCCGGGAATGGCGCGCAGGCGAAGCTCTTCGCCACGGCTGCGGGCGGCGCGATCGACCACCGGGAGGCTATCGAGAAGGCCGCGGGTATAAGGATGGCTGGGCCGGGCGAAGAGTTCGCGCACCGGCGCGGTTTCGACTATGCGGCCGCCATACATGACAGCGACGCTATCGGCGACTTCGGCGACGACGCCCAGATTATGGGTGATGAAGAGGATTCCCATGCCGATCTCGCGCTGGAGGCGCCGCATGAGTTCGAGGATCTGCAGCTGCACGGTGACGTCGAGCGCAGTGGTGGGTTCGTCGGCGATCAGCAAAGCGGGATTGCAGGCGAGCGCCATGGCGATCATGACCCGCTGGCGCATGCCGCCCGACATCTGGTGGGGATACACCTCGGCACGGCGGGCCGGATCGGGGATTTCCACCAGCGCCAGCATTTCGACGGCGCGCGTCCAAGCCTGCTTGCGGGTGAGGCCCTGATGGAGGCGGGCCGCCTCGGCGATCTGGGCGCCGACCTTCTGGGTGGGGTTGAGCGAGGTCATCGGCTCTTGGAAGATCATGCCGATCTCGTTGCCGCGAATGGCGCGCATGGCGTGTTCGGGCTGTTTGACTAGATCGATGACCTGGCCCGAGCGGGTGCGGAACAGCATTTCGCCGCCGGCGATGGCGCCAATGCCCTTTGGGATAAGGCGCATTACCGAAAGGCTCGTCACAGACTTGCCCGAGCCGCTCTCGCCCACAAGGGCCACGGTTTCGCCCTGGCCGATGGTCAGGTCCACGCCCTTGACGGCGCGGACGAGGCCGGTTTCGGTGCTGAACTCGGTGACGAGCCCCTTGATGTCGAGCAGCGGCGTGGTCTGGTCGGTCATGGGTGGAGTTGCCCCGCCTTTTCCATTTCCTCGGCGATCCACGCGAGCGGCATGTGGCCGAAACTCAGAAGCCCATCGTGGAAGCTGAGCGTATCACCCTTCCAGCGCTGACGCAGGCTCTTGATGCCTTCGACACCCAGCCAGTACATCAGGCGCGAGCCGGGCAGCATGGAATTGCGCACCACTTCGCCCTCGACGCGGGCGGGAGCGAACCCTGCCGAGCGGTAGAAGTCCATGGCTTGCTCAAGTGTCCAATCGGCCAGATGCAGCTTGATGTCGACCAGTACGCTGGCGGCGTTGCGGCGTTCGAACTGCTTGAGAAGGAGGATTTCCTCGGGCGTGTAGAAACCGGGGGCTTCCATCAGGAGGTCTTCGACGTAGCAAGCCCAGCCTTCGATCAGTGTGCCTGAGCCCAGAAAGGCGAGGCCGAGCGCGCAGTCCGTACCGGCGATGCGAGCAAGGCGTGAGGCGGCGGCCCGGGCGCGGGTGTTCTGGGTGTGATGGCCAACGCTGCCGTGATGCACGGAATGGATGGTTTTCACCATGGCAGTATTGTTGCCGCGAAGAAACGCGGTCTCGTCTTCGCCGGGCGGGGTGACCCAGTAGACGCTGCCCGCACCGGGATCAAGGCCGGGGGGCGAGCGGTAGAAGAGGAAGTAGAGCGGCTGGCTGATCTTGCGGAAGCACGGGGCCATCCAGCGGTAGTCCAGATCGTATTCCTGGGCAGGGGTGACGAGCGCGGCGCCCTGGGCCACGGCCTGGACGTCCCAATCCATGTAGCTGTTAAAGACGGATTCGGGATCATCGGGGTGGATATCGGCAAGGCCAGCAAGAATCTGGTCGGCCGTGCGATTGGGATCGATGGCCCGGGCCATTTCGGCCATTTCCTCGCCCATCCGCCTGTAGGCCGTTTCCGCCTTCTCGACCGCTTCGCGCGGCGACATGGGCAGGCCATGCAGTTCGGCCATCAATCGGGTGAGATAGGCTTCGCCACAAGCCGGATCGGCATCGGGGTGGCCATCGAGCGCCGCGGCGAAAGCCTCAAACGCATCAGCTGCCCAGCGCGCCGGCTCAGCCCAGTCGTCGGCGAATTCTTCATGCAGCCTGATATCGGTGCGCAGGAACTCGGCCATGGCCAGGGCTTCCTTTTGGGCGCGCTTGATCCAACCTTGCGGCACGGCCGCGCCTTCAAGACGCTCGGTGGCCGATTGGAGGAATGCCGCGATGCCGCTGAGCCGGGCCACCAGGGCCTCGTGGCGGATGGGCATAGACTGGGGCAAGAGCAGCGAGATGATCGCGAAGGCGGCTTCGCCCGAATACCAGGCCGGATTGTTAAGGCGCGGCCTTGTTTGGGCGGCCAGGCGCTGCATGCCCAACTCGGCCAGCATCATGCGCCGGTCAAGCCGATCGCCCAGATCGGCCGGCTCAGCGCTGTTTTCAAGCCGGAGCCGCAGCGCATCGATGCCTTCTACCTCGTCGGCGAGCGTTTCGGGCCCGGCCGGCGGCAGCAAGGCATCGTGGTTTCTGTCGCCCATGAAGGTCGCGTCGACAGGACGGAAGCCCCAATGGTGAGCCATGAAGTCGTCAACCAGGGATGGATCGTAGGCCTGGCTCATGCCTGCCTGCCCGGCAGGTCGACCCAGCGGCGCTCGAAATGCGCCTTGATGATGGCGTCGACGATTTCTTGGCTCTTGGCGCCATCAAAGAAGGTGCATTCCTGCGGCCGGTCCTCAAGGATTTCATCGACGAAGTGGCGCACCAGATTGCGATAGTAGAGTTCGGGCCAAGGGGTGTTGAGCGTCGTGCCAGGCGGCAGTGACGCGGGGCCAACATCATAGGGAACGAATTCGACGGCTTCCGCCTTGGCGATCCTGAGGGTTTCGGCCGTGCCGAACTCCGAGATCAGGCGGGCGACGGCCGCTCCCTTGGAGCCATAGACGCGGATTTCGACGCCGGGATAATTGCCGACCGCGACATAGGAGGTCTGCAGCAGGCCCTGCGCGCCATTTGCATATTCGACCAGCGCCACGGCGCCGTCTTCGACCTTGATCTTCTGTCGGCCCACTTCGCCGCGCACGATGCGCTCGGGGATGAAGTTTTTCATGGTTGAGGCAACCGAGCCGAACTCGCCGCCCAACCAGCGCATAAGGTCGATTAGGTGCGACCCATAGCCGACGATCGAGGCCGGGATCAGCGAATTGCGATCGACGCCCGGGGTGATCTGGCGCAGCGGCTCCTGCGGGTCGAGCCACTGCGAATTTTGTTCGAAGCCGTGGATGTGGAACACTTCGCCAAGCGTGCCGTCATCGATCCACGCCTTGATCTGGCGAATGGCAGGCGAGTAGCGGAAGGTGAAGCCGAGCTTGGTGCGCACGCCCTTGGCATCGGCCTTGGCGGCCGCGTCGAAAGCCGGGGCGGCTTCGGTGTGAAGTGGCTTTTCGCTCAGCACATGCTTGCCGGCGTCGATGGCCAGAAGGCTCAGCGGCAAATGAGTGTGCGTGGGAGTGCAGACGTCGACCATCTGCACGTCCGGATCCGCGATAAGCTTTTCGGGGTCCGAATAGATTTTCCGCGCGCCGTACTTTTCGCCCATCGCCTTGGCGCGATCGGGATCGAGATCACACACTGCAATCAGGTCGACGCGCTCATGCGCCTGGTAGCCGGGAAGGTGTGCCTTGTCGGCCCAGGTATGCGCGCCAATCAGGCCAACGCCGAGCTTTGTGGTCATGGCAGGGTCTTTCCGATCTCGGCCGCATAGGCTTCGAGTTCATCATAGTTGTGGAAGCCAAGCTGGCGCTTGCCGTCCTCGATCTCGTAGATCATGCCCACCATCTTCTCGTTGAGGCGGGTGTCGGCGCCGGCCTTCTTGCCGAATTCAATCAGCTTGCCGGCAAAGGCGCGGGTTTCCGATGGGCGCTTGCGATAAACGATATCCCACCAGATGCCCGAGCCCTTCTTCTTGAAATTGTGGGTCGGCTTGTTGTCCTGGTCCTTCTTGAGGAGCCAGATCGCGTGGTCGATATTGGCGAGGAGTTTCTTGGTGTCCTCGGCAGTCTTGACCCGATAATTGGCGGGGTCGAAAAAGTCGAACGCTTGGATGTCGATATCGTTGGCGTCGGCAATCTCGAGTGCTTCCTTGACGACCGCGCCGGCAAGGCGCGCATAGCGCTCGACGCCAAGCGTGTCGCGGATATTGGCATCCGCGAGAGCGGAGAAAACCACTTGGGCGGAATAGACTTCCTTGGCCCAGATCTGGCCCCAGATGCGATCCGAGTACTGCACTTCGGTCAGAGCCGAGAGGGCGTCGCCGATTTCCTTGAGGCGAGGCGACGTCTCGCCGTTCATTTCGCCCAGCTGGATGGGGCCTTCATGCACGAATTCGATATAGCCCGGATCAACCAGCGCGCCGCCATAATTGGGGATGGAGCCGATGACCATCCTGTCGCCGGGCAGGCCCGCATCGTTAAGCAGCGCGATCATGTCGGGCTCGTTGAAGCCGTTCTGATAGGACACCACGGCGCTGTCGGTGGTGAGGAGTGGGATGATCTGCTTGAGAGCTTCGAGCGTGTGCTGTGACTTGGTCGCGATGAGTACGACGCCCAGATCGCCGGAAAGCTGATCGGGGGGTGCCGCCTTGACCTTGACAGTCAGATCGCCGCGCACGCCATCAATGGTCATGCCGTTCTGATTGAGGGCGGCGACATGCTCTTTCCAGCGATCGACCAGGAGCACGTCATGGCCGGCTTTGGTCATGTAGGCGCCGGCCAGACCGCCGATGGCGCCGGCACCGATAATGGTGAACTTCATGGGACCATGACTTTCTTAGTTGGCAACCTGGGGGAACATCGAGAGGCTCTCGGGCGAATTGGCATAGCTGTAGAGCGCCTTGATGAAAGCCGGCCGGTCGGCCTCGGTCACGCGCTCGCGCACCTTGCGGACGACCTCATTGCCGGCCCAGTATGAAGAAATGAACGGTCCGCGGAACGGATGGGCAGCCATGCGCAGGCGCCCCTGCACCCAGGCTTCCTGGCCCATTGCAGTGGTGCGTAGGTAATTGGCGACATCCTCGCGCGGCACCCCTTCCACCATCAGCATCCAGGCGGCGCTGGTTTGGGCGGCAGAGCGCACGCGGCGCAGCTCGATGTGGATTTCGTCGTCGTCGTCCTCCACGAAATCGATCAGGTGCACGCCCTGGTCGCCGATGCCTTCCTGCACGCAACCGGTAATGGCGTCGGTGGTGATGAGCAGAGCGTCGACAGGCGCCTCTCCGGCATCTACCGCAGCCTTGGTCGACAGGAGCTGGGTCGAGTGGCCGGGATAGACTTCGTGGCAGACCAGATGCTTGAGCGCGGCGCGCGTAAAGCTCAAGTCGAAATTTAGGTCCATCTTGCCTTCGTTGAACGAGCAACGGGCGGTGTAGAACATGCCACGGACCGGGTTGAGCACCATGTCATAGTCGCCGGTGTCGAAGATCATCTCGTCGGTCTTGGCTTTGGCCTGGAACATTAGCTCGCGGAACACGGTTTCGATCTGTTCGGCGGGAATGGCGCGGGCTTCCTCCCAGGCGGCGATGCGTTCGCCCAGCGAACCATTAACGAAGCCGGAGCGCTTGAGAACGGCGTCAAGCCTGGCGCGTGCATCCTCGATCAGCGCAGCATCCTCGCGGCCGGCGGGCGCGCCGACGAGGTGAGTCACCTTTTCCTCAAAGCTCGGGCTCGCACCGGCCAGCATCTTGGTGGCGGTGGACACCGAGCGGATCATGCCTTGAAGAAACATCTTGCGAGGGCCTTCGTGCAGAGCGGACGCTGCGGTGGCCAGCGTATCGAGATCGGCCCTGATGGTTTCGACGGCGTCATAGTGGCGGGGTTGGACGTCTTCGCTTCCCAGATAGATCGGCACTAGGCCCTCGCCGCCGAGCAGGCTGCGATCGGCAGGCTGGCGACGCTCGTAGGCATCGATACCCATGGTGATGGAGGTGAGGTCGCGACCGATCTCGAAGGAATTCATGGGACTAAACTCAGTGCTCGAAAATGGCGTCGGGATTGCGGAAGGACTTGAATTCGAGCGCATTTCCCGAAGGGTCGAGCAGGAAGAATGTCCCTTGCTCGCCGGGCTCGCCTTCGAAGCGGACCTTGGGCTCCATGACGAAGGGATAGGAAGCGCCGCGCAGGCGATCGATCAGATCATTCCAGGTGTCCCAGGGCAGGACCGCACCGAAATGGTGCAGCGGTACCATGTCATTGCCCACCTTGGACTTGGCCACCGGCTTTGGGTCGGTATTGAGATGCGCGGACAGCTGGTGCCCGAAAAAGTCGAAATCGACCCAGTTCTCTGCCTCGCGGCCCACCTTGCAGCCGATGACATCGCCGTAAAAATGGCGGGTGCTTTCCTTGTCTTTAACAGCGAAAGCCATGTGAAATGGGATCATGTGATGCGTCCAAAGTGTCAGAAATGGGTGCGGGTTATGTGTGTCTGTTGAAAATGCTATCTGCTTGGCGTCTCGCCGCAAGGCGCATAAAGATCGCCCTTGCATGACTCTATGGAATGATAATCGGTGAAACGACGCGTTCTCCCATCGCTCAACGCATTAAGAACCTTCGAAGCTGTCGCGCGACACAATTCCTTCACGCGCGCGGCCGAGGAATTGAACGTCACCCAAAGCGCCGCTAGCCGCCTGGTGCACAGCCTCGAGGAATATCTCGAGGTGCCGCTCTTCACGCGGCGTAGCCGGCGCATCCAGCTCACCGACCAGGGCTCCTACTACAGCCGCCTGATCAGCCGCTCCCTGGACCTGATCGAAGCCGGAACGGTGGAGCTGATGTCGTCCAAGGCCGGCAAGGGCACGCTGTCTGTCGGCATGCTGCCGACCTTCGGGACGCGCTGGCTGCTGCCGCGACTTCCCTCATTCCAGGCGCTCTATCCCGATGTCTCCGTCAATGTGGTGTCCAGCGACGGCGAGCTCGATTTCACGCGCGAGCGCATCGACATTGCCATTCGCTTTGGCAATGGCCAGTGGTCGGAGGCGCTGATCGATCCGCTGATGAGCGAGGAAATCCAGGTCGTCTGCTCCCCGGTGCTGCTGGAGGGCCGGCCCCCGCTTATCAAACCCATTCAGCTGGCCGACTATCGCCTAATCGACCATTCGACGCGCCCTGACAGTTGGGAATACTGGTTCCGCTCCATCGGCTCTGACCTGCCTGACATAAACTGGGGCCCGAGGTTGGAGCATTTCTTCATGATCATCGAGGCAGCTAAGGCCGGTTTGGGAATGGCGCTGGTGCCGACCTTCCTCATCGAAGAGGAAATGGCGCGGGGCCAGCTCGTATCGCCCTTTCCGGGGCGAATTGCGGGGCCGGGGGCATACTATATGGTCACCCCGCAGACGAAGGCCGGCCTGCCGCGTGTCATGGCGTTCAGGCAATGGGTGCTGGACCAGCTCAGGTAACTGGTCCATCGAGCCAATGGCCGGACGATGTCAGCGCCTATGATAGCGCTGCCTCAGCACGTCATAAACCGATCGAATTCCGTGGTCTGTTCCGCCGAGGGGGCGACCTGGGCGGCCTCGGGTGCCCACGCCATGATGTCCAGGTGAGGTTTCGCCCGGTCGACAAAGCGTATAGGAATAGCGCGGCCGTGATTGAGCCGGCGAAGCCGCTGGTGCCAGCGTTGTTCACGTCGGCAATCTTGGAGTTCATCATCGCGTCATAGGGTGACCACAGCGGCAAATGCCAGAGTGGATCGTCTACCCTAATGCCGGCGGCCATCAGATCCCGCGCAAGATGATCGTCGGTCGAATAGAGCGCGGGCAATTCCGGCCCGAGAGCCACGCGCGCCGCACCAGGGTAGCCATATCCAGCAGCTGCTCTGGGCGTCCGCGAACTTTAAGTAGCTTTCCAAGAGCTGTCGATCCGCTCTGAGATCCATATTCGGATTTGGCCAGCCAAGGCAGCAAGCCGCTACGTCATGGCCATCAGTGGCGGAAGAGGGACTTGTTGTTCCAGAAGAAGCCTCGCGCCGCCGATGCAATTTTGTCCGCTACCGATTGCCACCACGTCAGTTGCTCTCACCGTCGTAAATCCAGATTTCGGATTTGAACTCGACCAGGCGGGACAGGTAGAGCACCCCGGAGGTATTGGTCAGACGGTGGATAGCGCGCTTTTCATTGATGAAGACGGTGTGGCCCGATGGCTCGTCAACATCAATCGTCTGGCCGAAAATCGTTTCGATACGGTTGGCGCCACCTTCCAGCGACACCACCAGATAGGGATGGCGGTGAATGTGGAATCCCAGCGTTTCCCCGGGCTCAAGCCGCACCTCCCAGACGCGCGTGAGATCATTCTCGAAAAAAATGCGGTGGCCGATCTCGCCCAGCGTGATCCCCTGTTCCCGTGCGAGGATAAAACCGTGATCGTCGTTCATACCACCCCTCATGTCGATTGCCGGCGGGCCTGAGCGCTGCCGAAACAGCCTTGCTTCAACTTCAACCCTAGCCTTCACAATGCCGAAATTCAACACGATAATCGAAAATCAATTGACGAGTCGATTTTTTAGGCGTGTGTTTGATGTCTCGTGACCGAGGGGGTTGGTCACGCCGGCGCTCGGCTGGGCGTCGCCGATACAGGGAGCACTATAATGACAGCTTGGAAACAACTGGGAATGTGTCTGCTGGCTGCAGCCACGATAATGGGTAGTAGCGTGGTGGCGCCAGCAATGGCGCAGGAGCAACTGACCAAAGTCACCTTCTCGCTCGACTTCATCCCGCTCGGCCGCCATGCAGCCTGGTATGCCGCGCTGGGCGAAGGATATTTCGCGGAAGTGGGGCTCGATGTCGAGATCATTCCTGCGCAGGGCACTGCTCAGGTGATGCAGGCCATAGCCTCCGATACCGCCCAGCTCGGCTTCGTCGATCTGCCGGGCGTTATCCTGGCACAGGCGGCCGGCAACGACATCAAGATGGTCGCCGTCAATTACCAGAAAGCGCCCTATGCCATCTTCTCGCTGGCCAATGGCGCCAATGTCACCGAACCCGCCCAGCTTGAAGGGCTGACCATCGGCAGTGGCGCCGGCAGCATCACACCCCAGGTCATCCAGGGCTACATGAAGCAGCAGGGCCTCGATCCGCAGACGCTTCAGGTGGCCAATGTCGCCCCGCCGGCGCGCGCCAGTGCCCTGCTCAGCGGCCAGGTCCCCGCCATCGAATTCTTCGTCATGTCCAAGCCTGGCCTCGAAAAGGGTGCGACCGAGGCGGGCACCGAGCTCAACACCTTCCTGCTCGCCGATCACGGTCTCGAGCTCTATTCAAATGGCATCGGTGCCACCGGCGCCTTCATCGAAGCCAATCCAGATGTGGTCAGGAAGTTCGTTCATGCTGCTCTGCGAGGCTGGAAATTCACTCTCGACAATCCCGAGGCGGCGGCCGATCACGAACTGAAATATGTCGATGGTCTGGACAAGACGGCCATTCTTGCCGAGATCGAAATCGTCCGCGGCCTGGTGGTGACCGACGACACCACGGCCAATGGCCTTGGGTGGTTCGATGCCGGCAAGATGGAAACCGGCCTCGCTTTCGTGCTCGACAATGTCGGCGTCACGGGCACGGCGCCGCAGGCATCGGCGATCTTCGCGACGGGCTTCCTGCCCGAAGACGCCATCAAGCCCTGAGGCTTAGCCAAGCCAACATCCTGAACACTGGAGGCCACCCGCACCTGGCAAGGGTGAGGGTGGCTCCAATCATATCGGAACATTCATGACGTCCACTTCACCAGCACAGGCCCCATCGGGCCCTGCCGACGAAGCCCCGGTCTTTGGGCAGTTCGACAATGTCGGCAAGGTTTTCGCGCTGCCGGGCCAGGCAGATATCACGGCGATCGAACGGGTCAGTTTCGGCCTCAAACGCGGGCAACTGGTCAGCCTGCTCGGCCCCAGCGGCTGCGGCAAGACCACCTTCCTGCGCATTGTCGCCGGCCTCGAACGCGCGACGACAGGTCAGGTCACCATCGACGGCCGGCCGGTAACGGGGCCGCATCCCAACTTCGCCTTCGTCTTCCAGCAGCCCAATCTGATGAGCTGGCGCACTGTCCTCAAGAACGTGCTGTTTCCGCTCGAGATCCGGGGTGAACTGAACCAGGCCGGCATCGCCCGGGCGCGCGAACTGCTCGATCTGGTCGGGCTGTCCGGTTTCGAGAACCGCTATCCGTCCGAGCTGTCCGGCGGCATGCAACAGCGCGTGGCGCTGTGCCGGGCGCTGGTCTATGACGCCAAGCTCTTGCTGATGGATGAGCCCTTTGGCGCCCTCGACGAGCTCAAGCGCATGGAAATGCACGATCTTCTGCTCGCCATTCGGGCAAGGACCGGCGCCACGGTGATGTTCGTTACCCATTCGATTTCCGAAGCCATCTATCTCTCTGACGTTGTGGCGGTCTTTTCCAAGCGCCCCTCGACCGTCGCCGAATTTATCGAGATCGACCTGCCCTATCCGCGGGAAACGGCCATGCGCTACACCGCCCAATTCACCGATTACGAACACCGCGCCGGCCGCGCATTGGGGATCGCCCGATGAATTACACCAGAGTTCTGCACGCCATCTATCCCTTTGCCGGCCTCGCCATCATCATCCTCGCCTGGCAGCTCTATACCGATCTGTTCAACATCAACCCGATCATCCTGCCCAGTCCCTCCGATGTCGCCTGGGCCAGTACGGTAAATTTTGGCCTCCTGGCCCGGCACCTTTGGCCGACCCTGCAGGAATGCGTCTATGGCTTTGCCCTGGCCATCCTGGTTGGCATTCCCGTGGCGGTGGCGGTTGCCAATTCGCGCGTGCTCAACCTCACGCTCTATCCGGGGCTGATCGCGCTGCAATCGGTGCCCAAAGTCGCCGTGGCGCCCATTATCCTGGTCTGGTTCGGGCTTGGCATGGAATCCAAACTGGCGATTGCCTTCCTCGTGGCCTTCTTCCCAGTGGTGGTGGACACGGCAACGGGCCTGCGGGCGACGCCCAAGGGGTTGATCGAACTGGCAAAGTCACTGCGCGCCTCGCCCTTTCAGATCTTCTGGAAGGTCCAATTGCCGGCAGCTCTACCCTTCGTCTTCGCCGGCGCCAAGGTGGCGGTGACGCTCACGGTGATCGGTGCGGTGATCGGCGAATTCGTCGGCTCCAGCGAGGGTCTGGGCAATCTGCTGCTGACCGCCAATTCGCAGCTGAACAGCCCTCTCGCCTGGGCGGCGCTGGTCTGGCTCAGCATGCTGGGCGTGCTGCTGTTCGGCGTAGTGGCACTGGTCGAACGCCTGACCATGCCCTGGGCCAAAACCGGCCACCACTGATAGCAAAGCAGGGGCAGCCAGGCCGCCCCTGCTCCACAGTCAGGCTGGATGAACGAATTCTACACCGCAACAACGCCACGGATCGGTCCGCATCTGAACGATATTCGATAAAACTGTAAATCGTCGATGGCGCGCTCGCTATTGAGGTCACACAACCCGCTCGCTCTGCTCCCGAAAGAGCCACTGCATCATCGGCTTCGCAAACGGCGCGGAGCGCCCGATCAGGTTAGGAAGAGCAGGGGATCGACGTCGAATTCCTCGATCTCGCAGATATCGAGCGGTTCGATGAGACGGAGGATGAGCTTGCCGTCGCTGACCGTATCCACCGTCCAGCTGGTGCCGAACGCGCGTTCAACCATTGCTCGAGCGTCAGGCCCTCCGGCTCGTCGCCGAAAGCCGATGTCGCGGCACGCACCACGGACATCGGCGTCGCCAATTCGGTATGCCAACGGCCGCCCATCCGGACCATTTGCAATGGCGCTAAGATGGGCGGCTCTATCATTTCTCTTCAGCCACGATCAGTTTGCTGAGCATCGATACGAGGCCCACGGCAATAGCCGCATAGAGCACGATCAGCAGGATCACCGCATAAAGCTGGTCCATGGAGAAGACCGTGCCGTATTTCTTGACCAGACCCCCGAGACCGATGATGGCGATCAGCACTTCACCATTGATCAGCCCCTTGATACCGCGCGCCACGCCCAGCCGCAATCCGGCCAGGAAATAGGGCGCCCCGGCCGGCAGGCGGACATCGCGGAAAATGGCCCAGCGGCTGGCGCCGAAGGAATGGGCCATTTCAATCAGCCGCGGATCGCTTGAGCGCATCGCCGTGGCCGCATTGGTCGCCACGATGAAGATCGAGAAGGCGACCACAGTGGCAATACGCGTGGCCGGGCCGATGCCGAAGATCATCAAAAAAACCGGCACGAAGGCGATCATGGGCGCCGAAAGGCCCGCCTTCACATAGGGGCTGACAGCCACCTCGACGAAGCGCGACATGCCCATTCCGATTCCGATGAGGCTGCCAAAGACCAGCGAGATGACGAGGCCATAAATCAGGGCGAGTGTGCTGTCGAGCAGCGGTGCCGTAACGTCCCCGCTGGCCCAGAGCTTGTAGAAGGCCACAAGCACATCGGATAGCGGGGGCAGGGTGATCAAGTCGGTACTGCGGCCCCCGATCTCCCAGATGGCGGCCAGCGCGACGAGGGAGATGAGGAAGGGCCCCTTGCGGCGGGCCGTGTCTTGCAGTGCCTCCATCATGCGGCCTGTTCGTCGGCCTGGATCATGCCGCGCAGGCGATCCCAGACAAAGCCCGTCAGCTCCACGAAACGCGGATCGCGGCGGGTTTCCTCGGTGCGGGGACGCGGCAGGTCGACGTCGATGACATCGGTGACATGGCCCGGCCGGGCCCCCATGATGACCACCTTGTCGGAGAGGAAGACGGCCTCATCCATGGCATGGGTGATGAAAAGGACCGAAAGGTCCGTCTTGGACCATATGTCGAGCAGGTCGGTCTGCAGGATCAGCCGTGTCTGCGCGTCGATGGCTGAGAAAGGCTCGTCCATTAAAAGCAGCTGTGGCGAAACGGCGAGGGCCCGGGCCAGGCCCACGCGCTGCTGCATGCCGCCAGACAGCTGGCGCGGATAGGAGTACTCGAAATCGGCCAGGCCCACCGAAGCCAGCAGGCGCCGGGCGATGGCGTAGCGCTCCGCCTTGGCCATGCCGCGAACCTTGAGGCCGAAGGAGACGTTGTCGATGATGGTCATCCAGGGCAACAGCGCAAAAGACTGGAACACGGTGGCGCGTTCGGGGCCGGGGCCGGTGACGGCCTTGCCCAACACTTCGACGCTCCCTTCGTCCCAGCCGAGAATGCCGCCGACCATCTTGAGCATGGTGGTCTTGCCGCAGCCGCTGGGGCCGATGATGGAAACGAACTCCCCGCGACCCACGGTGAGGTTGACGCTTTCCAGCGCCTTCATCCGGTTGCCGTTGGTCGGGCCGTAATATTTGGTGAGATTCTTGATGGAAATGGCCGGGGCCAGATTGTCGGTCATGATTGACTCCAACGACCGAGACGACGCTCGATCCATTCAACGATGGTCATCAGCAACACGCCCTCGAGCACGATGGTGACGGCGATGGCCAGAACCGGAGCAACCCGGAAGCGACCCTGCAGGTCGGCGATGAGGCTGCCGATGCCGGCGCCGACAATGGTTAGCTCCGCCACGACCATGCCGATTAGCGCCTGACCCAGGGCGATGCGGATGCCAGCCATGATTCCGGGCACGGCGGCCGGCAGGACCACGTCGCGCAGGCGAACCCAGGGCGAGGCCCCAAAGCTGGTGGCCATTTCGGTCAGCATTGGGTCGACGCGCCGAACGGCAACAGCGGTGTTGATGATGATGTAGGGAATGCCGAACAACACCACGACAGTGACGCGCGCGGCGAAGGTGAGACCCATCAGCGCCTGCACCACTGGGATCAGTGCGATCACCGGAATGGCGACGAGGAAGGTTATGTATGGCGTGACGATACGGTCCAGGAGCGACACGCGGGCGGTGACGATGCCCAGCGGAATACCGATGACCAGCATGACCAGGAAGCCAACCGCCAAGGACTGGTTGGTCACGAACAGCGCCATCTGCAGCGTGCCGTCGCTGACCAGCGTCCAGAATGCGGCGAGGGTCCGCCCGAAGGTGGGGAAGAGCAGGCCGATCGTATCATTGCCGACAAGCTGCCATACCCCGATCAGGGCCAGCAGCATGCCGGCGCGGACGAGATTTCGCCCCAGTGCCGTTTCCACGATGTGGTCGGGTGTCCAGCGGAGCCCGGGGGCTCCGCTTTGTTTGCTTTCCTTGGAGCCCATCACTGCGACAGCACTTTGTCCAGCATGGTGCGGTCGGCAACGTCGTCGGCAGTCTTGATGTTGACGAAGGGCTCCCCGTCATTGTTGAAGAAGTTGATCGTGTCCATCACGTCCTGCTTGCCGAGGCCCCCGTCAACCGGCCAGACCTGCGCGGCGAGGAAGGCTTCGACAATGGCGGGCAGCGCCTCTGGGTCGATTTCACCCAGCAGTTCGCGACCCTTATCGACCAGCAGGTCAGGATTGTCATAGGCCTCGCGATAGACGTCGAGGTGGACGCGGATCCAGTCTTCGATCAGTTGCGGGTTTTCCGCGATGAAACTCTGCGGCGCGGCAAAGGCTGCACGCATGATCGGCATCATCTTGGTGAAATCGCCAGTGACGGTGAACTCTCCTGGCTTGGCGCGCTGCAGCAGGGTCCAGTCCTGCAGGTCGACCACGCTGGAATCGAGCTGGTTGGCGAGCAGTGCCGCGAGGCGATTGTCCGACCCCTCGATGACGGTCAGGTTTGTATTGGTGCCCGGGCAGGCCTGGGCCAGCCACTGGATGGCGAGCTGGCCGACAAACGAGCCGGTCGACTGGATGCCGACGGTGCGCCCGTCAAGCGACTCGCAAGTCTCGAACTCGGCTTTGGAGACCAGCAGGAATTCATTGGTATTGGCTTCCATGAAGAAGCGGCTGTCGAGGCCCTGATCGATGGCGTCCATTACCTGCGCAATGGCCGTGATCTGCACTGCGCCGGTCGCGGCCGCCTGCAGCTGATTGCTGTTCCCTCCCAGTTCGGCGACCTCGATTTCGTAACCCATTTCGGTCAGCCGATCGATCGCTACGGCCGTTGGCAGGTAACCCACGGCCCAGCCCGAAAACCCGAATACCGCATCGGCTGCCATCGTCGGCAAGGCCGAAGTTGCCATCAATGCAATGACCATTGCGCCAATGTCTGTGGCGCGCCCCGTCTTTGTCATGTCAAAATCTCCTACGGCCCGTTCCCAAGGCCGGCAATCACTAAAAGACCGCTGGGCATCCACGTCAAGAGATTTTCGAAAATATATCTATTTGTCGGTTTTCAATATGGTTGTCTAAAATCACATTGCGTGACGCCTTCTCCCCGATTAATTATGGGTACGCGAGTGAGCAGCAAAACAGGGCCGATCGACCATGAATGAACACGCGACACTGAATGCCTCGGTATTCAGCCAGTTGAGGCAGGACATATTGACCGGTCGGCTGCGTCCTGGCGAGCGGTTGCGGGCAGAAACCCTGCGCCAGCGTTATGATGTCGGCGGCAGTCCCGTGCGTGAAGCCCTGATGCGCCTTGAGACCGAAGGCTTTGTCGTGCTTGAGGAAAACAAGGGCTTTCGCGTCGCCGATGCCTCTGTGGCACACCTGCAGGACCTGTCGCGCACCCGCATCGAGATCGAAGCGCTGGCGCTCAAGTGGTCCATTGCAAAGGGCGGTGTGGACTGGGAATCCTCCATTGTCGCCTCGATGCATCGCCTTGCCAGCGTACCCAAGCACCTCGACGCGGCGGGGCACGAACACAATGCCGACTGGCTGCGTTATCACCGCGAATTCCACGCGGCGCTCGTGGCGGCCTGCGATTCAGCGGTTTTGCTGGGCATTCGCAACCGTTTGTTCGACCAGGCCGAGCGCTATGTAGCGCTCTCGATCACGGCCGGGGGCGAGGTGCGCGACGATGTCGCCGAGCATCAGGCCCTCATGGAGGCCGTGTTGAGCCGGGACACTGAACTGGCTCTGGCGTTGAACCGCCGTCATCTCGAACGCACCACCAAGAAGCTGCTCGCCGCGCTCGAAGCCGGAGCCAACCTGTAAGATTTTCGATTATCTTCTTGATTGTCGTTTTTAGTGTCTCTATGCCTGTAGAGAGGGATGGTCTGGTGACCTGTTCCCCAACATGCAGGTGACAGATGACGCAGGACGGAAAGATCGGCATGCCCCCGGGCGCGCCTTCACTCGAAGAGATTTTGCTTCAGACCAATGACATGCCCTGGCGAGCCAAGTCGCTGAAGGGCGTGCATGAGAAGATGCTGTGGCGGGACGAGGAGACCGGTGCTTCTGTGGCGCTGATCAAGTTCGACAAGGGGGCCAGTATCCCGACGCCGCACCTGCACGCCTCCAACCAGATGATGTTCTGCCTGTCGGGGCACTACGAATATACCGCCACCGGCGTGACGCTGAAGCCAGGCTCCTTCTACTGCAATCCCAAGGGCAATGTGCATGGGCCGACCCTGGCGCATGAGGACACTGTCGTTGTCGAGATCTATGACGGCCCGCACTATCCGGTGCGGCCCGACTGGTATGACAATGACGAGGATGCCCGCTGATGCTGGCCGACCAGAATGGAACGGTCAGCGCTCTGGGCCTGCAGCGCGGCGTGGCGGCCCTGTTCACCGCAGCCGGCATTTCACCTCACGCGTCCGAGCAGGTCGCCGAAGACCTGGTGGCAGCCGATATCGAGGGCGTTGCCTCCCATGGTGTGATGTTGGTGCCCATGTATCTGCAGCGCCTCAAGGCCGGCTCGGTCTCGCGGGCCGAAGAGGGCGTGGTGGTCTCCGATCGCGAGGCGTCGGTCGTGCTCGATGCCGGTGATGTGCTTGGCCAACTGACCGCCCGCCAGGCCGTGGAGCTTGCCGTCGAGCGGGCGCGCCGGTTTGGCCTCGCCGCCGTCTCGGTGCGCAATGCCTTTCATTTTGGCACGGCTGGCCGCTATGCCCGCATGATGGCCGACCAGGGCGTCGTGGGTATCGTCATGTCCAATACGCGGCCGCTGATGCCGGCCACTGGCGGCGCCGAGCCGCTGACCGGCAACAATCCGCTCGCCATCGCCGTGCCCTCGGATGCCGCTTTCGCGCCCGAAGTGGACATGGCGCTGAGCGCCGCGGCTATGGGCAAGGTCCGCAATGCGGCCGCAGCCGGTCGCAACATTCCCGATGGCTGGGCTGCTGATCGCGATGGTAATCCCACCAATGATCCGCAAAAGGCCATCGAAGGCATGCTCCTGCCGGCGGCCGGACCCAAAGGCTTTGGCCTCGCCTTCATGATCGATCTTCTGGCGGGTGGCCTGTCGGGCGGCGCCATCGGTCCCGAGGTCAGCGGCCTCTATGGTGATCCGGCCAAGCCTTATCGCTGTTCAAACCTGTTCATCGCCATCCATGTCGATCACTTCGTTGACCAGGCCGAGTTCGTTCAGCGGGCCGGCGCCGAGCTGGGGCGGGTTGCCGCTTCGCGCAAGGCGCCGGGCGTTGATCGCGTCTATGCGCCGGGCGAATTGGCACATGTGGCCCGCAGCCGCGCCCAGGGACGCGCCCGCGTGGCGCCACCCGCCCTCAACAGTCTCGTTGAGGCCGGCGCCGCGCTGGGCGTCGACCTGCCCTCCTATTTCTAGCAAAGAGAATATCCATGAAAGAACAGATCCAAACCGACCGCCTGGCCAAGCCGAACGGCCATTTCTCCCAGGCGACCACTATCGAGGCTAAAGGCAAGCTGGTCTTCATCTCGGGCATGACGGCCCGCGCGGCCGATGGCTCGGTTGCCGGCATCGGCAATGTGGAAGTGCAGACCCGCCAGGTCTGCGAAAACCTCAAGGCCGCGGTCGAGGCCGCCGGTGGCTCGCTCGATGATATCGTTCGTGTCGACGTCTATGTGCGCAATATCGAGCACTTCCAGACCATCCACAAAGTGCGCGCCGAGTATTTCAAGGCGCCAGTCCCCGCCTCGACCATGGTGGAGGTCGCCAAGATGGTGAATGCCGAATATCTCATCGAGATCAGCGCCATCGCCGTGCTGCCGAACGGGTGAGGCCATGAAACTCGCAACTGTTCTGCTCGCTGGCGTGCCGCGCGTCGGCGCCGTCGAAAGCGAAACCATTCGCCTTTTGCCCGAAGCAGCCGGAGACATGGTGACGCTGATTGGCAAGGGCCACGCCGCCATCGTGGCGCTGCTGTCTGAACCATCTGTGGTTGCCATGCCGCTGGCCGGCGTGACGCTCGCCGCCCCGATCCAGCGCTTCACCCGCGACGTGCTGTGCACGGGCTGGAACTATTGGGCGCATTTCGAGGAAAGCAAGGGCAAGCGCGAGGGGCAGGACGTCGACAAGCCCAACGCGCCGACCTTCTTCACCAAGGCGCCCAATACGGTCATCGGTCCCAATGATGATATCGGGCTCGATCCCCATATCTCCGCCAAATGGGACTATGAAGCCGAAGTGGCCATCGTCATCGGCAAGCGCTGCCGCTCGGTGTCGCAGGCTAAGGCGCTCGACCATGTGTTCGGCTATTTCCTGGCCAATGACGTGTCGCAGCGTGACCTGCAACGCCGCCATGGCGGGCAGTGGCTCAAGGGCAAGAGCATTGACAAGACCATGCCGATGGGGCCCTGGATCGTCACGCCCGACGAACTCGACGTGCCCGAAATCCGGCTGCAACTGACCCTCAATGGCGAGGAAATGCAGAATGCGCTGGTCAAGCAGATGGCCTTCCCCATCGCCGAACTGATCGCCGAACTCTCCTTCGGCATGACGCTCGAAGTGGGCGATGTAATCATTACCGGCACGCCGCAGGGCATCGGCAATGCCCGCGAGCCGGCGGTCTTCCTCAAACCGGGCGACGAAATGGTCATTTCGGCCACAGGCCTGGGGGAATTGCGCAATCGCGTCGTCGCTGCAGACCTGCATGGCTCGACAGACATCACCTCGATGAGCCAGCCTGCTGCCTGACCAGCCAAAGACCTGGAGTATTTTAGTGCGTCAACCGCGCGCTGAAATGCTTCAAGGTCGGCACCCTGGTGCTGGCCTCATTTTTCCGGATGCATCATGACCCAGACCATCGCCCTTGACGTCCATACCCATCTCATTCCCGTGGATGAGGCCCGCCTCGCGTCATTCGAGGGCGTAACGTGGGATGCCGGGGCAGGGGTGATGAGTCTCGACGGGCATGTCGTGGGCATGAAGAGCATTTACCAGCCCGACAAGCTCCTGACCTGGATGGAGCAGAACGCGGTGGCGCATGCCTTCGTCTCCGTGCCCCCGCCGACCTATCGACAGCACCTACGTGGCGAAGAGACCAGAAGTTGGGCCGATTATCTCAATGCCGGTCTCGCAGGCATCGTCGAGAAAGCGCAGGGCCGGCTCACGGCGCTGCTGCATCTGCCGACCGAGGAGCCGCTGATCGCCGCCGAAATCGTGCGGGCGGCTGCGGCATCCGGGCATCGCCATTTCGCCATGCCGGCCGGGACCGGGGATGAGCGCACCCTTGGCCTGGCTGAATTCGAACCACTGTGGCAGGCCCTTGATGACATCGCAGCCTTCGTATTCTTCCACCCCGGCGAATGTGCCGATGCTCGCTTGAGCGCCTTTTATCTGACTAATCTGCTGGGCAATCCATATGAGAGCACGGTGGCCATCGCCCATCTCGTGCTGGCTGGTGTGCTCGAGCGCCACCAGCGGCTGGTACCGTGCTTTGCCCATGGCGGCGGATTGACGCCGATGGTCGCCGGGCGCTGGCAGCGCGGCTTCGACACGGCTCGGCCCGGCATGGTGCTGAACGCTGCGCCGCCCGAGCAGGTTCTCGGGCGCATTTTCGTCGACTGCATCTGCCACGGCGAAGCAGCGGCGGAAGCGGCCGAGAAGACCTTCGGCGCGACCAACGTCGTCTTTGGCTCCGACTGGCCCTTTCCGATGGGGCTGATAGACCCGCACGTCCAGCTTGGTACGTATGAGAGCACGAGGCGTTTAGCCTATGTGGATCAAAATACTCTCAAGCTGCTCAACAGGCTGGATGCTGTTCCAGGACTGGGCGGTCAGTAACGCCCGCCCTTTGCCCACTTCGCTTTGTCGCTGCTTTCCCATCGCCTGGCCCGGCGATGGTTGGGATATCACAGTTTGCCGGGGCCATTGGCTGCCCCTTTCGGCCGTCGACTTAAGCCAGAAGCCGACCGGCTCGCCTTCCCGCAATACCAGTGAGCAGGGCATTGGCTCGGCTGGATCGAGCAATCGTCCGAAGGTGAGGCTCGGCACCCCACGCGACTTCGATACTGCTTTCTCCTTACGAGGACATGGGCGCCTTCAGCGGGCGCATCCGTGTCGCAGTGCTGCGTATGGGGGTGGGCGAAGCATCTGCCAGGTCGCTTTGCCTTGGTCATTCATGAACTGGCGACCAACTCGCTGAAGTACGGTCGATGTCCGCCGAAGCGGGAACGCTCGACCTTTCAGGCTCCTCGATCGGCGAAGACCTTGAGCTCATCCGGACTGAAAGAGGCGGACTGCTGGTCACGTCACCGGACGGCAAAGGCGGGTACGGAAGCCGTCTGGTCACAAGGAGCGTGTCAGGACAACTTGGTGGTACCATAGACTATGACTGGTCGAGCGATGGACTTGTCGTCACCCTCAGGCTAAGCGGCAATCATCACAATATCCTTCCATGAAGCCTGTCCAACGGCTTGGGTACGCTGACGTTGCACATTGCGATGCCCTCAAGCACGACTCCCAAGTATTTGAGCGCGCAGCTCAGCCTCCGCAGCCATCCATCCGGGCGCATCCGGCCTTCGGGGCCCCGCAGTCCCCTCAAGAGTCATCACGATTTAAGGGTGTTAACCGATGCTAACACGCCGGTAAGCTTGTGAGTGCTGTACTGGGCGCTCCTGGGAAGCGATCCTTATGTCATCTCTCGACCAATTTCTTGCGGCCTCCCCTGACGCCATGATCATCGCCGACGCTGGTGGGCTCATCTTGCATTGGAACACAGCAGCAGAGCGCATGTTCGGCCTGCGGGTAGAACAGGCAGTCGGCACTTCGCTTGATGTCATCATTCCCGAACAGATGCGTGGCGCCCATACCGACGGCATGCGCCGCCTCACGGCTGGTGGACGTCCACGGGTGGTGGGCTCCGTGGTCGAGGTGACCGCGCAGCACGTAGACGGCCGACAGTTTCCCATCGAGATGTCCCTGTCCATGTGGAGCGAAAACGGGGAGGCGCGTTTCGGAGCTACGGTTCGCGACGTATCGATGCGAAGGGCCAACGATGATCGGCTGCATCATCTCGCCCACTATGACCAACTCACCCTGCTACCAAACAGGACCTCGTTCCTGGAGAAGATCGAAAGCGCGCTCGGGACGGCATCGACCTCCACCGTGCTGCTCGTTGATCTGGACCGGTTCAAAGAGGTCAATGACCAACTCGGGCACGCCGCCGGCGACTCCGTTTTGATTGAGGCCGCCCTGCGAATTCGGCGGTGCGTGCCTGTGGGGATAGCCACAGTTGCTCGGCTAGGTGGAGACGAGTTTGCCATCCTGATACCTGGTACCGCAGACCTTCTGAAGGCCGATGCCTTGGCACTTCGCATTCGCCAAGAGCTGGGAAGGCCGTTCAATCTGGACGGCAGTCTGATGTGGGTGGGTGGCAGCCTTGGGATCGCGACGTCGCCGTGTCACGGAACCGACGCAGCGACGCTTATGGGAAGCGCCGACTTGGCCCTCTACAAAGCCAAGGCAGAGGGAGGAGACCGCCAATGTCTGTTTGTCCCAACTCTAAAGGCGGCTGCCAGTGCGCGGCGTCATCTGGAAACTGAGCTTAGGGCGGCGTGGGAAGCGCAAGAATTCGAGCTGCACTACCAACCGCAAGTCAGCTTGGCAGACCGTCAAATCGTCGGCGCAGAAGCATTGTTGCGATGGCGGCATCCCACACGCGGCTTGCTGCAACCGAGCGCCTTTCTCTCCACCCTGGAAAATAGCAGCCTTGCTGCCCCGCTGGGCCAGTGGGTGCTGGAGACAGCCTGCCAGCAGGGAACGGCCTGGGCTTCCCAGGTCGGCGGATTCACAATGGCTGTGAACCTGTTCAGCGCCCAACTCAAGTCGGGTCCCTTGCCGGATATCGTCGCATCGGCCTTGAAGCTGTCTGGGTTTCCCGGGAGCCAGTTAGAGCTGGAGATCACCGAAAACATCATGCTCAACGATGATGGGCGCTCGAGGGATCAGCTTCAGGCACTTCATGACCTGGGCATAGGCCTGGCGTTTGACGACTTCGGCACGGGTTATGCCTCTCTGGCTTTTCTCAAGCAGTTTCCCATCACCCGCTTGAAGATCGACCGTGGTTTTGTGAGCAATATGCGCGCTCGCGGCGCCGATGCGGCGATCGTTCAGACCGTAATCATGCTGGCCCGCAGGTTCGGCTTGGCGGTGATCGCGGAAGGCGTGGAAACCAAAGAGCAAGAGGACTTGCTGAAGAAGTGGCGTTGTCCTCAGGCGCAAGGGTATCTGTACAGCAAGGCGCTTTCTGCGAACGATTTTGAGCATCTCTTGGCCGCTCGGTCGCGCGGAGCCAAATTTGGGTCGGCAAGGTGACTAGAGGCGGGTGCCGACCCCATTTCGGTCGTTCTGGCGAGCATTGCGGGCGCCTATAAGCGGACAATTGCCGAAAGGTAGTCCAAATCAACAGCAGAACATCCTGATCGCCGTCAGGTGTCTAAATCTCCGGCGCCCCAATCGTCGCCGAGTATCCAGTCAAGAGCCCTGGCGCGCTCTGTGATTACATAAGGCTCCAAACCCGGAGGGAGCGTTTGACCCCTGAGAGATGTCTCTCGAACGACCCAGTTTAGGCAGTAGTACAGGTCGCAGGCAGCGCGTACCTCGTCTCCGTCTCGCGCATTCATTTGCATGATTGTCCGCGCAGTTCCCTCACCTGATTTTAGGTCGGGCAATCGTGTGACGAAATCGGAACTGCAGTGGCGCCAGAAATCCAGCCTGGAGACGATGCCTAGCGTCCAGGCGAGCGCCCACATCCCCTCCACCTGAAGCCTGAATACGACTGGGTCTCCTTGGCCGTGCTCTAAGAAAATCCGTTCGTTAATGCTGAGCCTGTCGACGAAGTTCTCCCGCGTGAGCCAAGCGAGAGAACTTGCAGAGCGGAATCCGTACGCCGCAGCAGCAACGGCATTTAGGCAGAACAGTCGCGCCAGTACGTCGCCGACAGGTCGGGGCTCAGCAAAATCGAGGAGCGGTAGGGTCTGGTGAAATTCGAGGCCGTGCTCGTCCAGAGCTTTCCGCGTTTTAGCTCTGGATGCGGTGTCGCCCATTCTGCGCCTCGTTCCCTAACACGATGTCTTGCTCTACCAACCCATGTGCAAGTGGGAACAGACTCAGGTCGTTCTTTCTCGTTGCCACCCTCATCATAAGCGGGCCGTAGGCAAAACCTGCGAACCCGCAAACGGGACATAACATGTGCCCGTCGCCGTCCAGGACATTGAATCGAGTGGCATCTTCCATGCCGATAATCCTAACCGACAAAATGGCCGCTTATCCAGCAGTCTGTCGAAATGCAGACTGTCAGCAACCCACCCCGTTCTCGACATCTTAGCGTGGCGCTCGGCCCAAAAACCTCATTCCCATTGATCGTCCGCGGCCTTTGTGGCATGTCCCCGGCCAAGAAGAGCGTACCGCCGGGTTCGGTGGAGTGTCGGGGAAGCAATTGGCCCGTATAGTCGTCAAGTTCGGTGGCACGTCCGTTGCCACCGTCGAACGTATCCGCCAGGCAGCGCGCCATGTGAAGCGCGAGGTCGATGCCGGCAATGAAGTGGCTGTGGTTGTCTCCGCCATGTCGGGCAAGACCAATGAACTGGTCGGCTGGGTCAATGAAGCCAGCCCACTGCACGACGCGCGCGAATATGACGCCGTCGTGGCTTCGGGCGAGCAGGTGACAGCCGGCCTTATGGCGATCGTGCTGTCCGAGATGGGTATCCAGTCGCGCTCATTTGCCGGCTGGCAGGTGCCGATCCATACCGACGATTCCCACGGCGCGGCGCGCATTACAGAAATCGATCCGACCGAACTCGACAAGCGGATGACGAGCGGCTGGGTGCCTGTCATCACCGGCTTCCAGGGCGTGTCGCCGCATGGCCGCGTCACGACGCTGGGCCGCGGCGGCTCGGATACTTCGGCCGTTGCCGTGGCAGCGGCGGTCAAGGCCGATCGCTGCGATATCTATACCGATGTTGACGGTGTTTACACCACGGACCCGCGGATCGTGCCCAAGGCGCAGCGGCTGACCAAGATTTCCTTCGAGGAAATGCTGGAAATGGCCTCGCTCGGCGCCAAGGTGCTGATGATCCGCTCGGTCGAGATGGCCATGGCGCATAAGGTGCGCCTCTTGGTGCGGTCGACTTTCGATGATCCTGATGCGCCGCAGCTGGCGCCGGACGGAACGCCCGGCGTGCCCGGTACATTGGTTTGCGATGAGGATGAGATCATGGAAAAGCAGATCGTTTCGGGCGTGACGCTCGCCAAGGCGGAAGCCAAGATCACCCTGCGCGACGTCAAGGACAATCCGGGTGTTGCCGCCGCCATTTTCGGCACGCTGGCCGATCAAGGCATCATCGTCGACATGATCGTGCAGAACATCGCCGACGATGGCGCGACCACCGACATCACGTTCACGGTGCCGGATAGCGAGTACGACAAGGCAATCAAGACGCTCAAGGATGCGGGTGACCGTATCGAATATGCGCGGATTTCCGGCTCCAAGGGCGGCGCAAAGGTCTCGGTCGTGGGCGTAGGCATGCGTAGCCACGCGGGCGTTGCATCCTCGATGTTCAAGGCATTGGCCGACAAGGGCATCAACATACAGCTGATCACCACGTCGGAAATCAAGACCTCGGTGTTGATCGATGAGCAATATGCTGAGCTTGCGGTTCGCGCGCTCCATACTTATTACGGGTTGGACAAGAAGGACGCATAAGCTCCGTCGAGGGGAGTGAGCCGCGTCCGATAAAGGGGGGCGGCTTTGCGGGCCGTCTATAGGGGTAATGGTCACGACCATAGGCGGCCCGAGGGTGCTGCTGCGGCAATTGCGCGAGACGATGGCGGAGCCGCTGGCTTCGCAGGATCGGCTCGACAAGATCGTGGGCCTGATCGCCGACAATATGCGCGCCGATGTGTGTTCGTTCTACGTGCTGCGTGATGACGGCGCGCTGGAGCTGTTCGCCACCAAGGGCCTGGCTGCCGAATCGGTGCACATGACCACGCTTCGCCTTGGCGAGGGCCTGGTCGGTCTGATTGCCGCCGAAGCCGAGCCGCTCAGCCTCGACGATGCCCCCAGCCATCCCAGCTTTGCCTATCGCCCGGAGACCGGTGAGGAGCGTTATAACGCCTTCCTTGGCGTGCCTGTGCTGCGGGCCGGCCAGACGCTGGGCGTGCTCGTGGTGCAGAATGCCGAACGCCGCCATTATGGCGAAGACGAAACCGAAGCGATGCTGACTACGGCCACAATCCTGGCCGAGATGATCGCCACCTCGGATTTCGACAATCTGATCAAGCCGGGGTCCGATATCGATCTCAGGCGTCCCCGCATGTATACCGGCGTCAGTTTTACCGACGGCATCGCTCTCGGCACCGTCGTGCTGCACGACCCGCGCGTCGTGGTGTCCAATTTTATCGCCGAAGATACCGAAGCCGAAAAGGTGCGGCTGGAGACGGCGCTCGAGAAGATGCGCGTCTCGATCGATGCCATGCTCGACCATGGCGACATGGTCGGCGGCACCGACCACCGCGAAATTCTCGAAACCTACCGCATGTTCGCCAATGACCGGGGCTGGGTACACCGGCTGACCGAGGCGATCGACAATGGCCTTTCGGCCGAAGCGGCGGTCGAGCGGGTCCAGAACGACACCCGCGCCCGCATGCTGCGCCAGACAGACCCCTATATCCGCGATCGGCTGCACGATCTCGACGATCTGGCCAACCGTCTGTTGCGCGTGTTGACCGGCGATGGCCAGGCGCTGGCGCGGAAGGCGCTGCCTGACAATGCCATCCTCGTTGCCCGCAATATGGGTCCGGCGGAACTGCTAGAATACGACCGCACTAAACTGCGCGGCATCGTGCTCGAAGAAGGCGGCACCACCGCGCATGTGGCGATCGTGGCACGCTCGCTCGGCATGGTGGCCGTCGGCCAGGCGCAGTCGATCGTCTCGATGTGCGAGACCGGCGACGATATCATTCTCGATGGTCCGGCCGGGATCGTGCATTTGCGGCCGACGCCCGATATCGAGCAGGCCTATATCGACAAGGTCAAGGTTACGGCCAAGCGGCGGGCTCACTATGCCGCGCTCAAGGACAAGCCCAGCGTCACCAAGGATGGCACGCAGATTACGCTGCTGCACAATTCCGGGCTGGTCGCTGACCTGCCGATGCTGGACGATACCGGCGCGGCTGGTGTCGGGCTGTTCCGCACCGAATTGCAGTTCATGATCGCCAGCAAGCTGCCGCGCCTGCATGAGCAGCAGGAGCTTTATGCCGAGGCCATGGCGATTGCCGGCGAGCGGCCGGTGGTGTTCCGTCTGCTCGATATCGGCGGCGATAAAGTGTTGCCCTATCAGCGCTCGATGGCCGAGGAAAACCCGGCCATGGGCTTCCGTTCGATCCGGCTGGGGCTGGAACGGCCGGGTCTGTTACGCACGCAGATCAGAGCGCTGCTGCTGGCGGCGAATGGGCGGCCGCTCAAAATCCTCGTGCCGATGGTCACCGAGACTTTCGAGTTCATCCAGACCCGCATGGTCGTGCAAAAGGAAGTCGAGCGGCTGCGTCGCGCCGGCAAGCCGGTGCCGAGCCGGCTCGAACTGGGCGTGATGGTTGAAGTGCCCAGTCTGCTGTTCGAGCTCGACCAATTGCTGCCGCAGGCGGATTTCGTTTCCATCGGGTCCAACGACCTGGTGCAGTTCCTCACGGCATCCGATCGCGCCAATCCGCGAGTGGCCAAGGCCTATGATCCGATCGGCATGCCGCGCCTGCGCGCCATCCGCATGGTGGTGGACGCTGCGCGGCGCTACAATATCCCGATCACCATGTGCGGCGAGCTGGCTGGCAAGCCGCTGGAGGCGCTGGCGCTGATGGCGGTGGGGATGACGCGGCTCTCTATGGGCCCGGCCTCGATCGGACCGATCAAGGAACTGGTGCTCAACGTCGACCTCAAGCCAATCCAGATGGCGGTGGGCGCCGCGCTCAGCGATGGCGCCGATGGCGTGACCATCCGCCAATTGCTGCAGGAGTGGATCGAAAAGCAGAACCTGCCGGTTTAGGGCGCGTGTTGCCCACCCACCGGACGTCACCCTTGGCTTGACCGGAGGGTGTTACGCTTACGCGACGTCCGGCAAGTACAGAGCCCTCGGGTCAAGCCCGAGGGTGACGCGCACTGGGTGTTGCGAGACTGCGCTTACACTTGCGATCCGGCTGCGTTGTCCCTAAAGCCGTGCCTGAACGACGAAAGTTACACCAATGCCATCTCTTCCCCAGGACAAGCTCGACGCGCTCGAGACGCGGTTTCAGTATGTCGAGGCGGCGCTGTCTGGTGGCGCCGGACCGGATGAGTTTGTTAAGTTCTCCAAGGAACATGCCGAGTTGGCGCCGATCGTCGGCGAGATCCGCGCCTATAACAAGGCGCTGAGCGATCGGGCCGAGGCCGAAGCGCTGCTCAAGAGCGGCGACAAGGACATGGTCGAGATGGCCGAAGCCGAGATCGCCGAGCTGGACGAGACGATCGAGCGGCTGTTCCAGGCCGTGCGCATCCTGCTGCTGCCCAAGGACGAAGCCGACGAGAAATCGATCATCCTCGAAATCCGTGGCGGCACCGGCGGCGACGAGGCGGCTCTGTTCGCCGGCGACCTGTTCCGCATGTATGAGCGCTACGCCGCCAATCACGGCTGGAAGGTCACCGTGATGGAGGAAAGCCCCGGCGAAATGGGGGGCTTCAAGGAAATCATCGCCAATGTTTCGGGCAAGGGCGTCTATGCCCGGATGAAGTTCGAAAGCGGCGTGCACCGCGTGCAGCGGGTGCCCGCCACGGAAGGCTCAGGCCGTATCCATACGTCGGCCGCGACGGTGGCCGTGCTGCCGGAAGTGGAAGACATCGACATCGAAATCCGCAACGAGGATATCCGCATCGATACGATGCGGGCCTCGGGCGCTGGCGGGCAGCACGTCAACACCACCGACTCGGCGGTGCGCATCACCCATCTGCCCACCGGGCTGGTGGTGACCTCGGCGATGAAGAGCCAGCACCAGAACCGGGCCCAGGCGATGATCGTGCTGCGCTCGCGGCTCTACGAAATGCAGCGCGAGGAACGCGACAGTGCCCGCTCAGCCGAGCGCAAGGGGCAGGTGGGGTCGGGCGATCGCTCGGAGCGCATCCGCACCTACAATTTCCCGCAGGGCCGTGTCACCGACCACCGCATCAACCTCACGCTCTATAAGCTCGACAAGGTCATATCAGGCGAAGCGCTGGATGAACTGATCGAAGCGCTGATCACCGAAAGCCAGGCCGGCCAATTGGCGGCGATGGAGCAGGCCAACTGAGCGAGGCACCAAAGCTTGGAGCGCTGTGGCGCGGCTGGCGCGATGTGCTGAGCCGGCAGGGTTTCGAGACGGCGGCACTCGACGCCAAGCTGCTGACCCAGCACGCTCTGGGCCTCAACGCGCTGGAGCTGGCGACGCGCGAGAATGAACCCGTCGACGAGGCCGGAGCTGTGATGATCGTCGAACTGGTGCGCCGGCGCATGACCGGCGAGTCGGTGGCGCGGATCATCGGCGAACGCGAATTCTACGGTCTCGCGTTTGCGCTTAACGCGGCAACGCTTGAGCCGCGTCCGGAGACTGAATTGCTGGTCGATCTGGCACTCGGCGCCCTGCCTGCTGGCGGGCGGCTGCTCGATCTCGGAACCGGAACGGGCTGTATCCCGATCGCGATCCTGGCCAACCAGCCCGACGCAACGGCCGCAGCGGTGGATCTGAGCGCCAAAGCGCTAGCCGCAGCAAAAGGCAACGCGCAACGGCACGGTGTTGCTGGACGGATTGAGTTCTTGCTGGGTAGTTGGTTTGAACCGCTGCTCACCTCTCCCTTTGGGGGAGAGGTAGACCCCCTTGGGTCGGGCGAGGGGGTCTACCCCACGCGCCGAGCCGAGAAAAGGCCCCCTCACCCGTCGCTACGCGCCGACCTCGCCCCCGAAGGGAGAGGTGAAGGAGGGTTCGATCTTATCGTCTCCAATCCGCCCTATATCACCTCCGCCGTGGTTGAAACGCTGGCTCCCGAGGTCAAGGATTTCGATCCCCGTCTTGCGCTTGATGGTGGACCTGACGGCTTGGCGCCTTACCGCGTCATCGCGGCCCAAGCGGTGGGCTGGCTGAAGCCCGACGGACGCATTCTGGTGGAGATCGGCCACGATCAGGGTGCGGCGGTGAGCGCGCTGTTTCTCGAAGCCGGCTACGAAGCCGTCGACGTTCATAAAGATCTTGCCGGCCTTGACCGTGTTGTATCGGCGCACCATGTTGAGGACAGTCACGCGCAGGCCTGAGGGGCCGCGCATTTAATGCTGGCAAAGCGGGCGCGAACCATATAGTTTGATCGTGCTGTCAACGGCGCTTCATGAGCGCCACGGCGACAATGCCACCCGACACTTCCGGAAGCTGCAGACGCAGCGCGGTTTCAGCCGAGGCTGAAACGACGCAGGAAAAGTTCGGAGCGCCGTCCGACGGTTTCGGTCTTCATGAAGCCAGATAGAGCCCCATTTGCGAGGACGCGATCTTCGCGGGGAGTGGCCCGACCAGGCACAGTGCCGGTCCGCCACCAGTGTGACGCTTATTTTTCTAGAGTTAGATAAAGCGACCAGATGAGACCCAATAACAATCAGAATAACAAGAACCGTCAGCGGGGCCGGAACGGCGGGCGCAAGCACGTCAATCCGCTGTCGCGCAATTTTGAGAGCAATGGCCCCGATGTGAAGGTGCGCGGCAACGCTGCCCATATCGCGGAGAAATATCTCCAACTGGCCCGCGACGCGCAATCGAGCGGCGACTCGGTCATGGCGGAGAATTATCTCCAGCATGCTGAGCATTATTTCCGCATCGTTTCCAGCGCCCAGCAGGCCCAGAACGGCCAGCGCCCCGAGGGCCAGGATGATGGCGATTTCGACGATGATATGCCCGAGATGAACTCGCGCTTTTCCTCGCCGCAGCCTCAGCCGCAGCAGCAATATGTGCAGCCTGAAGGCGACGAGCAGCCCGATGGCGAGCAGCCTCGTCAGCAGGGCGAGCATCGTCCGCCGCGGCAGGACCGCCAGGATGGCGATCGCCAGCAGCGTCAGGATCGTGGCGACCGCCGGGACCGGCAGGACCGTCAGCGGCCGCAGCCCGTCGAGGGTGAGGTTGCAGCAGCGGCCGCACCGCAGGCAGCCGCCCAGGGTGAAGAAGCGGCTCCCGCCGTTGAAGCCGTGGCCGCCGAAGGCGAGACCCGTAAGCCCCGCGAGCGTCGTCCGCGCCGCCGTCGCCCGGCGGGGGGCGATGCCGGCGATCTGGCTGGCGCCGACCAGCCCGATGTCGGCGAATTGCCTGCCTTCCTCACCGCGGGAACCAGTAACGCCGCGGAATAGGCGAAACGGATATTGCGAAAGGCCGGGCAGCAATGCCCGGCCTTTCGTTTTAAGCGCAGAGACGTGGGGGCATCGCCTGTCCGACGGCCTGCTGCGCGTCACGCGTCGTGCCAAGGCCGTAACGCGCCAGCACCGCGTCGAGCCACAGACCCGGCGTACCCTGAGGTCGCTGGTGCGGTGCGAAGGGCAGCATGACGGCTTCCAGTTCTTCCATGACATCGAGCAGGGCGTCGCGCTCGGTCGGCGTGAGCTCGGGGCGGCGCCCTTCGTCGGTCATGACGAGGACAGCGGCGCGGCGACAGGTCTTGGTAATGGCATGGTGGGCGTCGCCGTAGCGCAGGCAGACGCCATAGCCGCCGTCGATCCAGTCATTCCATTCGGCTCGAGCTGATGCCTGGGCGGCGGCTGCATCGAACCGCCCGGTCGCGAAGACCTGGGCGTAACCCAGTGGAGCCTGCGGTTCCAATGGAAGGCGCGTGACGAAATCAGCCACGAATCGGGCCTCGAACCGCGCCGACGCATCGACGGGCGACAGGCCGCGGCTGCGACGGATCCACCATGCGGCAGCAGGGGAGTACCAGTGCGTCGGCTCGCCATGCGGGGCGGCACCATGGGGGCCGCCGATGGGGCTCGAGAATGCGCCATTGGGCCAGATCGTATAGATCGGCTGGGGGATGGCGCGCGCGGCGATCAGCGCCGCCACCTCGGCGGGAGAGACGCCGCCGAGCCTGGCCAAGTCGTCCAACTGCACGAAGTAGCGATCGAGATAGGTTTGCAGCGCGACACTATCGGACATGGGCCATTTGCTCCGGCTGGATTGTTGTAGCTCATGATGGGTCAGCTTTGGAGAGGCAACAAGCGCCGACGTGTTCGTCTTATCCCCGCCCGAAGGAGTGGCAGTGGATGGGAGGCATAGCCACCACCCGCTGCCGACACGCCCGCATCCCCAAGCACCGCCCGTCACGTCAGGGCTTGACCCGAGGGCTCTACACTTGCCGAGCGCCGAGCTAGTGCAGTCCCCTCGGGTCAAGCCCGAGGGTGACGATCGAGGATGAAGCAACATCCCGCGCCGCCCACAGGGCCACACCTCCCCCTTGATGGGGGAGGCCGGGAGGGGGGCCAAGCACACGAAACTGTGCCCCTTATCCCCACCCCCCAAAACCTGTGCCATCCTCCTCCCATCATTCCGGAATGACGGGCGGCGCTGCAGCGACCTGCGGCCGGGGTGGTGCCGGGAGCGTGCGTCGCTGCATGCTTAGGTCCGAGCAGCGGCCGGTCGGGGCGAGCGTTCCCGGTCCGCGACTCCGCGTGTTGTTCCAAAAACCGGCAACCCCGAGGCGACCAGCGTCTCATATAAAATTACTTACGGGGCGATGGCCGCTTCGGGGGCCGTCCGTTCTTGATAACCGCAATCCAGGCGGTGCATCGGCACGTCCGCATACTGGAGCGTATCGCGTTTGATCACCCCGCCCCCGAGGTCTACGAGTGGTTTCGAACGACGCGACGCGCCTCTATCCCACTCTCGCCATGAGCGCCCCTTTTCGCTCGGCATTTGGTCCCCATATATGCTCTCGTGATGGAGCAGCGCCGCGTGTCGGGCGTTTCATCAGACGACGCTTCCGCCGCATGTTTTGGTGCCTTCGGGGCCGGGCAGCGGGCGAGACCAGGAGAGTTGCATGAATATCGAAAAATACACCGAGCGGGCCCGGGGCTTTATCCAGAGTGCGCAGACGATCGCGCTGGGCAAAGGGCATCAGCAGTTCGCTCCCATCCACCTGCTCAAGGTGCTGCTCGACGACGACCAGGGCATGGCCAATGGCCTGATCGAGCGCGCCGGGGGTGATCCCAAGGCCGCGCGCGCTGCTGTCGAGGCGGCCCTTGCCAAAATTCCATCCGTATCCGGCGACGGCTCGCAGCTTTATCTGAGCCGCGAACTGGCGCGCGTGTTCGACACCGCCGAAAGCGCGGCGCAGAAGGCCGGCGATTCCTATGTGACGGTCGAGCGCCTGCTGCTGGCCCTGGTGGTCGAGAAGGACACTGACGCAGGCAAGATTCTGTCGTCGGCCGGCGTTACGCCGCAGGCGCTCAATCAGGCCATCGAAGCCATCCGCAAAGGGCGCAATGCGGATTCCGCGACGGCCGAGAACAGCTATGACGCGCTCAAGAAATATGCGCGCGACCTCACCCAGGATGTTCGCGAAGGCAAGCTCGATCCGGTGATCGGCCGCGACGAAGAGATTCGCCGCACCATCCAGGTGCTGAGCCGGCGCACCAAGAACAACCCGGTCCTCATCGGCGAGCCCGGCGTCGGCAAGACTGCCATCGCCGAAGGCCTGGCCATCCGCATCGTCAATGGCGACGTGCCGGAGTCGCTCAAGAACAAGTCGCTGCTGTCGCTCGACATGGGCGCGCTGATTGCCGGTGCGAAGTATCGCGGCGAGTTCGAGGAACGGCTGAAGTCGGTGCTCTCGGAAGTGACGGCGGCCGAGGGCCAGATCATCCTGTTCATCGACGAGATGCACACGCTGGTTGGTGCCGGCAAGGCGGATGGCGCCATGGACGCGTCCAACCTGCTGAAGCCTGCTTTGGCGCGCGGTGAACTCCATTGCGTCGGCGCGACGACACTCGACGAGTATCGCAAGCATGTGGAGAAGGACGCGGCGCTGGCCCGTCGCTTCCAGCCCGTCTTCGTCGACGAGCCGACAGTGGAAGACACCATCTCGATTCTGCGCGGCCTCAAGGAAAAGTACGAGCTGCATCACGGCATCCGGATCTCGGATTCGGCGCTGGTGAGTGCGGCAACCCTGAGCAACCGCTACATCACGGACCGCTTCCTGCCAGACAAGGCCATCGACCTGATGGACGAGGCGGCAGCGCGGTTGCGCATGGCCGTCGACAGCAAGCCCGAGGCGCTGGACGAACTCGATCGCCGCATCATGCAGCTCAAGATCGAGCGCGAAGCGCTGCGCAAGGAAGAGGATGACGGCTCCAAGACGCGGCTGGGCCGGCTCGAAGGCGAGCTTGCCGACCTTGAAGAGCAGGCGCAGAGCCTCTCGACCAAGTGGCATGCCGAAAAGGAACGCATCCAGGGCGGTCAGAAGCTCAAGGAAGAGCTCGACGCGGCGCGCAGCCAACTCGAAATTGCCCAGCGCTCCGGGGATCTCGCCAAGGCCGGCGAGCTGGCCTATGGCGTCATCCCCGAGCTTGAGAAGAAGATCAAGACATCGGAAGACCCCAATGGCGACGGCAAGATCGATCCGTTGATGGCCGAAGAGGTGGTGACACCCAGTCACATTGCGCAAGTGGTCTCTCGTTGGACCGGCATTCCAGTCGACCGCATGCTGGAAGGTGAGCGCGAGAAGCTGCTGCATATGGAAGACTCGCTGGGTGCCCGCGTGATTGGTCAGGCCGAGGCTGTTGCTGCGGTGGCCAAAGCCGTGCGCCGCTCGCGGGCCGGGCTGCAGGATCCGAACCGGCCAATCGGCTCGTTCATGTTCCTGGGGCCGACCGGCGTCGGCAAGACCGAGCTGACCAAGAGCCTCGCCCAGTTCCTGTTCGATGACGAGACCGCCATGGTCCGGCTCGACATGAGCGAGTTCATGGAAAAGCACTCGGTGGCCCGGCTGATCGGCGCGCCTCCCGGCTATGTCGGCTATGACGAAGGGGGCGTGCTGACCGAAGCGGTGCGGCGCCGGCCCTATCAGGTCGTGCTGTTTGACGAGATCGAGAAGGCGCACCCTGACGTGTTCAACGTCCTGCTGCAGGTACTCGATGACGGGCGGCTGACGGACGGGCAGGGGCGTACGGTGGATTTCCGCAACACAGTGATCATCCTGACCTCCAACCTGGGCGCCGAATATCTCGTCGACCTCAAGGACGGGGATTCGGTGGAGTTGGTGCGCGGCAAGGTGCTTGATATGGTCAAGGCGGCGTTCCGGCCGGAATTCCTCAACCGCATCGACGAGATCCTGCTGTTCCACCGGCTTGGCCGTGAGCATATGGGCGCCATTGTCGATATCCAGTTCGGGCGGCTCGAAAAGCTGCTGAAGGATCGCGATATCGTCCTCGAGCTGACGCCCAAGGCGCGCGATTGGCTCGCCAATGAAGGCTACGATCCGGCCTATGGTGCGCGGCCGCTCAAGCGGGTGATCCAGCGCGCCGTGCAGGATGGGCTGGCCGAGGAAATTCTCGGCGGCCGCGTCAGCGATGGCAGCCGTGTGGTGGTCGATGCCAATGATGACGGCATCGTGCTGCTGCCGGGCGGCGCGGCCGAAGCAGACGCCGCGGCGTAACAAACGTAAAGGCCGGTCTCGCGACCGGCCTTTGTCTATTCGGCTTCGCCGAGCCGGATGAGCGCGTCCTCGGCCTTGGTGTTGCCGCCCGCCGCCGCCTCCCGGTAGATTTCGATTGCCCGGTCGAGATCGACAGTCACGCCCTGGCCGTTCTCATAGAGGTCCCCGAGCAGGAACTGGCCATAGGCATTGCCCGAGCTGGCCGATTTGCTGATCCATTTCAGCGCCTGGCTGTCGTCCTGCTCGACCCCCAGCCCCTGAGCGTAGAGGTTGCCGATATTGGCCTGGGCCATGCTCGAACCGGCAGCGGCGGCCTTGCGGTACCATTCCATCGCCAGGTCGAGGTCCATGTCGATGCCCTCGCCAATCTCGTAGCTGACGGCCAGGCTGTTCATGCCGCCGGCATCGCCCTTTTCCGCCGCACTCATGAAGAGCTGGGTGGCGCGTTCGTCGTTTTCCGGCACGCCCAAGCCATCGGCATAGAGCATGCCGAGATTGACCTCGGCCACCGGCAACCCCTGCTTGCTTGCCGCGGCATAGAATTTGGCGGCGCGCGCCTTGTCCTCCGGCACGCCCTGGCCACGCTCATAGCTGACGCCGAGGCTGTTCTGAGCCGGCGCGAACCCGGCCGTGGCCGATGCCTTGAGCAGTTCTATGGCGCGGGCCTCGTCGACCTCTATACCACCCAGGCCATCGATCAGGATATCGCCGAGCAATTGCTGAGCCAGCGCATTACCCGCTTCGGCAGCCGGCTCCAGTAGCGCCTGCGCCTCCTCGTATTCACCATAGTAATAGTGGATGCGCGCCAGCCAGGCCATGGCGTCGGTCGCATCGGGATTGGCTGAGATCGCATCATTACAAACTTCTTCGGCCTCCGCCAGACGGGCATCGGCGAGATCGACGCCGGTGTCGCGATGGCCGGCTTCATAGGGGCTGGCAACGAGCGCGCCGCATTCATCGACTTCGTCGGCCAATGCCGGAATTGCTGGCACAAGGCAGAGCAGTGCCGCGGCGAAAACGCGGCGCGCCCGGTGCGTCGGTGAAGGTGTCGTGATCATGCCGGTGGGCTCCTTAGCGTTGGCGTCGTGGTCAGCCTAGCGCAGGAACGATCGCCTTGCACCGCACGTTTGGCTCATTCCGGCTTGCACGTTGACCCATGACGGTGTAGAACAAATAGAGAACATATGGATCACTGATATGACCGACAAGATTGACTATGTAGAGTTCCCCTCGACCAATCGCGGGCTGACCAGCGCGTTCTTTCGGGCGGCGTTCGGTTGGGGAATCGTGAGCTATGGGCCCGACTATGACGGGCTAGACAATGCCGGCATTGATGGCGGAATCGACCAGGCTGCCAACAAGGTAGCGGCGACGATGGCGATCGTGCGCACCGATGATCTTGATGGCGCGGAACGGCGCGTATTGGCGGCGGGTGGAACGATCACCAAGGCGCAGTTCGACTTTCCCGGCGGGAGACGCTTCCACTTCCGCGAGCCAGGCGGAAACGAGATGGCGGTATGGACGGCGCGCGAATAGTCTTCAGCGGATAAACAGAAACCCGAGTCGGGCATGACCCAGGATATTGCCGCGCCGCAGAACCGCCGTTTCGTGCTGATCGCGGCGATCCTCGCTTCGAGCATGGGCTTCATCGACGGCTCGGTGATTTCAATCGCTATCCCTGCCATTCGCGCCGATCTGGGCGCTACGCTGGCCGACGCGCAATGGGTAAGCAATGGCTACCTGCTGTTCCTGTCGGCATTGATCCTGCTGGGCGGCGCGGCCGGCGATCGGTTCGGACTGCGCAAGACCTTTGGTGCCGGGATCGTGGTGTTCGTGGTGGCCTCGATCGTCTGCGCGCTGGCGCCGACGCCTCTCGTGCTGGTGGTGGCGCGTGCCATTCAGGGCGCGGGTGCGGCCTTCATGGTGCCGGGGAGTCTCGCCATCATCGCCAAGGCTTATCCCCGCGAGGAGCGTGGCCGCGCCATCGGCATCTGGGCGACAGCATCGTCATTGACCTCGATCGGGGGACCGATCATCGGCGGGTTCGTGCTGACGGCTTTGGGGGACTGGAGCTGGCGGCTGGTGTTCGCGGTCAACCTGCCACTGGGTGCTGCGGCGCTGGCGCTGCTCTGGTTCAAGGTGGCGCCGGACAAGCCGGAAGAGGGACGGCGACTGGATGCGGTTGGGGCAGTACTGGCGACGCTTTCCTTGATGCTCATCGCCTATGGTCTCACTGGCGACGGCAGCGAAAGTGTGCCGCCGTTGTCCCATACGGCCATCTGGTCCGGCGCCGGCCTCTTGCTGGCAGTGGTCTTTCTCGTCTGGGAGGCCCGGACCAAGGCGCCGATGCTGCCACTGCGCCTGTTCGCCAATATGGGGTTTTCGGGAGCCAATGGCCTGACCTTTGCGCTCTATTTCGCCTTGGGCGGCACGATGTTCTTCCTGCCCATGACCATGATCGGCGGCTGGGGAGAGTCGCCGGCCACGGTGTCGCTGGCCTTCCTGCCGCTGGGCATTATCCTGACGGCGCTGTCTTCGTTCAGCGGCCGATGGGCCGACCGCTACGGACCCGGGCCCTTGATCGCGGCGGGATCGTTGATCGTTGCCGCCGGCTTTATGGCATTGGGCCTGACAGCGCCGATGCATAACGTCTGGATCGCGGTGTTGCCATCAGTAGCCTTGCTGGGATTGGGCATGGGTCTTGTCGTATCGCCGCTTTCGACGGCGGTCATGACCTCTGTCGAGGATAGTGACACCGGCGTCGCCTCGGGTGTCAACAATGCGGTGGCACGCGTGGCCGGCCTCGTGGCCGTGGCGCTTCTGGGCGTCGTTGTTGCCTCGGTGTTCGAGCGGGCTCTTGGCAGCGCGGCTGAGTTGCCTATCTTTTTCGGGCTTCCGGCCGAGGGGCTGGATGCGGAACAGGAAGCGTTGCGGACCGGTGCGACCGACGCGGCATTTGCTGCGGTCGCCTATGTGACCGCCGCCTTGAGCGTCATATCGGCGGGGATCGCCTGGGTGACGCTGGAGCGCAAGCTGGGCTAGTTGGCGGTCGCCACAGCCACCGGCGCAGGATCGCGGGCCATCAGATCGTTGATCTGGGCCATGGTTTCCTGGAATGCCGGCTCATACTGTTGGGCCAGAACATTGTCCTTGGGCAGCTTGACGCTGAGCGGATCGACCAGGTTGCCGTTGATCTTGATCTCGAAATGCAAGTGCGGGCCGGTGGATTGGCCCGTTGAACCGACATAGCCGATGATCTGGCCCTGGCGCACGGTGCTGCCCACGCCCAGGCCGTCGACATAGCGCGACATGTGGCCATAAGCAGTTTCGTAACCGTTGACGTGCCTGATCTCGACCTTGTTGCCGTAGCCGGACTGCCACTTGTAATATTCGATGACGCCATCGCCGGCGGCATAGATCGGCGTGCCCGAGCGTGCGGCAAGGTCGACGCCGGTATGCAGCTTGCGCGTCTTGAAGATGGGGTGGATGCGATAGCCGAAGCGCGAGCGCAGGGTGCCGCCGCCTTCGAGCGGCCGGCGGGTCAGGAAGCGCTTGCCGGTCTCGCCGTTGGGATCGTAGAAATCGACGACGCCGTCATCAGTGCCGAAGCGGTAGAGCTGCCGAGTGGTCGAGCCTAGCGTGAGACCGACATAAAGCAGTTCGGTACGGCCCTCGGCATCGGGCGCGGTTTCCAGAATCTCGATGGAATCGCCGGCGGCGATCTTCTTGGTCATATCCACGTCATAGGCGAACATGCCGATGATGCGCTCGATGGTGGCATCGTCCAGGTCATGCTTGCGGCCGGTCTCCCAGATGGAGCGGTAGACGCTGGGCAGGTTGGCGACGTTGACCTCTTCGGTGTCTTCGTCGGGAAATTCGATTTCGGCCGGCGCTAGGCCGAGCACATATTGTCCCTTGTCGGTGAGGGCTACCGTGGCCCGATGCACGTCCACATTGGCGGCATCGTCATGCAGATAGATGCTCATGCGATAGGGAATGAGCGAATTCGAGGTGCGCGACGGTCCGAACAGAATGCGCAGGCGCGCGCCGGTCGGCAGATCGGTCGACGGGAAGACGTTTTGCAGCGTTCCCTCGATGGCGGCAACCATGGCTTCGGTAAAGCCGTTGCGGCGCAGCACGTCGTCAAGCGCCGTGCGCTCCTTCATAGTGAGAATGCGTTCCGACCGACCAAGCGCGGCGTCGGCGGCGCGGGTGGTTTTGGGAACGACGGTCACGTTCTCGGCGATGCCGCCAAGCGTACCGCTTTCGGTGGCAAGGCCCAGGTCGCGCACCGTCGGACCGAGCGCGGCATAGGCCAGGGTCGGTGCAGCAGCGTCATCATAGAATGTCGCCTCGACGGCACTTCGTACATATTCGGCGGCGGACTGGTCGGAGATGGCGGTGGGCGGCACGAAGGTCATCGGCATGGCGGCCAGGCGTACGGCGACTTCGCCCTCGACCTCGGCGCCATAGACATCGGTGTTGATCTCGGGCGCGCCCGGGCTGGCGGTTATTGGCTGGGTCGCATTGAGAATGGCCACCGGATCGTAATCTGGCGCGTCTTCCGACAATGAGGTCGCCGCGGTAGCCAGCGTGGCGCGGATGCGCACGAAGGGCTGGTTGCGGATCATGTCGCGGCCATCGACCGTTTCGCGGATGGAGGCTTCGATGATCTCGAGATCGGAGCGCGTCGCTGTTACCGGGCGCACGCGGGAAGACTTGGCCGACATGTCGGTGGGGGCCAGCGCCTCGGGTTCGGGTCGCGAGAGCTGCAACGCCTCGTATGCGGTCGAGAAGGTGTCCTGCCCCTGGAAGGAAACATAGAGCGCGGCGCCCATCAGCAGCACGCTGGTCAGGCCGGTCATCACCGTACCGGTGAGCCAGGCAAAACTGAGTTCGCGACCGTGCGGGATTTCACCGTCCGTCGATTGCATCGTGAGCGCCGGGCTGTCTTCAAAGCCCGTAGCCTTCAGCAATGCGGCGTGGCGGTTTCTTTGCGCTGCGTTCAACGCCCCATCCTTTGGTGTCTTGCGGCAGGTCCCCAGCAACCGGTCTTAGCCAGTTTTGGCACGCGCTTACGCGTAACGCGCTCGTATGTGCGCGCGGAGTCTATATCAATCCGTCCGCCGTATCTAAGGAAAATACGGCGAAACTGCGTATGGGAGGTCCGGGTGGCCCAGCGCATCCTGGCAAACGGGCCGGCTGCGCGCGTTAGGCTCACCGTCTTTCAAGCCGTCGTAGCGGGCTGCCCTGTATAGAGAGGAAGAGAAATCTTTCTCGCACTGGGTACCATCGGAGCATGGGAAGCGTTCAATCGGGTCCGTTGCGGCCGAGTCAGCCTGGAACGGCCATGCTGCAGTGCGGATTCGGTACCGCGGCCACTGCTTTCGCCCGGGCCATTGAAATATCTCGGAAATTTCCCATATTGGTCGTCTCGACCGGAAAGCCCCGAAATCACTGGTGGTTCAGTCGAGTTTTCCACACGGCCAAATCACCCAAAATCAGAAAATGACGTTTTTGTCGTTTTGGGGGGTTTACAGCAAAATGGGTCGCCCCTATAACCCGCTCATCGCTGAAGAGCGCGGCGCCAAACGGCGGCGGGCACGGAAGCAAG